>NZ_DAOMFK010000014.1:0-33899 GCF_035429765.1 Nocardioides sp. | reverse complement strand
CCGACCACACCATCAGCTTCACCCGACGCACATGAGCCCCGCGTCCGGAGGTGGGACTCGGCAGGCCGGGGGCGCGAGCGCGGAGTGGGTACCCTGGTCCGCGTGCCCAGATACGAGTTCCGCTGCCGTTCCTGCGGCAGCACCTTCATCGAGCAACGGCCGATGAGCGCCTCGGCCGATCCGGCAACCTGCCCACAGGGACACGACGACACGGTCCGGCTGCTCTCGACGGTCGCGGTCGCCCGTGGCGGCACAGAGACCGCGTCGTCCGCCGGTGGCTGCTGCGGCGGGAGCTGCGGCTGCGGCTGACCCTTGCCTGACCGCTCGAACGGCGATCTGGCAAGGAGACTGCAGGTCTCCCAGCGTAGGGCCCGGGTGGGGTCAGGCGACGGTCACCGCCTCGTCGTACCCCAGCCGCGGCAGCCGGTCGAACCAGGCGTTCGGCGCCGGGTGCCCGATGTTCACCACCAGGAACGACCTGAGCGCGGTGCCCGAGAAGAACTCCTCGTCCAGGCCGGCCGCGTCGAACCCGCCCATCGGACCCGCGGCGAGCCCGGCGGCGCGGACGCCGAGCAGGAAGTAGCCGGCCTGGAGCGCCGCGTTGAACCTGGCCGCCTCCTCGCGGCGTACGTCGTCGGCGAAGGCGTCCCGCGCGCCCGGGAAGTGCGGGAAGGTCCGCGACAAGTTCTCGTGGAAGTCCAGGTCCGCGGCGAGGACCGCGACGAGCGGGGCGCTCGCGGTCTTGTCGCGGTTTCCGTCCGACAGGTGCTTGAGCAGCCGCTCGCGGGCCTCCTGGCCGACCAGCAGGATGCGCAGCGGCTGGCTGTTCATCGCGGTCGGACCGAACTTGACCAGGTCGTAGATCGCGGCGACCTGCTTCTCGGTCACCGGCTCGTCGGTGAAGGCGTTGGCGGTGCGGGCCTCCCTGAACAGGAGGTCCTGGGCGTCGCGGGCGAGGGCGAGGTAGCTGGTCATACCAGGTGAAACGACGATTGAACGTTCAACCATCCCTCCCTGGGGATGACCTGGCTCACACGGGGCACGGCGAGCGGGCTCGTCGAGATCGCGCCGGATGACCGGGCAGCGCGACAGGGACCCCGTCCGGTCGGACGGGGTCCCCCATCGGCCTGGGTCAGCCGACGACCGGCGGCAGCGCCGTCCGGCGTACTCCGCGGGTGACCAGGTAGCCCACCATCCACAGCTCGCCGACCGTGGCGGGAAGGGTGAGCAGGTCGAGGGCGGAGCCGGCATCGGGGAGGAGGTACGCGGCGAACGTGCTGACGACGTACCCGACACCGCCGACCATGAGCACCCACCCGAGCGCGGCCGGCATCCAGCCCGAGCGGCGGGCGAGCCAGCCCATCGGGATCAGCCACAGGCCGAAGAAGAGTCCGCCGACGAGCCACAGGTGGCCACTGACGACGTAGAGCAGCTGGACGGTGGCCGCGGTGTCACCGCCGGCCGCGAGGGAGGCGTCGGTGCTGACGTCCAGCGCGGCGCCCAGGAACGCGGCGCTGGTGAGGATGGCCGCCGCGTTGACCAGGCCGAACGCGGCGATGGATCCGGCCGCGAACGCGTCGACGCTGCGGAACAGGCGGTAGAACCACAGGGCGACCAGGGCCTGGGTGAGCACGACGCCGAGCTCCATGGCGACACCCAGGCGGGCCAGCCACTGGTGGTCGGCGAGGTTGGCCAGCGTCGCGGCCGGGTCGTCGGCCACGAACAGCTGGTTGCGGATCAGGAAGAAGCCGACCAGCCCGGTCACGGCCAGGCCGAGGTAGAGCAGGCCGGTCACCCGGGCGGTGTGGACCCGACCGCGGTCTGCGGTCTCGGGACGGAGTGCGGGGCGGGTGGCGGTGAGTGTCATCGGAAGTCCTCTCGGTTGCCTTACGCTGTAAGTCTGCCTTACCGTGTAAGGTGAATGCAAGAGGGCAGGAGGTGTCGATGACCACACGCGCGGTGCGAGCGCCGCTGAGCCGGGACCGGGTGGTCGCGGCCGCGGTACGGCTCGCCGACGACGAGGGTCTCGCCGCACTGACCATGCGCCGGCTGGCCGCCGACCTGGGCGTCGAGGCGATGTCCCTCTACCACCACGTCCCCGGCAAGGAGCAGCTGCTCGACGGGCTGGCCGAGGCGGTGGTGGCCGAGATCAGTGCCGCGGTCGCCGCACGGGTCGCCCAGGACTCGGACTGGCAGACGGCGCTCCGGGAGCGCTGCCTCACCGCGCGCGAGGTGATGGTCCGCCACCGATGGGCACCGGGCCTGATCGGCTCCCGGTCCAGCGTGCCGGCCGGGCTGTACCCCTACTACGAGGAGGTCCTGGCCACGATGGTGCACGGCGGCCTGAGCTACCACCTCGCCCACCGCGGCATCCACGCGCTCGGCACGATGGTGCTGGGCTTCACCCAGGAGCTGTTCAGCCCCGCCTCGGAGGGCGGGACCGTCGACGAGGAGGCCGCCGAGGCCGAGTTCGCCGCGCTGGCCCCCGCCCTCCCCCACCTGACCGCGATGGTCGCCAGCGAGGTCCACGACCACGAGGAGGACCCGCTCGGCTGGTGCGACAGCCAGAACGAGTTCGAGTTCACCCTGGGGCTGATCCTCGACGGGCTGGCCAGGCACGCCCAGAGCTGACGACAGCCGACTCGCGGGCTGTGCCGGGAAGACCCGCCCAAGCGCGGCGGGGAGGTCAGGCCTCCCACTCGCGGGTGCGCCGGTCGACGTACTCGCGCAGGGCGGCGTCCAGGTCGGGGTCCAGGCCGGGGTCGGTGTAGGAGTCGAGCAGCCGGCGCCACTCCCCCGCGGCCACCTGTGGCGCCTGGGGCGCGCCCTGCTTGAGCCAGGTCGGGTGCGCCTGCGAGCGGAACAGCGGGCTCATGAAGACGTCGGTGCGGAAACGCTCCAGGGTGTGCTGGTGGGCGAGGAAGAGGCCGCCTGGTCCTTCCTCCGCGATCACGTCGAAGGCCAGCGCCGCGTCGTCGACCACGACACCCTCGCGCAGCCGCTCGAACATGCGGATCAGCTCCAGGTCCAGCGCCAGCTTCTCGTACGACGCGACCAGCCCTCCCTCCAGCCAGCCCGCGGCGTGGACCACCAGGTCGCACCCGGCCAGGTACGTCGCCCACAGCGACATCGAGGTCTCGGCCGAGGCCTGGGCGTCCAGCGTGATGCCGGAGCACAGCCCACCGCCGCCGCGCAGCGGCAGGCCGTAGCGCCGGGCCAGCTGCGCACCCGCGAGCGTGGTCAGCACCGACTCGGGCAGGCCCAGGGAGGGTCCACCCGAGCGCATGTCCACCCCCGTGAAGAAGCAGCCCAGCAGGCACGGCGTACCGGGTCGCACCAGCTGGGCCATCGCGACGCCGGACAGCACCTCGGCAACGAGGATGGACAGCCCGGCGGCGAGGGTGACCGGCGCCGAGGCGCCGGCGAGGAGGAAGGGCGTGATCGCCACCGGTTGGGCGTACTCCGCACAGGCGACCAGCTGGCTGACCATCAGGCCGTCCCACACCAGCGGGGAGTTGGGGTTGACGATACCGAGCGTCATCGGGCGCTCGGCGAGCGCCGCGCGTCCACCGGCGGCAAGCGCGGCCAGCTCGAAGCCGTCCCTCGCCTTGGGGCCGCTGGACCCGTACACGATGAACGGCCGGTCGCTCCAGCGCAGCATCGAGTAGTCCATCTCAAGATGGCGGCTCGCGGCCTCGAGGTCCTGGGCCTCGACGGTGCCGCTCTGCAGCACGGGGAGCAGGTCGCAGGCGTGCGCCAGCTTGACCAGCTCGACGTGGTCGGCGAGCGAGCCGTCCCGGCGGCCCCGCTCCTCGTCGTGGGCGAAGGGTGGCCCGCCCACCGGGCAGTGGACCAGGCTGCCACCGCCGACCCGCACCTGGCGGTCAGGGTTGCGACCGGTGAGGGTGAAGCTCGCCGGGGCGAGCGCCAGCTGCCCGAGCACCCAGTCCGGGTCCCAGCGGACCCGGGTGCCGTCGACGCGCTGCCCCGCGCCGGCGAGCCGGGCCACCATCTCCTCGTCGTGCACCTCGGTGCCGATCTCGGCCAGCAGCCGCATCGCCTGGGTGTGGATCCGCTCCAGGGCCTCCGGGGTCAGCGGCTCGAGCGGCAGGGCGGAGGCCGCGCCGGGGCTCATCTCCGGCTCCAGGCGGGGCGGGCCCCGGTGCAGGTCATGGTGACTCCCTATGCCACACAGCGCCCGCGCGGCAAGTCCGGGGTCCGGTCCAGGCGGCCGTCCGGGCCGGTCCTGCCAACGGACGTGCGACTAGGGAACCGCGTGGAACCACTCGGCGCCGAGGACCCGGCGCGCCAGCGGTCGGGGCAGCGCGAGGAGAAGGGCGATGGTCCGGATCCCCCCGCCGGTCTGGGAGGAGTGGGCGGCGAGTGCCCGGCGCTTGGCGTCGAGGTGGTCGCGTACGTCGACCCTCAGCGACAGGTCCGCGCGGGCCGTGTAGATGTCGTCGCCGGGGAGGGTCAGCCCCCGGAGCAGCCGGGCGGCCGGCCGGAGGACCCGCAGCAGCCGCACGATCGCCGTCTTGTCGAGGGTCGCCTCGAGGAGCACGGGTCGGTGCGCGGAGAGCTCCTGGGCCCGACGGGCGACCTGGTGCACGCGGACGTGGTCGGGATGCCCGTAGCCACCGTGGGCGTCGTACCCGGTGAGCACGTCGACGTGCTCCTCGTCGAGGATCGCGGCCACCGCCCGGGCGACCTCGTCGATCGGCGCCTCGACCAGCCGGCAGTACCCGGCCGCGGACCCGGTGGTGGACGCAGGAGTGGGCGCGTCGGCCATGCCGGAGTCGGCGTACCCGAGCCACCTCACCTCGGCGGCGCCGAGTGCCTTCGCGGACGCCAGGGCCTCGCGGCGGCGCCGGCGACCCAGCGGCTCGGTGGCGTGGCTGGCGTCGGTCAGGCCGGCCTCCCCGTCGGTGGCGAAGACGAGCAGGATGCGGTCACCGGCGGCGGCGCGCTGGGCCAGCCACCCGCCGGTGAGCAGCGCCTCGTCGTCGGGGTGCGCGTGCAGGGAGAGGACGGTCGCCACAGTCTGGTCAGGCTCCCACACTGACCGGCGCCGGCCTCGGCACGTCGATGGGCCTCGAGGAGTCCGCGCGGCGGGTGGCCCGGTGGTACTGCGCCTCGGTCTGCTGCAGGACGTCCACCCAGTCCAGCCGAGGAGCGACCCGCCGGTTGTGCTCGGTGATCCGCGCCCGGAGCGGGGCGTCACTGATGAGGTCGGCGAGAGCGACCACCATCTCTGCGTCGTCGGCGACCAGGACCCCGTCCACCCGGTCACGGATGAACTCGCCGACGCCACTGCGGCGGTGTGCCACCACCGGCAGGCCGGCCGCGCGGGCCTCGAGCGCGGCGATGCCGAACGACTCCTTGTGCGCGGGCGCGACGTAGAGCGACGCGGCCACCAGCTGGTCGAGCACCTGGTGGCGCGGGATCCGCCCGGTGATCCGCACGTGCTGGTCGAGCCCGAGGCGCCGGACGTGCCGTTCCAGCCGTCCGCGCAGCGGTCCGTCGCCGACGATCACGAGCCGCACGTCCTGCCCAGGGGTGAGCCGGCGAGCCTCCGCGAACATCCGAAGGAGCTGGACCGGCCGCTTGCGGCGCGCGAGCCGCATGGTGGTGACCAGCGTGACCTGCGGGTCGGTGGGCTCGCGAGCGACCCGGGCGCGGGCCGCGATCGCGGGGCGCCGCCAGGACGCGACGTCGACCGCGTTCGGCAGCACGGCGACCTCGGTCCCGCGCAGCGAGCGACGGAAGCTCTCGGCGGCTGCGCCGCTGACCGCCGACCAGGCGACCGGCCAGCGCCGCAGGGACGCGAGTGCGGCCAGCCGCAGGATCCCGCCCGCTCCGGCCCACATGGAGTGGACAGTGATCAGCGTGGGGACTCCGGCGGCCATCGCGGCGCGAGCGACCGCCACGCCGTACGGGGACCAGATCGAGAGGTGGACGTGGACCACGTCGTAGTCCGTGACCCTCCGGCGCGCGCCCACCGCGGTGACCCGTCGCACCCACCCCGGATCGGGCTCGGTGGCCTGCGTCGGCGTGAGGACCTCGGCGTCGAGCCCGAGGGCGCGCTGGTGCCGCACCAGGTCGTCCACGTGCGTCTCGATGCCGCCCAGGCGCGGCAGGAAGACGTCGGTCACGTGGGCGATGCGGCGCGCGGTGCCGGCCGGGCGGGCCTCCCACCCGCCGGGATCGGGAGTACGACGCTGTGCGAGGAACCAGATCCCGAGGACTCCGCCGCCCACGGGGATCTCGACGGCGAAGATGAAGAGGCGGTAGAGCACCGCCGCCGCCGCGACGGCGCTGGGGTCGCCGCCGAGGGCCAGCAGCACGCCGACCATGCCCAGGTCGGCCACGCCGACGCCGCCCGGGGTGATCGGGACGATGGTCAGCAGCCGCTCGACGGCGAACGCGGCGAGAACCTCCGGCCAGGTGTTCCCGGCCCCGGTCAGGTGGAGGCAGAGCGCCAGCAGCGCCCACTGCAGCGCGACGTACCCCGCGATCCCGACCGACATCCGCAGCCACCCCTGGTCGACGAGGTCCGCACACTCGCGGCGGATCTCGAGGAGGGTGTCGGAGAGTCCGAGCGCACGGTCGCGGCGCACCAGCCGCAGGCCGAACCGGACCGTTCGCTCCAGAGCCCGCCCGGACGCCCCGGTGGCGCGAGGGCTGAGCAGCATCACGACGGCACCGGCGGCGAGGCCGAGGAAGGCAACCCCCGCGATCATCGACGCGGTCCGCAGCTGCGGGGTCACCGCGTCTCCCGAGCGGGTGAGGGCGAGGACCCCCAGGACGGGGAGAAGCAGCTTGGAGCCGGTGTCCCACAGGTTGGTGAGGAGGGTGTAGCCGGTGAAGGAGCGGGCATCGATCCCCCAGGCCCGCATCATCCGGCGGTTCAGCTCGACCCCGGCGGCGCCGCCGAGGGGCACCACGTTGGCGACCGCGCTGCCGGTCATGTTGAGGGTCAGCGCGCGTCGGTGGGTCAGGCGGGGCGCGGCTGCGGTGAGGACGAACGTGTGCACGTACAGCCCGAGGAGCCACAGCGCCGACAGCGCGAGCACCGCCGGCCACCGCACCGACAGCAGCACCGGGACCACGCCGTGCCAGGAGACGTCGACCGCGCGGGGCAGTGCCACCCCGACCAGGACCAGGGCGACCACCCACGACGCGACGAAGCGTGCCCGGGCCCAGGCGTGGGACCGTCGGGCGGGACGGCGGCCATGCACCGGCTCTCCCCCACGGCCGGCCTCTCCTCCCCCCCTCGCGGTCATCGGCGCTCTGCGCCCTGCAGTCGATCCCCGGAGGTGGCCGGAGCTCTGCTGGTCCGGCCGAGGAGCTCACGGATCCGCCACTCCAGCACCAGGCGGGCCGCCTCGCGCGCGACGCCGCCACTCATCTTGGACGCGCCGGCCGTGCGCTCGGTGAACGTGATCGGATGCTCGACGACCCGGAGACCGAGGCGTTCGCAGGCCCAGGTGTTCTCCACCTGGAAGCCGTACCCGTGGGAGAGCGTCTGCAGCACGCCGGCGCCGGTGAGCGCCTCGGCACGCCACGCCCGGAACCCCGACGTGGTGTCCCGGGTCCGCAGCCCGAGCAACCGCCGGGCGTAGAGGTTCGCGCCCCAGGAGAGGGCACGCCGCCGTCGCGGCCAGTTCTCCGTGGCGCCGCCTCGCACATAGCGGGAGCCGACGACGACGTCGTACGCACCGACCAGGGCGAGCATCGCGGGCAGGGCCTCGGCCGGGTGCGAGCCGTCGGCGTCCATCTGGACCACGATGTCGTAGCCGCCGCGGACCGCCGCGGCAAACCCGGCCCGGTAGGCGGCGCCCAGGCCGTCCTTGGCGGTCCGGGTGAGCAGCGTGACCCAGTCCCCGAAGCCCGGATCGGCCCGGACCACGTCGCCCGTGCCGTCCGGACTGCTGTCGTCGACGACCAGAAGGTCGACCTCGGCGCCGGGTACGGCGGACCTCACCGAGCGGAGCCGGTCCAGGAGGGCAGGCAGGGTGTCAGCCTCGTTGTAGGTCGGGACGACGATCACGCAGCGCATGCTCAGGACCGTAGGCAGCGCCTGATGAAGCGAGCATGAAGGCGAGGGGGCCGTGCCCTGGCATCGACTCCGACGCGGCTCGGTCGGCGGCCGACCACCGGCCTTCGATGTCGACGCCGACGAGGACGAGGACGAGCAACATGCTCAAACGTTCGTGAAGGAGCGCAGCATGATCAAACGTTCGTTCAACCACCACACGCAGTGGCATGGCCGGGCCACCCGTCACAACAAGCTCCCCGTCACCTCCCCCACGAGGGAGACGCGCCCTCACTCTCGGCTGGAGCGGAGGAGGTCCTGGGGCCCGGGGGTCGGCAGCAGCACGGTGACGGTCATCGCCGCTCCGTGCGTGCACTCCACCGGCGCGGGCTGGCCGTGGGAGGCGTGGTGACCGTCGTGGCACAGTCGCAGCTCTCCTCCCGCCTGGGTGACGAGGGCCTCGACGAGCGCGAGGCCGAGCCCGGAGCCGGGGCGGGTGCGCGCCTCGTCGGCGCGCGCGAAGCGCTGGGTCGCACCGTCGAGCAGGGCGGGTGGCATGCCCCTTCCGGCGTCGGTGACGGTGAGGCGGGCCCACCCGGGCACGGGCTCGTCGACGGTCACCTCGAACGGCGGGTCGCCGTGCGTGGCGGCGTTGTCCAGGAGGTTGGTGAGGACCCGCTCGGCCTCGAAGTCAGCCGTGGGCACGGCCAGCTCGGTCGAGGGGAGGGTGACCGTGACGGTGCCGGCCTGCGCCGGCTCGGCGAGGCGACGCTGGTCGATCACGCGGCTGGTGACCGTGACGAGGTCGCACGACCCCTGGGCGTGGCCGCCGTCGGCTCCACCGACCTGGAGCAGCTGCTCAGCGAGCCGCGCGAGACGGTCGAGGTCGATCATGAGCTCGGTGAGGATGTGTTCGTGCTCGGCCTGTGTCCGGGGCCGGCGCAGCGCGAGCTGGATCCGGCTGGTCAGCAGAGTGATCGGCGTACGCAGCTCGTGGCTGGCCTCGCTGACGAACTGCCGCTCCCGGTCGAGCGCCCCTTCGAGGGTGGAGAGCATGTCGTTGAAGGTGTGCCCCAGGCGGGTGATCTCGTCGTCGCGCTGAGGGGGCACGTCGAGCCGCAGCTCGGCATTGCCGGCGGCGATGGCGGCGGCGCGGCGGCGGTAGCGCTCCACGGGGGAGAGCGCGGCACGGGCCAGCCGGTCACCGACGAGTCCGGTGATGACCAGGGCGCCGATGCCGGCGAGGGTGAGCTGGAGGAGGAGCTCGCGCAGCGCCTCGTCGCGATGGTCCCGGCGCACGCCGACCACCAGGACGTGGTCGGGAGAGGCAGAGGTCCGCAGGAGACGGAGCCGGTAGGGCTTGTCACTGACCGGGAGGAAGTCCCCCACGTTGACCGTCCGTGGTGTCGCCCCAACCCGCTCGAGCTGCCCGGTGCCGACGAGGGCTGCGGTGCGCGCCGGACCGCCGTGTGCCAGCACGACACCGTCCGCGTCGAGCACCTGCCACGCGACCCCGGTCGCCTCGGCGGCGGAGGGGTCGGACACGGTTCCGTCGGCCTCGACCAGCTGGTCGAGGGTCTGGCCGGCCTGGGCGAGCTCGGTGTCGAGACCGCGGTCGAGCGCGTAGGCGACGCGCCAGTAGACGAACGTGCCGGCGGCGAGCAGGACCACGAGGGTCGCGGCGGAGAACCCGGCGACCAGGCGGACCCGCAACGGCAGTCGCGAGAGCCGTGCCCGCAGCAGGCTCACCGGCTACCGGCCGGGACCTCGAGGCGGTAGCCGACCCCGCGCAGGGTGGTGATCGTGTCGGTGCCGAACGGCCTGTCGATCTTGGCGCGGATCGCTGCCACGTGGACGTCGATGACGTTGCTGCGCAGGTCGGTCTCGCCGTCCCACACCTCGTCGAGGATCGTCAGGCGCGTGACGACCTGCCCCGCGTGGGAGGCGAGCAGGTAGAGGATGTCGAACTCACGCGTGGACACGGCGATCTCCGTCCCGCCGCGGGTGACCCGCCTGGCCACGGGGTCGACGACGAGGTCACCGACCTGCACGGGCGCCTCCCCGGTGTAGCTGCTGCGTCGGTAGAGCGCGCGCAGCCGGGCCAGCAGCTCGTCGAGGTCGAACGGCTTGGGGAGGTAGTCGTCGGCGCCTGCGTCCAGGCCGTCGATGCGGTCCCGCACGGCGCCGCGGGCGGTGAGCATCAGGATCGGGGTCGCGACGCCGATCCCCCGGAGCCGGCGCGCCACACTGACCCCGTCCATGCCGGGCAGCATCCAGTCGAGCAGGACCACGTCGTACCCGGTGTCGGTGAGCAGCCGGTCGTAGGTGGAACGGCCGTCGTGGACCACCTCGACCTGCCAGCCAGCCTCGGCCAGGGACTCCTCGAGCACGCCGGCGAGCCGGACGTCGTCCTCGGCCACCAGGACCCTCATCCGTCGCCGCCCTCCTGACGCTGCCAGACGTGCCAGTCGCCGTAGCTCACCTGCTCAACGTAGTGTCGCTCCAGGTAGTGCTGCGCCTGCCGCGCGTCCAACCCCCACGAGTCGATGCTCTCACCGGACACCACGACCCACCGAGGAGCCGCGGGACCGGCCAGGACCTGCTGGAGCTCCTCGAGGCGCGGGTCGCGGACCCGCACCGGCAGGCTCCACAGGTGCTCGTACGGGCTGTGCAGTCCACTGGCAGCGACGATGTCAGGGTGCCCGAAGGTGACGACGACCCCGTCGCCGCCCCTCGCGTGGCCCCGCAGGTACGCCGCCACGCTGGCCTCGGACGAGACGCTGGACGGTGCGACCGCCTCGTGCGCCCACACGACCAGGCTGGCGGCTGCCAGGTAGGCCACGAGGGCGGTCAGGGCGACCCGCCACCACCCGTGGGGGCGCGTGAGTGCGACGAGCACGACGAGGCCCGGGACCAGCCCGGTCAGGTAGTGCAGCCAGTAGCTGCCACCCAGGGCCACCGCCGCCACCTCCCAGACGACCATCGCCAGCGTCGGCCAGACCAGGACCAAGCCGCCCCGTCCCGGCTGGTGGGCGGTACTGCCGGCCGCATGGCCCCGGTCGCGGACCACCCGCAGCAGGACGTGGCCGGCCGTGGCGATCAGCAGCAGCGCCGCCCCGCTGCCGAAGGAGGCCAGCACGAGGTGGGACATGCGCTGGGGTGTGGCCGCGGAGGCAGAGGCGCTGATCACGTGCGCGGCCTGGGCCCTGAACACGACGATGGCGTCCCACAGCGCCGCCGGCGATGTGCCCCGCAGCCACGAGGCAGTCAGGGCGGCGCCGAGCATCGCCGCGCTGCCGAGCGTGAACGCGGCCACCCGCCTGCGCAGGTCGGGCACGCGGCCGATGGAGACGACGAAGAGGACCAGCGCGAAGACGAAGACGTCGATGACGTTCTGCTTGACCAGCCCGGCGGCCATGGCGGCGATCCCCGCGATCGTGGTGAGCAGGACCGCGTGCCGCCTGCGGCTGGTGCGCATCGCGCCGGCCAGACAGGCCAGGCCGAGGAGCACCAGCGGGACCGCAAGCACTTCTCCATCGGTCTCCGGCATGCCGAGGAGTGGGTCGGACAGCAGCGCCACCGCGACCACGACGGCGGCTCGCCGCGCCCACCGGGCCTGGGGTGCGACCTGCACCGCCAGCACACCGCTCAGCACCACGGCGACACCGCTGGCCGTGGCCCCGAGCAGCTTGACCGTCGGTGCCGTGAGCCCGACGGACGAGACGGTCGTCGGTCCGAGCCCGCCGGCCCACGAGAAGAGCCAGATCAGCAGTGGCGGCCGATCCACCCAGTAGTCGCCGTACAGCGACGTGCCCGGCGCCCAGTGCTGACCGAGAAGCAGGAACCCGCTCTCGTCCGGGGTCAGCGGTCGGTGCAGGAAGGGCAGCCATGCGACCACGCTCACAGCGGCAGCCAGAACCAGCCAGGCCGTCGCCCGCCCACTGCCCCGGGCCGTCGGGTCGGAGCCCGTGGCCAGAGACTCGGAGCTGGTCGAGGAGCTCTGCCAGGCGAGGGGGTCGGGCAATGCGCGGCGGGAGGTGGGTGTGGAGCGGGCGGCCATCAGACCAACCGAGCTGCCCTGGCCCGGCCCACGCCCCGGTTCAGGGGGCGGGGCATCCGCCGCCGGCGGCGCCGTACGGCTCGGCCGATCACCAGCAGCACCACCACCGCACCGGTGATGCCGACCCCGATGGCCGAGAAGAGGTGCGCCACCGTCTGCCAGCTGCTTCCCGCGAGGTAGCCGGCGACCACCATCACCGCGCCCCAGAGCACGGCGCCCGAGACGTTCGCGAGGGCGAACCTGCGGTAGGGCATCCGCGCCATGCCGGCCAGGCCCGGGACCATCACCCGCAGCGCCACCGTGAACCTGCCGAGCAGGACCGCCCACCCGGCTCTTCTGGCCAGCGCCAGCTCGGCGCGGTCCAGGTGCTCGGCTCGCACGAACCGTCCCAACGCGGAGTCCAGGATCCGGCGGCCCCAGCGGCGCCCGACCAGGTAGCCGACCGCGTCCCCGGCCACCGCACCGGCGATCGCCGCACCGAGCACCGCCAGGAGCGGCAGATGTCCCTGGCTGGCCACGACCCCGCCCAGGATCACGGCCAGCTCCCCGGGGAAGACGAACCCGAGGAAGGCCGAGGACTCCAGGGCCGGGACCGCGAACACCACCAGCAGCGCCAGCCAGGCCGGCGCCAGGAGCACGTGCTGGAGGAGACCGGTCACCGTGACCCTCCCGAGGCCGTGGTCAGCAGGACCCGGGCCGGAGTCCGTGCCAACAGCTCGACCAGTCGCAGCGCCAGCGGCCGGGCCAGGAGGTACGACGCCAGCGCGACCAGGGCGCCCACGGCGAGCCCGACGGTCACGTCGAGCGGGAAGTGCGCGCCGACGTACACCCGGGTGACCGCCATCAGGACGGCGAGCGCCGCGGCGAGGATGCCGAGGAGGCGGTGGACGACGAGGATGCCCACGGCCACCGCGCCGGCCATCACGGCGTGGTCGCTGGGGAAGGAGTAGTCAGCGCTCCGCGGGACCAGGACCAGCGTGTGCGGCAGCACCGCGTACGGCCGCGGCTCGGCCACCGCGCCGGCCAGCAGCTGGTTGACCCCGAGGGCGACCAGCACCCCGATCGGAGCCCACAGCGCCGCCGCGACCTTCGCCGGATCACCCTCACGACGTGCTAGCCACCATGACCACAGCAGCAGCCCGGCGAACACGACGACGCCGTACTCGGCATAGAGACGGGCCGGGGCGTGCAGCCACGGCGTGGTGCGGGAGAGGTGGTCGACCGCGTGGGTCCACCCCTCCTGAGTCGGGCCCCACACGACCGACCCGTCACTCGCCTGCCCCACTGCGCCCTCCTTCGCACGTTGCCCTCGCCGCCGTCCAGCCGACCGTAGGCAGCCGCACATGAAGCACGCATGAAGGGACGCCGGCCGCGGCGGACACGTGTGCATGGGGGTCGCCGACGTCGTCGGCCACCCATTCGAAGGCTTGACAGGGCCTAGGAGGGGCGGAGTCTGCATTCACGCAGGCGTCGCCCTGCCGGGGCGCGTCGCCGAGGGGAGGACCGCATGCCGGAGTTCATGGACGTGCACACGAACATGGTGGGAGTGACGCCGGAGGCCTTGCACGAGGCCCACCAGGGGGACCTGGCCATCCAGGGCGAGGAGGGGGTGGACTTCAAGCAGGCGTGGGCAGACCCCGTGACCGGCCATGTCTTCTGCCTGTCCGAGGCCCCCAGCGCGGACGCGGTGCGACGCATCCACGAGCGGGCCGGCCACGCCGCCGACGAGGTTCACGAGATCACTGTCACCGCGTAGCCCGCGAGGTCCAGGGCCAGCCTCGGCACGACAGGGCGGCTCCGCCGTGTCGTGCAGGTGGGTAGCGCTCTCAGCCGGTGTGGACCTCTGGGTGCACCTCGTGACCGGCCACCTCGCGAAGCGGACGCACAAGCAGCAGGATCGCGACCGTCGGCACCCACACCGTCCAGCCGAACAGGCCGATGAACCAGGCATTCGCCAGCGGTCCTACGGCAAGGGTCACCCCGACGACGCCGACGGCACCCGCGGCGGCGACGCTGAGCCCGCACCAGGACAACCAGGCGGGCAGCACCTCGCTGTGACGACAGCCCCACGACATGGAGGCGAGCGTCAGCACGATCGCCGACATGGCCAGGTCGCCGAAGAGGTGGCCCACGTTCGTCATCGCGTACCACGCGGCCACGACACCGTCGTCAACCGACGCCAGGTCCGTGCCGTCCAGGCCCTGCACGGCGATGTTCGCCTCGATGGCCGCGGTCACCCAGTGCCACACCGCGATGAGCACGCCACCGGCCACCATGGCAGGGGGCCAGAATGACCAGGCCGCACGGCGAGCGACAAGCTGGGCGATCGCGGCACAGAAGACGATGACCGCAGGGCCCGCAGCGGCCGCGGCCAGGGCGGAGGCATGCAGGGCGGAGGCGTTCTCGGTGTAGTAGGAGCGGATCTGGTCGCTCGAGGCTGTCTCGACCGGGGGACCGTCGGGCGGGACCACGAAGAGGAGGACGAAGTAGAGGCTCGCGCTGGCCGCAGCAGTCCGGCGCACGGTGGAGTCGGTGGCGTGATCGGTCATCACGTGAGCCTGGCGCGTATGCCCGCAGGTTCGCATCAGCCTTGGTACTGGTTGGTGAATGAGCCTGAGGGCTGAAGACGCGCGATGGGATTGTCAGTACCGTCTGACCGTGAGGTGGCTTCGCGACCTTCGCGGCAAGGACTGGCTCCCTGCCCTGCTGCTGGGTGCCGCGGGCATCGGCGAAGTCCTCGTCGCCGATGCCCCGCCTGCTCCTGGGCTGCAGATCCTCTACGTCATCGCCGCGGCGTGGGCGATCCTCACCCGGCGGACCTCACCGATGCTGTCCGCGGGGGTCTTTCTCGCAGCCACGATCGTGGTCTCGGTCGGAGCCGTTCCGATCCAGATGCTCACCATCGGCATCACGTTCACGGTCCTGCCCTTCTTCTGCGCGATGGAGCTCACCGGCCGCCGCCTCGTCCTCGCTCTCGGCGCTTTGCTCCTCGCGGTCGCCATCCGCAGCGCCGCAGACCCGGCGGAGGACTGGGGTGCAGCACTCGTCGACCAAGGGTTCGTGGCCCTGGCGGCAGCAGCCGGGGGCGTCGTCGCCCACTATCGGCGACGGGTGGAGCAGGTCGCACAGACCGCCGCTGCTCGCGTGGACGAGGCCCTGGAGCTGGAGCGGACACGGATCGCGCGGGAGCTGCACGACATCGTGGGGCACGGCATGGGTGTGATGGTCATCCAGGCCGACTCGGTCCGCCATCTCCTCGCTCCGGGGCAGGACGAGGTACGTGCCGCACTGGTGTCCATCGAGCAGACCGGCCGTGAGTCGCTGCGTGAGCTGCGTCGGCTCCTCGGCCTCCTGCGGGCCGATGAGGCGAGCGCCGCGAGCCTCGCGCCGCCACCGAACCTCGATGCCCTGGGTGACCTCATCGAGTCCGTACGGCGATCCGGGCTCCCCGTGGACCTCCGGGTCGACGGCGTACCCCAGGCGATGTCGCAGGGCCAGGAGCTCACCGCGTACCGGGTGGTCCAGGAGGCACTGACGAACGTGCTCCGTCACGCTGGTCATGCGCGCGCCCGGGTGCGCATCATCCACGACGACCACGAGATGCACCTGGAGATCGCCGACGACGGCCGACGCCGCGCGGGAACTGTGGAACTGGGGCGCGGGCTCCTCGGACTGCGCGAGCGCGTCCGACTCTATGACGGCACGTTCACCGCAGGCCCCGAGGGACGGTGCTGGGTCGTGAGGGTGACGCTTCCGCTCGATCGGTCGGTGACGCCATGATCCGCGTACTCCTTGCGGACGACCAGCCCCTGGTTCGAGAGGGGTTCCGTCGCATCGTGGATCTCGCGCCTGACATGGAAGTCGTCGGGGAGGCCGGCGACGGCGTCGAAGCCGTGCGCCTCGCTTCCGACCGGTCACCCGATGTCGTGGTGATGGACATCCGGATGCCGAGGATGGACGGTCTCGCTGCGACCGAAAGCATCCTGGCGGCAGACGCCCGGGTCAAGGTCATCGTGCTGACGACCTTCGATCTCGACGAGTACGTCTTCGCGGCCCTGCAGGTCGGGGCGTCCGGCTTCCTGCTCAAGGACACGCCGCTCGACCAGCTCGTCTCAGGGGTGAGGCTGGTTGCTCATGGTGACGCGCTGCTGTCCCCGGCGGTCACCCGCCGCGTCATCGCCGAGTTCGTCCGGCGCCGGCGGCGCGGCACGCCGGACCTGACGGTGCTGTCGGCCCGCGAGGTGGACGTGCTCACCGTTCTTCTTACCGGTGCGACGAACGCCGAGATAGCGGCCCGCCTGTTCGTCAGCGAGGCGACCGTGAAGAGTCACGTCCGGTCGATGCTGGGCAAGCTGGGGCTGCGTGATCGGACACAGCTCGTGATCGCCGCCTACGAGGGAGGGCTCGCTTGAGCAAGGATGCGGCTCGCGGCGCGGACCTCAGCCGAGCGGCACCTTCCGCAGCGTCCTCCGGAGGAGCCTCACGGTCTCCTCGGCGTGGGCCCGCTCGTGCTCGCAGGCGGCTCGTTCCTCCGGGTCGTCCGCGGCCTGGTCCCGGGCCCGCCGCCAGGCGATCTCCTGCTCCTCGTTCCAGGTGATGAGCTCGGTGATCAGTGCGGAGTCGTAGCCGCAGATGCGCGCGACCTCCTTGGGACGCAGCGAGCCCGGCCTCTCCGCGTCGAGCTGCAGGAAACCCGGGCGCGATCGCGCGGACCGGGCTCGCTTCACGGTGGCTTCATCTGTGAGCAGCCATCCTCCGGACCATGACACCCTCACTGGAACCCACTCCCATCGTGGACGCCGGGCGTCTCGAGCCGTTGCTGACGAGAGGTTCGGACGGCCGCCCGACCCGGGTCTCCGTTCTCACCGGCAGCTACGGGGCCGGGCACGACTCGGCCGCCCGTGAGGTCGCCACCGTGCTGCGCGGTGCCGGCTGCGAGGTGGTCGTCCTCGATCTCGTGACTCTGTTGCCCTGGCGGCTCGGTCCGGTGCTGCGTGCCGCCTACTACCGTCAGCTGCGCCGGCTGCCGCGCTCGTGGCGCAGGACGCTGGAGCTCCTCGAGGCAGGTCGCCCGTTGCACCGCCTCGTGACCGGCCTCCTCGGCCTGGCCGCTGGTCGCGTGGTGTCCGCCGTCCACGACTGCGACCTCGTCGTCACCACGCACCCGTTCGGCGCCCAGGCCCTCGGACACGCCCGGACCACCGGGAGGCTCGGCTGTCCGGCAGTCACCTACGCCACCGACGCCTCGGTGCACTCCCTGTGGGTTCACCCCGGCATCGACCTGACCCTCGCCATCCACCAGGTCGCCGCAGACGACGCCCGGCGGTGGGGTGTGGCAGCCACCGTGGTGACACCGCTCGTACGGAGGCAGGCACCCGGCCGCCACTCAGCCGATCCGCTCGTCGCGCTCGTGGCCGGCGGGTCGCGCGCCCTGGTCACCGGTGGCTCGCTGGGGATGGGTGACCTGGAGGGCACGTGCCGCGACATCGTCGCCACCGGACTGATGACTCCGGTCGCCATGTGCGGCACCGACGAGGTCCTCCGCCGCCGGCTCGCGCGGATCCCCGGCGTCGTCGCTCTCGGCTGGCGCGAGGACCTCCCCGCGCTGATGGCGGCCAGTGACTGCGTCGTGCAGAACGCAGGCGGCTTCAGCTCCCTGGAGGCGCTCGCGTCCGGGACCCCCGTCATCACCTACCGACCCGTTCCCGGGCACGGGGAGGCGAACTCGGTCAACCTCGAGAAGGCCGGCCTGGTCCCGTGGGCCCGCACGATCGGCGACCTGGCGCGCCTGCTCGGTGCCGCGAAGCGCGCTCCTCGGGTCGACCGTCTGCCCACCGACGCCCCCGACGTCGTCGAGGTGCTCATCGCTCAGCACGCCTCGGCGACCGCCGCATGAGGCGCGCCGGTCGTGCGGCGGCGCTCGGCGTCGGCACGCTGGCGGCAGCAGCAGCACCGTCCCTCACCGCCATCGGCCCTCTCCGGCGGCGGCTGGCACCGCGGCTCGCCGGAACCGGGCACGGCGATCACATCGCACTCACCTACGACGACGGTCCGGACCCCACCAGCACTCCGGCGTTCCTCGACCTTCTGGCCCGCCACGAGACCCGAGCCACCTTCTTCGTCCTCGCTGAGCAGGCACGTGGGGTTCCCGCGCTGGTGCGTCGGATCGTCGACGAGGGCCACGAGCTGGCCATCCACGGCTGGGCCCATCGGTGCACCCTGGCTGTCCCACCGACCCGGCTCACTGTTCTGCTCCGGGACGCCAAGCACTGCGTCGAGGACCTCGCCGGCACCTCCGTGTCGTGGTACCGCCCGCCGTACGGCGTCACCTCCACCGAGTCCCTGATCGCCTGCCGGACGCTCGACCTCACGCCGGTGCTCTGGACCGCCTGGGGCCGGGACTGGGAGCGGTCGGCCACACCCGCTCGCGTCGCCTCGACCGTGTTGCGCACCCTTCGGCCGGGCGGCACAGTCCTCCTCCACGACACCGACCTGCACGCCCGCGGCGACTGGCACGCCGCCCTCGAGGCGACCGACTCCCTGCTGACCGGTCCGCTGCACTCCGCTCGGGTGGGCACGCTGGGCGAACACTGGTAGCGCACTCGCGGAGCGCTACATTGAGCCTGCCGCGGACACGTCGCCACCGCGGGGAAGACGAGGGAGGGTCGTGCCGGCTCTGGAGCCCGTGTGGGCGGACGCGTACGGACCCGACGTGCCCCTGCACCTCGACTACGGCGACACCACGGTCCTGGACCTGTGGGAGCGGTCGGTCGAGCACTACCCCGACCGGCCGGCGCTGGACTTCCTCGGCCGCAGCACCACCTACGCCACAGCCGCGGAGCAGGTACGCCGCGTGGCCGGCGGCCTGCACCGGCTCGGCGTACGCGCGGGCGACAGCGTCGCCCTGGTGATGCCCAACTGCCCGCAGAACGTCATCGCCTTCTTCGCGGTGCTGAGGCTGGGCGCCACCGTGGTGGAGCACAACCCGCTCTACACCGCGGCCGAGCTGCGACACCCCTTCGCCGACCACGGGGCCCGGGTCGCGATCGTCTGGGACAAGGTCGTGCCGGTGGTCGAGCAGCTGCGGGCCAAGTCCGCCCTCGAGCGCGTGGTCGCCGTCGACCTGACCACCGAGCTGCCCTGGACCAAGCGGCTCGCGCTGAGGCTGCCGATCGCCAAGGCCCGTGCTGCCCGGGCCCAGCTCACCTCACCGGCACCCGAGGCGATGCGGTGGTCGGAGCTTGCCTCCGCGACTCCTCTGGACGAGGCTCACCCCCGCCCGGACAAGGACGACGTGGCCCTGCTGCTCTACACGTCGGGGACCACCGGCGTACCCAAGGGGGTGCCGTTGCGGCACCGCAACCTGGTCGCCAACGTGCTCCAGGGAATGGCCTGGGTGCCGGGGCTGGCGGAGGGCAAGGAGTCGGTGCTGGTGGCGCTGCCACTGTTCCACGCCTACGGCGTGACGGTCAGCGTCCTCCTCGGCGTGGCCCTCGCAGCCCGGCTGGTGCTGCTGCCCAAGCCGGAGATCGGCCTCATCATGGAGGCCATCGAGCGCCAGGTGCCGAGCTTCGTGCCCGCCGTGCCGCCGCTCTACCAGCGCATCGTGGACGAGGCGGAGCGCCGGGGCATCTCGATCCGCGGGATCCGCTACGCGCTCTCCGGCGCGATGCCGCTGCCGGCCACCCTCGTGGAGCGCTGGGAGCGGGCCAGCGGTGGCCTGCTCGTCGAGGGCTACGGCCTGACGGAGACGTCACCCGTGATCGTCGGCAACCCGATGACGACGAAGCGTCGGCCCGGCTCGATCGGGGTGCCGTTCCCCGACGTTCAGATCCGGATCGCAGACCCCGAGAACCTCGACCACGACGTCCCTCCGGGCGCGAGCGGCGAGCTGCTGGTGCGCGGCCCCCAGGTCTTCTCGGGCTACCGAGGCGCGCCGGAGGAGACCGCCGCCGCCTTCCACGACGGCTGGTTCCGCACCGGCGACGTGGTCACGATGGCACCTGACGGGTTCCTCACGATCGTGGACCGGATCAAGGAGATCATCATCACCGGCGGGTTCAACGTGTACCCGTCGGAGGTCGAGGCCGTGCTCCGCACCCACGCCGGCGTCCTCGACGTCGCGGTCGTGGGTCTGCCCCACGAGGAGGGCGGCGAGGAGGTGGTGGCCGCGGTGGTCCTCGTCGAAGGGGTGGCCGTCGCGCCGGAGGACCTCCAGGCGCACTCCCGTCAGGGCCTGACGCCGTACAAGGTGCCCAGGCGCGTCATCTTCGTCGACGAGCTGCCGACCAATCCCATGGGCAAGGTCCTGCGGCGCGACGTGGCGGTCCGGATCAAGACGCTCTGACCGGTCGGGCCGGTCAGGCAGCGACCGGGACGACGACCTCGTTCCTCCGCAGGAACCATGGTGTCCAGGGCGGGTCGAACCGCGCGTACCGGGGGGTGCCCACCACCTCCAGCCCCGCCGCCTCCACCGCGGCGAGCAACCGCGCTTCCCGCTCCTCGTAGGACCTGCGTGACCAGCGCCCGGAGAAACGCACGGCGGCCGCCGTCTCGGCCGGCACCCGTCGGGTGTGCACGTGGGAGTCCAACGGGTCCGGCAGGTCCTCGGCGCTGACGCCGGCGGGCATCACGAAGCCCACGACGTAGCGACGGCCCTGGGGGTCCTGCTCCTGCACCACGGGTGCGGTCATGGCCAGCTTGCGCGAGGACCGGTTGTGGCCTCCGATGTAGCGGGCGAGCCTGGGGAACGCCAGGTTCCCCGCCAGCTCGAAGGGTCCGCCGACCTCCGTCTCGGCGACGAGGTGGTCGGGATAGCGTCGCAGCTCGAAGTCCTGGTACTCCTCGAGCACCTCGTACACCTGCTCCTCGGTCATCTGACGTGCACCTCGATCCACCGGGCTCCCATGCTTCGATGGTGCCATTGCCGGGTCGCCCGTCCGCCGGCGGAGGGCGCCGGAGGCCGTTCGTCAGCGCCAGGTCGTCTGTTCGACCCAGGTCCTCCCGTCGTCGTCCGACCAGAGCCGCGAGGCCCAGATCCTGTCACCGAGCACCGCGAAGGCCGGGTCCTCGATCGCGATCTCGTTGCCGGTCCTCGCTTCGTGGACCAGCACGAAGCTCCCGCCCTCGACGAGGTCGGCTCGCCAGAGCCGGATCCCTTCGCTCAGGTGAATCGAGCTGGGCGGGAAGAACGCGTCGTCCTGCCGCCCCACCAAGTCGCCGGCGGGTGTCCACGCCAGCGCGAAGTAGTAGTCGTCGGGACGGAACGAGACACCCAGGTCGGTCCTCTGCCACGTCGAGCCCCGGTCGTCACTGGTGAACACCGACAGCGCCTCGGCCCCCTTGACCCACGACCAGAACGCCATGGTGCCGGGCGGTGAGTTGAGCACGGCACCGTTCCCCGTTGACGGCCCGAGATCCTGGTAGTGCCGCGTGCCGTCAGCGAGCCACCACGCGACGAGACGGTCGTCCAGCTGGTCCTGGACACCCCAGAGAAGGTCCCCCGATCCGGGGCTGACGACGGACGGATGGATCCCCGTGGCCATGCCCGTCCCCTCCCAGGGTCCCCTGCGGACGTGGACCGCGTCGGCGGCCGGGTCGAGCATGCACCAGGTGAGCGGGGCATCCTGCGGGATTGCGCCACCGGCACTGGTGTGGCCGGTGCTGGCCAAGCACACGAACCACAGCCGCGGGTCGGCGGCGGGTGCGTCGTCGAAGTCGCGCGCCAACGGGGTGATGGTGCCGTCGTCGCGGACCAGCCACTCGTAGCCGTTCGCCGCGTCCACGATCAGCAGGAGACCCGGCCCCGGTGACTCCACGTGCTCCAGTCCTGACTCGAACGGTGCGCGTCGGTAGGTCGTGCGGGCGTACCCGTCGCTGGTGATCGCCAGGGCGGTGAAGGACGGCCTGCCCACCTCGGATCGCGGGCACCAGTGGCAGGTCGCCCTCCACGCCGAGACGCGGAAGTCCGGATCGTCGGCGGAGACGCCGGTCAGCACGAGTGTCGCGTCATCAGCGAGGACGACCTCCTGGGGGGTCATCGAGGTCTCTGAGACGTGCGCCGCCTCCTCGCTCGGCTTCCCGGTCTTGTCCGGCTTCGTGGGGCTGGGGGTCGGCACGGACGGGGCCGGTTGGGGCCGGTCCTCACCAGGGTGCCCCGCGAGCAGCCCGCCAACCACGACGGCCACCACCGCGGCGAACGAGGCGAGCGCGACGGAGACGGTCGCACGACGGTCCCGGCGACCCGCGACCTTCACGAGGGACTCGAACGCCGGCGGATGCACCTCACCGCTCAGGCGGCGCAGCTGCTCGAGCTCAGGCATCTCGTGGCTCCTCCTGTCCCCGGATGGGACGGTCGACGCGGTCGTCGAGCAGTTCGGCGAGCCGGCTACGGCCCCGCGAGAGCCGCGACTTCACGGTGCCGACGGGGACGCCGAGCTCGGCAGCGATGTCTGTCACCGGCAGATCAGCCAGGTGGTGAAGCACGACGACCAGGCGCTGATCCACGTCGAGCTGCGCCAGCGCCGCGACCAGCTGGACATGGTCCGGCCCGACCTCGACGGGAGCCTGCGGACCGGGCACCTTCGCGCCGTACCGCCGCACCACGACCGCGTGCCGCCAACCGGCCCGGACCTGGTTCACCGCGACCGTTCGAACCCAGGCCTCCGGGTTCGTCACCCCGGACAGCTGGCGCCGCTTGCGGATAGCGGTCACGAACGCGTCCTGCACGGCGTCCTCGGCCTTGCTCATGTCCCCGCAGATCGCGAAGACCTGCATGACGAGACGGCGGTAGGACGCCGTGTAGAGCTCTTCGAGGTCGAGGGCATCCCGCACGCTCCACCTCCGTCCGCTCGACAACGACACCCCTACGAGGTGCGAACGGCCTGCCGGGTTCCCACCGTGACGCAGATCCGCGGGACGGTCCACCCTTCGACGGCCGGTCCCGACAGCCACGCTCGGTGGAGATGCGCCATCGCGGGCAACCCGAGGCATCAGACGGATCTGTCGGTCTGAGCTTCACTCCCAACCGGATGTCAGCTCGGCGAAGGTTCGGGCGCCTCGCCGGAGGAGACGCCGCCCCTTCTCGAGGAACGCGGCCGTCAGCAGCGCGGCCATGCCAATGGCAGCGAGCAGGACCCACGGCACCCAACCCTCGAGGGGCGGGACCCACGACGCTTCCAGCAGGTCTGCGGTGCCCCGAACCAAGCAGGCAGAATGAGATCACCAGGGCGCGGGAAGCGAGGTTGTTCCAATGGTGCCGGCAGTCGACCTGGCATACCCCTTCGAAGGACGCTGGCTGGCCCAGAACAGTCCCGCGAATCGAGTGCCCAGTCACGGCACCACCTTGTTCGCCACGGCCTTCGCCATCGACTTCGTCCCAGTCGACGCGGCAGGGCGAACAGCACCGATCACGCTCGGTTCGCTGCTGCGCCCCGAACCCGCGGAGCACTCTCCCGGCTTCGGGCGTCCCATCCTCGCGCCCGTCCACGGCGTCGTCGTCGGTGTGCATCACACGGCACCCGACCACCCTTCCTACCGTGGGCTCCCGTCCGTCGGCTACGCCCTCACCCAGCGTCGCAGGGCAGCAGCAGGTTGGGGTGAGCTGGCGGGCAACCACGTGCTGATCGAAACGCATGACGGCCCAGTGGTCGCGGTGTGCCACCTGCAACGCGGCAGCGTCCAGGTGCGGCTGGGCCAGAGCCTGCGGGTGGGCGAGACGCTGGGACGTTGCGGCAACTCAGGAAACAGCACCGAACCGCATGTCCACCTGCAGGCCATCGACCGCATGGACGTGCTGCACGCCACGGCTGTCCCCATCACCTTCGGCGGCCGCCTGCCCCGCAACGGCGAGATCATCGACGCGAGATAGAGGACTGTGCGGTGAACGGCGAGGCAGCGGGCTCCTGGGCCACGGCTCCGCACGACCGGGGACTGCTCTGGTTGCGGGATTCGCCCTACGATGGGCGCTACCGGATGGTCGTGCCCGGGGCGGCCCCAGACCACTGGAGGTAGTCGTGGCATCACTCGACTCCAAGCACATCGAGACACCGCATGAGACCAGGCCCTTCGCGGCCCACGGGAAGATGGACGTCGTCACTCTGGGTGACTTCACGATGGGCCGGGGCACCTTCGAGCCCGGCTGGCGCTGGTCGGAGGACGTCAAACCCATCGCCGGGACCGACTCGTGCCAGACGCTGCACACGGGGATCTGTGTCTCGGGCCGGATGACCGTGCGGATGGACGACGGCACCGAGCTGACCATCGGCCCCGGTGAGGTCTGCGTGATCCCGCCGGGCCACGACGCCTGGGTGATCGGCGAGGAGGCCTGCGTCATGTACGACACCGGCGTGGCGGCGTACGCCAAGCCGAGCTAGTACCGCAGCGTCGGTCTCGCTCACGGCCGCAGCCGCCCGCTGCAGCGCACCTGAGCGCGGCGTTGGACCTCGCGATCGAGGTGGGCCTGTTTGGCCGGAGCTCAGCCGACTCTGAGAGGCAGAGCGACAGGCGTCAGCGGAGTCTCGACCCGACCGTCGCGGTCACCAGCGCCACGCCAGCAGCGGCGAGGAACGCCGCCGAGAACCCCGTCGGCGTGATGGCACCGGATCCCCCTCCCCCGACGGCGAGGCCGATCGCCGTGAAGGTCGCCGTGCCCAGCGCTGCGCCCACCTGGGTCGCGGAGCCGGCCATGCCGGACGCCAGGCCGCCGTGAGCCGCGGGGACCGCGGCGGTGATCACCATGGTGGTGGGCATGAAGCTCATGGCCACGCCGGTGGCGACGAACATCAGCCCGGGGAGGACCGCGACGGCGTACCCGGCGTCGGCAGGGGCCAACGCCAGCCAGAGGTGTCCACAGGCGAGCACGACGAGCCCGGCGACGAGGGTGCGCTGCGGGCCGAAGGCACGCAGGAGTCGCGGTAGGAACGCGATCGAGACCAGGAAGCCCATCAGGGATGTCGGCGCCATCGCCAACCCTGCGGTGCTGGGTGCCATCGTGAGCCCTTGCTGGAGGAACAGGGCGACGAGCACGAAGGTGGACGCTCGCGCCGCCCCGCCGAGGACGGCGAGCACGACGCCGATGCTGAGCACCCTCGACCCGAACAGCTCGAGCGGCACCAGGGGGTCGGTGGTTCGCCGCTCGACCACGACGAACACCACCAGCAGAAGCGCTGACGCGACCAGGCTCGACGTGACGGCCGGGGCCGTCCAACCGTGGTCGGCCGCACCGAGCGCACCGTGGACGAGGGCGACGATCGCTCCTGTCAGGGACGCCGCACCCCATCCGTCGAGACGCCGCCGCGAGAGGCCCGCCGGTCCCGCCGGCACCACCCGACGGACACAGACGACGGCGAGCAGCGACACCGGTACGGTCACGAGGAAGACCGCTCGCCAGCCGAGGGCAGCGGCGAGCAGGCCGCCGGTGACCACCCCGGTCATCCCGCCGAGTGTCGACGCGGCGCCCCACACGCTCATCGCACGCGCTCGCCGGTCACCCGGGAAGCTGAGCATGAGCAGGGACAGGGCCGCCGGGCTCAGCGCTGAAGCGCCGACACCCTGCACGATGCGGCCGATCGCCAGCAGCCAGACGCCGGTCGCAGCGGCGGCCAGCAGCGTCCCGGCGGTGAACACCAGCGAACCGATCACGAACATGCGCCGGCGGCCACACAGGTCGGCGATCCGGCCCGACAGCAGGAGCAGCCCGCCGTACGCGAGGACGTAGGCGTTCACGACCCATGCCGCACCGACGGGACCGAGTCCGAGGTCCCTCTGGATGGAGGGCAGTGCGACGTTGACGATCGAGGTGTCGGCCATCACGACGAACTGGGCGGAGACCAGCAGGCCGAGGACCAGCCGCCGGTGACCCGCCGAAGGCGGACGGTTCGACGACGGATCCGACGTGGTGGCACGCCCAGCCCCGACGAGGCCCGCCTCGCGCACCTGCGTGGTGTCCAGGATCGTGGGATTCGCGTTCATCGCGTTCACCGCCTCAGTGGTCTGTCGGGTTGTGGAGGGCTCCACCCTGCTGCGCGACCTGCCCCCGTCGCGCCGGTCGAATGGCCGGGGCCGGTCAGTGCAGGTGCATCCCAGCGCCCACGGCAGCGCGGGTCGCCGGCATCCGAACCATCGCGAACACGGCGACCAGGCCCGCGATCACCGCGGCGGCGACGAAGCCGCGGGAGAACGCGTCGGCCGCGCCGTCGGGGGTGGCCAGGGAGCCGGCCGTGCTGGCGACGGCGGAGAGGACGGCGACACCGAGGGCGGCACCGATCTCGTGCCCGGTCATCAGGAACCCCGACGCCACCCCGGCGTGTGAGGGCGGGATCCCCATCATCGAGGTCACCGAGACCGGCACGAACACCATGCCGACGCCGAATCCGAGTCCCACCAGGCCCGGCAGGAGGTCACTGGCGTACTGTGCGTCGCCCGGCGCGGTCGACAGGAGTGCAGCAGCGCCGACCACCACCACCAGACCCGAGGTGGCGACGAGGCGCGGGGCCACCAGGGCAAGCAGGTGTCGGGCGACCACGGTGCCGGCAGTGAGGGCCAGTGCGAACGGGAGGAAGGCCACGCCGGTGCGCAGAGCGGAGAAGCCCAGCACGGTCTGCATGAAGATCGACGTGAGGAAGACGCTGCCGACCAGGATGCCGGTGACTCCGAGCATGACGGCCGTGCCGGAGACGAGGGCGTCGACCTTCCACACGTGCGGCGGGAGGAGCGGCCTGGCGGCGCGCTGCTCGAGCTTGAGGAAGGCCACCAGGAGCACTGCGGACACGCCCAGACCGGTCGCGGTCCAGATTGACACCCAGCCGTGGGTGGAGGTGCCGCCGAGGGTGTAGATCAAGGTGGCGAGACCCGCGAGCACGCTCAGAGCGCCGGGGAGGTCGAAGGCCCCGCGGTCCGGGCGGGCGACGTCCTCCTTGGCGATGATCCGCCGACCCGCGAGGAACGCGACCAGCCCCACCGGCCCGTTGACCCAGAAGATGAACTGCCAGCTGGTCCAGGTGGTGATGGCCCCGCCGACGAGCACTCCGGCAGCCACGCCGAGGCTGCCGACCGCGCCCCACAGCGAGAGTGCGGCCTTGCGCTGAGCACCCGAGTAGGTGGTGGTGATGAGCGCGAGTGCCGACGGCGTCAGCAGGGCCGCGCTGAGGCCCTGGACCGCCCGCGCACCGACCAGCTGGGCGCCGCTCTCGGCGAACCCGCTGGCGATCGAGGCGGCGGTGAACAGGCCCAGGCCCGCCAGGAACACCGCGCGCCGGGACAGCAGGTCGCTGACGCGGCCGCCGAGGAGCAGACCGCCGCCGGACATCATGACGTAGGCGGTCACCAGCCACTGGAGGTCGTCACCGGCCAGCTGCAGGGAGCGGCCGATGGTCGGGAGGGCGGTGTTGACGACCGAGATGTCCAGGACGACCAGGATCTGGGCGGCAAGGGCGACGGCGAGCAGCGCCCAGGACGTGCGTGGGACGTGCTGGTTGTCGGGGTGCTGCGCGTGCTGCTGGCGGTCGTGGGTGGGTGCGTGGGACATCGGATTCTCCTCGGTCGGAATGGGTGAGTGGGCGTTCAGGGAGTGGTGAGGTGTGAGCGGGAGCCGGCTGCGCGGACCACCGCAGCGATGGCGGCCACCGAGGCGTCGGAGCCCTGCGGGTCCTCGAGCAGGCCGGCGTGGGAGGAGTGGACGACGCGGTGGGCGCTCTCGCTCGACAGGTCGGCCAGCCTGGCCTGCGCCGCGGCCCAGCCTTCGGTGCTGAGCGTGGCGGAGGCGGTGAGCACTGCCAGCGGGCGGTGACCGAGCGTGGTGAGGGCCTGCGCCTGCGAGAAGACGTCCGGAAGCATCGACAGCTCGTCGCGACCGTTGCGCTTCGCGCGGACCGTGCCGCTCACCTCGTCGACGAGCTCTCCCTCGGCGCCAGGCAGGTGCGAGGCCGGGGTGCTCACCGAACCCAGCCCGACCCGGGCCAGCGTGGGCAGGAGGCCGAGGCCGCGCCTCATCAGCGCGTGCTGCGTGGGGTAGGCGGGCATCTCGGTGAACTGTCGAGGGCTGGAGCTGTCCAAGAGCACCATCCCGGCCACGTCCTCGGGGTACTGCGCGGCGTACGTGAGGGCGTACGGGCCACCGATGGAGTGCCCGACCAGGACGTACGGACCGTGCTCGCCGGCCGCGGCCAGCAGAGCATGGAGGTCCGCTGCGGCAGTGAGGCCGTCCTGGGGGTGGTCGACGTCGTCGCTCCAGGCCTGGCCCGCGCGGTCGTAGGCACAGACCCTGGTGGTGGCACTGACCTGGTCGGTGATCCTGGCCCAGGAGCCGGAGAACTCCCCCATGCCGTTGAACAGCACCACCGTCGGCCCGCCGGCGCCTCGGCAGTCGAGGTGCAGTCGGTGGTCACCCACGGAGTAGGTCCTCCCCGGGGCGGGGGTGACCCGAGCGGAGGTGACGTCGTGCACGCCTGCACCGACAGCGACGAGAGCAAGCACGACGAGCACCGGCATCAGCAGCCAGCTGGCGCGGCCCGGCATGGCGCGTCGAGCCTGGGCGTACGTCCAGGCGACGAGGGCGAGCATCAGCGGTGGCCACACCCAGCTGAGGGTCGTGAGCACGGCGTCCTGGGGTGAGAGGACCACCAGTCCGGCGCCGGCGGCCGTCATCAGGGTCGCGGGGACCCGTGCCCAGCGCTGGGGCCGGCCGGTCCTGCGGGCGGAGACGATGGCCAGGGTGGCCCAGCCGAGACCGAAGCCGAGCAGCAGGGAGCCGGTGACCACCGACTCGGTCGCGCCCGGGAAGACCACCATGGTCAGCACCAGGGCGGAGACCGCCCCGAAGGCCAGCGACCCCAGCACCACGCGGCCGAGGGGCCAGGAGCTCGCACGCCGGCCGGCGTCCGGTGTCGTGGTGCGGGCCGGGCGAACGTTGACGCTCATGTCTGTCTCGCTCTCGCAGTGGTGTGGTCATGCACTGCGTCCGAGCGTGGACGTGATGCCGGTTGCTCACCCCGGTCAGATGGCCGGGATCCTCCCGGCTAGGCCAGGTCGAGCTGGGCGAGCTCGCCACGGGACGTGACGCCCGCCTTGGCGAAGACGTTGCGCAGGTGGAAGGCCACCG
Organism: Nocardioides sp.; assembly: GCF_035429765.1. Taxonomy (GTDB): domain Bacteria; phylum Actinomycetota; class Actinomycetes; order Propionibacteriales; family Nocardioidaceae; genus Nocardioides. The sequence continues at coordinate 4,706 of NZ_DAOMFK010000014.1, read as the reverse complement.
TCCTGGGTGAGACCCAGCACTGGGCCGCGACCTCCTTGTTCGACAGCCCGGCGCTCACCAGCCGGGCGATCTGGAGCTCGGTCGGGGTGAGCTTCACCAGCGTGGAGGGGTCACGCTTGCGAGCGGTCTCCCCCGAGGCGCGGAGCTCCTGGTTCGCCCGCGCGGCGAGGGCTGCGGCCCTCAGGTCCTCGAACGCCCCGGCGGCCGCACGCAGGTGCTGCCGCGCGTCGACGCGACGCTGGCTCCGGCGCAACCACTCCCCGTAGGCCAGCTGAGCCCGCGCCGCCTCGAGCGGCCGGCCGGCGCCCCTGTGGTGCGCCAGGCACTCCTGGAACAGGCCGTCAGCCTCGCTCTGGCTCGCCGTCAGCGCCCGCCCGAACGCCACCGTCGCCAGCGCCCACGGCCGTCCGGTCGCCTCGGCGAACCCGGCCAGGTCGTCGGTCCGGTCCCGGGCGGCCGCGGTGTCGCCGGCTCGCACGGCCGCCTCGATGCTCTCGGACGCAGCCATCCGTGCCAGCACCGGCAACCGGAACCGCGTGAGGTGGTGCATCGCACCGTGGCTGTCCCCCGAACCGGCCGACCGAAGCCCCTTGGCCCAGCGGGTCAGGTCGTGGACGGGGTCGGTCAGGATGCCCAGGGGATACGCCGCCTCCAGCTCCTCGAGCCTGGCGAGGTGACCGTCGTAGTCCTCCCGGTCCTGCAGGGCTGCGAGCACTGCCAGCCAGGCGGTCGGCAGGGCCGCCATCGCCGGTTGACCGATGCTCCTGCCGAGGGCGACGCCCTCGTCGGCGCTGGCGCGCACGGCGACCAGGTCGCCGGCCAGGTAGTAGCCGAAGCAGAGCCTCTGGAGGCAGTACACGACGGCCGTGGCCGCACCGGCCTCCCGTGCCCGTGTCAGCGCAAGGGAGTAGAAGTGCTGCTGCGCCTCGTCTGCGCCCAGCTGGAGGGCCCCGTTCGCGAGGTTCCACAGCACGTCGCGGTCGTCCACCTGCGCGCCGGCCTCCACGGCCAGGTCGAGGGCGGCTGTCGCGGCGGACCAGTCCCCCTCGACCACCCGCGTCATCGCGACGAGGAGGTGTCGCAGGCACAGCGTCCGCGGTGGGTCGTCCGCCTCGGCCACCGCGAGAGCGTCGGCCTGCGGGAGCGGCGTGCCGCTGTCGGCTCCGAACGTGCGCATCACCGCCGCGGCGACGGCGATCTCCAGCGCCCTGGCCGAGTCGTCCCCGTGCACCGCCTGGGCGGCCTCCACGAAGATGCGGTGAGCCCCGGCCGCCGAGCCCAGGTTGACCTCGATGTGTCCACGCAGGCGGGCGATGTCGCAGCGGAGCAGCGGGTCGTCGGCCCCTTCACGAGCCGCCGCGAGCAGGGACTGCGCCTCCCCCGCACGACCACACGCCCACGCGCTCCGGGCCGCTGAGAACGTCAGCTCCGCGCGCTTCGCAGGATCGGCGCAGAGCACCGCCGCGCGCTCGTACGCCGCGAGCGAGGCGCTGAAGGCACCCCGACGCTGTGCCCGAGCACCGACAAGCTCCAGGGCGCCGGCCACCTCCGGGTCCGGTCCCTCCGCCGCGGAGGCCCGGTGCCACGCCTCTCGGTCGGGGTCTCCGCGACCGGCCAGGGCGCCGGCGAGGGCTCTGTGCGCGGCTCGCCTCTGCTCACCGGTCGCGGCCTGGTAGATCGCCGACCGCACCAGGGGGTGCCGCACGGAGAACGTCGTGGCGCCGGCGACGAGCAGGCCGGAGTCCAGAGCCGCCTCGAGGTCGGCGTCGTCCAGGCCCAGACCTGCCCCAGCGCGCCGCAGCAGGTCGAGCTCGCCCGTGTCGTCCGCGGTCGCGAGCAGCAGCACGCTCTGCACGGTCGGCGCCAGTCGCCTGCTGCGGTCGAGGAAGACCCGCTCCACCTGGGTGGGCAGGTGGAGCTGCGCGGGCAGAGGGGTGGCCCCGCTCAGCTGACCAGGCGTCAGCTCACCGGGAAGCTCCAGGAGCGCGAGCGGGTTGCCGCCCGTCTCGGCGACGAGGCGTTCCACCACCCCCAGGCCGGCCGCATGGCCGAGCCGCACCTCGAGAAGGGCCCGCGAGGCATCGGGGTCGAGTCCCGTCAGTGCCATCTCGGGAAGGCCCTGCGGGTCGAAGCTCCCCCACGCGCCGTCCCTCGCGGCGAAGACCATCGCGACCCGGTCCGCACCGAGTCGACGGGCGCAGAAGAGGAGGGCGCCCGCGGTGGCTGGGTCCAGCCAGTGCGCATCGTCGACCAGGCACAGCACGGGGGCTTCCTCGGCCGCGGTGGTCAGCAGGGACAACGTCGCCACCCCGACCAGGAACGGCTCGACCGAGGGCCCCTCCTCCTCGCCGAAGGCCACCCCCAGCGCCCGAGCCTGGGGTGCGGGCAGTCCCGCCCGCAGCCGCGCCACCGGGCGCAGCAGACGGTGCAGCGCCGCGAACGCCAGCGGCGCCTCGACCTCCAGACCCTGGGTCCGCAGCACGGTCGCCTCGCCGGCCCCGGCCACCAGCTCGTCGAGGAGCGTCGACTTGCCCACGCCGGGCTCACCGCGCAGGACCAGGGTCCCCGCACTGCCTCCTCGCGCCCGCTCGAGCAGCGCCACCAGGAGCCCTCGCTCCGGCTCGCGACCGACCAGCATGCGATGAACGTACACGCTCCCCCGCCCCGGCGGACCGTCACGAACCCGGCTGTTTGACCGGGGCGACCCGAGCCCCCCGACGTGAGACTTGGCCCATGAACGACACCTACGATCACGTACCCGACAGCGCGACACCAGGCGACGGACGGCAGCGCCAGATCGGGATCCTCCTGTTCGACGGGGTCGAGGAGCTCGACGCCGTCGGCCCCTGGGAGGTGCTCTCCTCCTGGACCCAGCAGCACCCCGGCGACGGCTGGAACGTCTTCTGCCTCTCCCCCGAGGGCCGCCCCGTCTGCAGTGCCAAGACGCTGGTGCTCGGCGCGCACCACTCGATTGCCGACGCGCCCCCCATGGACGTCCTGGTCCACCCCGGGGGTCCCGGAACCCGGCCGATGCTGCGAGACCGCGACCACCTCGACTGGGTGCGGGGCCAGCGCGCCACGGTCCCCCTGATGACGTCGGTCTGCACCGGCAGCCTGGTCTACGCGGCCGCCGGGCTCCTGGTCGGCCGTCGGGCGACCACCCACTGGGCCTCGCTCAACCTGCTCTCCGAGCTGGACCCCACCATCACCACCGACGTCAGCTCACGCTTCGTCGACGACGGCGACCTGATCACCAGCGCCGGGGTCAGCGCCGGCATCGACATGGCGCTCCACCTGGTGGCCCGGCTCACCGATGTTGAGCGCGCGGTGGAGGTGCGGCGGGAGATCCAGTACAACCCCCTTCCCCCCGTGTGAAACTGCACGCCCGGAGCCGACACGAAGGCACTCCGCGGATCGCTCGCCCGACGGCCCTAGCGCGACCGGCGGAGCGCGCCGGCCGCCCTGGTCTTGGTGTTGAACGCCGCTTTCAGCGCCTTGTCGACCGCAGAGCCGTCCGGTGGCAGGAGGCCCACCTGACGGGCGAAGGCCATCTGGTCGAAGACGACGGTGTTGGTCAGCACCCGGCCGTCACGCAGCACGAAGTGGTCGATGCCGTCGATCTCGATGGCCGTCCCCGTCGCGGCGACTCCCAGCAGCGTGCCCGTGTGGCGCCCTGTCATCCGCCAGTGCACGAGGGCGTCGTCGCCGGACTCGGCGATCGCCACGACGTCGAGATGGAAGCCCTCGATGGCGGCGAACTTGTCCGAGAAGTACGCAGCCACCTCATCGGCTCCGCGACACGTGGCATCGGGGAAGTACTCGACCGTGTCCTCGGTCCAGAAGGGACGCAGGCTGACCACGTCGTGAGCGTTGAGGCGTTCGAACACCCACCGCAGCAGCTCGGAGGGCGTGACGCCGGTCGGGAAGTCGTGAGCTGCCATACGCCACGATGGCACCACACCGACGCCACGACAACGGTCGTCGACGGCCGAGGGACCGAAGCCCTGCTCTGGCGTTCTCGGCGGCCCCGGGGCGGGGGGACGCGGCGCCTCAGCCGGCGGTGCGCTCCGCCCGGGTCTTGAGGCCGGCCGCCTCCATGGCGAGGTAGCGATCGGTGAGCCTCCGGTACAGCCGGCCCACGACTGCGCCGACCGCCCCGCTCATCACGACCCTCAGCTCGACCCGGGTGCCACCGTCGGGCAGCGGTGCGCACTCGTGGTGCGCAGACACCGTGCTGCCCGGCTGCCGTTGCTCCCAGGTGAAGGCCCGACCGGGGTCGAGCGCGGTGACCGTGTACCGACCGGTCGGGAGGCGCGGCTGGGAGATCTCGACTCGCGAGCCGACGACGAGGGGGCCGGCGTCGAGCGGCCGGACGCTGTTCACCGAGTCCGTCCACTCCGGCCATCGCTCGACGTCGACCAGCACCTCCCACACCCGCTCCGGCGAGGCGGCCACATCAATGCTGGTGCGCTGCTCCATGCGGCCATCGTCGCAGAGACCACCACCCTCGCTCCTTCCCGCTCGTGACGTGCCACACCCCCGGAGGGGCGGCGAAGCAGGGATGGGAAGCAGGGATGGACGGACCGGACGGACCCGGGCCGTGGCAACGGGTGTCGCGCCGGCAGGCAGAGCGCGGAAGATCCCAGCCACGTGGTGGCTGTTGGGTTTTGGGTTCTGCTGGGCGCTGGCGTGGGGGCGTGGGTGTC
>NZ_DAOMFK010000013.1:0-34951 GCF_035429765.1 Nocardioides sp. | reverse complement strand
CGGACTCAGCCGGTCTCGACGCCCGTCGCTTTCTCGGCAGTCGCCCCCCGCCGCCGCTGCGAGCGCCGCGCGGCCAGCACCGGGCCGATGTGCCTGGCGCGGGGACGGCTCAGGGCGGGACGCTGGGCGGCGACCCGGCTGCGCAGCCCGGCCACGCTGCCGACCCGCAGCACCGCCTGCGGCCGGAGGCCGAGCCGCGCCATGAACCGGTTCGCGTCCCGCGACGTGGTGATCGAGGCGGACGCGACGTGGGCGATCCCGCACTCGTCGGCGAACGCGGCGGCAGCCTCGATGAGCGCAGCGCCCACGCCACGACCGCGGAAGTCCGCGAAGACGTGCGGAGAGACCGCCTGCACGACGGGCTCCAGGTTGAGCGGCGTCAGCGTGTCCACGCGCAGGAACACCCCGCCGACCAGCACCTCGTCCTGCTCGGCCACCACCACCCGCTGGTCGGGGGTCAGGGCCGCCCGCTCGAGGATCTCCCGCACATCACCGACCTGGGTCTCGGGGTCGGCCCGCCGGAGCACGTCCCCCCACAGCAGCGCCAGCCGCGGGGCGTCGGAGGGGACCGCCTGGCGCAGGGTCACCGACGACCTGCTCATCCTCATCGCCTCCGCACGCTGCTTCGGGTCCTGGCCGCTCCCCCCGCCCGCGACTGTCGCGCCCGAGACTACGCTCATGCTCCCCCCACTGTCCTAGGAGTCCCGTGATCCCCGGAGTCGGCACGGCCGTCAACGTGGCCACCGTACTGGTCGGCGCGACCCTCGGGGTACTGCTGGGCAACCGGCTCCCCGCCCGCACCCGCGACCTGGTGACCGACGCGCTCGGCCTGGTCACGCTGCTGATCGCGGCGATCTCCGCCGCGGCCGTGCTGGACCCGGAGCTCGCCGCGGCGGTCGGGGACAGCGCCACGCTGCTGGTGGTGCTCGGCGCGCTCCTGGTCGGCGGCATCCTCGGCTCGCTCGCGCGGCTCGAGGAGCGGGTGGAGGCACTGGGCGGCCACCTGCAGCGTCGCCTCGCCGGGGAGACGGGCTCGGCGGAGCGGCACCGCTTCATCGAGGGCTTCGTCACCTCCTCGCTGGTCTTCTGCGCCGGGCCCCTCACCATCCTGGGCTCGCTGTACGACGGGCTGGGCGCGGGACCGGACCAGCTGCTGCTGAAGGCGGCCCTGGACGGGTTCGCCGCGATCGCCTTCGCCGCCTCGTTCGGCTGGGGGGTGGCCGCCAGCGCGCTGACCGTGCTCGTCGTCCAGGGGTCCCTGACGCTGGTCGGCCTCGCCCTGGGTGACGTGCTGCCCGACGCCGAGCTCGCCGCGATCACCGCCACCGGCGGTCTGCTGCTGGTCGGGGTGGCGTTGCGGCTGCTGCGGATCCGGGAGATCCCGGTCGCGGATCTGCTCCCCGCCCTCCTGGTCGCCCCGCTGCTCACCACGCTCGTCGCGTCGCTCCGCGGCTAGCCACCGGCGCGCTATAGTCCCGCAACCGACACGTTGTCGGCCACGAGCCAGCCGGGAGCACCATGCACCTGCGTTTCCTCAGAGCCAGCCTGCTCGTCGCGCTGCTGATGGCACTGCTGACCGCGGTGGGCTCACCGGCGCACGCGGCGGACGCACCCTGTGCGAAGCCGCCGAAGCGTGACGACGACACCATCCACGTGCAGGGCTGCCTGCGCGACCTTCGCGGCAACGGCGACAAACCCGTCCCGGGCGTCACCATCACCGTGTCCGACACCGAGGGAAACCCGCTCGTGGAGGGCACCACCGACGAGACCGGGCTGTTCGACCTTGCCCTCCCCGGGACGGTCCTGGACGTGCTCGGCACCACGGTCGTGGTGACCATCGACACCGACACCCTCCCGGAGGGGACGGCGCTGCAGAACCCGGAGCAGAAGAAGCTGGTCGCGGAGATCAACACCGAGAGCGACCAGTACTTCACCTTCCCCATCGACGACGCGCCGAAGGTCGCCAGCAAGTGGGACCAGGCGATCGACCTGCTCGCGGGCGGCCTGGTCTTCTCCCTTCTGCTGGCGATGGCCGCCCTCGGGCTGTCCCTGATCTACGGCACCACCGGGCTGACCAACTTCGCCCACGGCGAGCTGATCACCTTCGGCGCCCTGGTGGCCTACCTGGTCGACCAGCTCAGCGGGGAGATCACACTGTTCGGCGCGAACGTCACGGTGGTCACCGGCGTCCTCGCGGCCCTGGTGTTCGGTGGACTGTTCGGCTGGGCGCAGGACCGAGCCCTGTGGCGTCCGCTGCGCCACCGGGGCACCGGCCTGATCGCGATGATGGTGGTCTCGATCGGCCTGTCGATCTTCCTGCGCAACGTGTTCCAGTACGTCATGGGTGCCGACGCCAAGCAGTACTCGCAGTACGCCACCCCGACCCCCTTCACCCTCGGGCCGATCGAGCTCACCCCCAAGGAGGTGGTCGTGGCGGCCGCTGCCCTGGTGGTGCTGGTGATCACGATCCTGGCGCTGCGCTACACCCGGCTCGGCAAGGCCACCCGCGCGGTGGCCGACAACCCGCCCCTCGCGGCGTCCACCGGCATCAACGTGGACCGGGTGATCTCGGTGGTGTGGATCCTGGGGGCCGGCCTGGCCGGCCTGTCGGGCGTGCTGCTGGGACTCACCCAGGGTTTCGACTTCCAGCTCGGCTTCAAGATCCTGCTGCTGGTGTTCGCCGCGGTCACCCTGGGCGGCCTGGGCACCATCTGGGGCGCCCTGGTGGGTTCGCTGATCATCGGCATGTTCATCGAGGTGTCGACCCTGTGGCTTCCGGTGGAGCTGAAGTTCGTCGGGGCGCTGGTCGTCCTCATCGCGGTACTGCTCGTCCGGCCCCAGGGCATCCTCGGCAAGGCACAGCGGATCGGCTAGGAGACCGACATGGACTGGCAATCGATCATCTCCGACTCGCTCCAGCAGGCTCTGGGTCCCGACGCCATCGTGTTCGCCCTCGCCGCGATCGGCCTCAACATGCACTTCGGCTACACCGGCCTGCTGAACTTCGGCCAGGCGGGGTTCATGGCGGTGGGGGCCTACACGATGGCCTCGTTCGTGGCGACCTGGGGCCTGTCGCTCTGGCTGGGCCTGGCCACCGCTCTGCTCTTCGCGGTGGTGCTCGCCCTGTTCCTCGGCGTACCCACCCTGCGGCTCCGCGCGGACTACCTCGCGATCGTGACCATCGCCGCGGCCGAGATCATCCGGCAGACGGTCGGGTCGGTGACGCTGCAGAAGTGGTTCGGCGGCCAGGACGGCCTGCAGACCTTCAACGCCGCCTTCCGCCGACTCAACCCCTTCAGCTCCTCGCAAGGCATCCCCGGCGTGGTCGAGTGGCGGCCGTACGACTTCTGGGTCGTCGTCGTGGGTTGGACGGTGGTGGCCCTCGCCTGCCTGCTCACCTTCCTGCTCGTGCGCAGCCCCTGGGGCCGGGTGCTGCGCAGCATCCGGGAGGACGAGGACGCCGTGCGCTCCCTGGGCAAGAACGTCTACGGCTACAAGATGCAGTCGCTGATCATCGGCGGCCTCTTCGGCGCCGCCGCGGGGATCCTCATGGCCCTGCAGAAGCAGGCGTTCAACCCGAGCCTGTTCGCCACCGACACGACGTTCTTCGCCTACACGTGTCTGCTGCTGGGCGGCGCGGCCCGGGTCATGGGTCCGGTCCTCGGCTCGATCCTGTTCTGGTTCCTCATCAACTTCCTGGACGGCTTCTTCGCCCAGGCGACCGACCCGGCCAACGGCCCGCTGATCCCCTCGTGGCTCATGGACGCCAACCAGGCCAGCCTGGTGCGTTTCATCGTGATGGGGCTGGCGCTGATGCTGCTCATGATCTTCCGCCCACAGGGGATCCTGGGCGACCGAAGGGAGCTGGCGATCGATGCCCGCTGAGACCACCGCACTCCCCAGCGACGTCGAGTCGAGCACCGAGGCGGGGCGGGAGCGGGCCCGCGCGGCCATCGCCAGGCTCGACGGCGTCCCCCACGAGCCCGGGGTGCCCAAGCCCGACCCGATCCTGGTGGCCGACAAGGTGACCCGCGCGTTCGGTGGCCTCACCGCAGTGGACGTCGAGCACCTCGAGGTCCAGGCCGGCGTGATCACCGCCCTGATCGGACCCAACGGCGCGGGCAAGACGACGTTCTTCAACCTGCTCACCGGGTTCGACCGACCCGACACCGGCACGTGGTCGTTCAAGGGCACGCCACTGAACAAGGTCCCCGCCTACAAGGTCGCTCGGATGGGGATGGTCCGCACGTTCCAGCTGACCAAGGTCCTGGCCAAGCTGACGGTGATCGAGAACATGCGGGTCGGCGCGCCCGGGCAGAAGGGCGAGCGGCTGCTGCCGTCGATGGTCAAGGCCCTGTGGCGCGGCCAGGAGGCCGAGATCACCGAGCGTGCCGACCGGCTCCTGGCCCGGTTCCTGCTCGACAAGAAGCGTGAGGACTTCGCAGGCTCCCTGTCCGGGGGCCAGCGCAAGCTCCTCGAGATGGCACGGGCGCTGATGGCCGACCCCGAGCTGGTGATGCTCGACGAGCCGATGGCCGGCGTCAACCCGGCACTCAAGCAGTCGCTGCTGGGGCACGTGAAGTCGCTGCGTGACGAGGGACGCACCGTGCTGTTCGTCGAGCACGACATGGACATGGTGCGTGACATCTCCGACTGGGTCGTGGTGATGGCGCAGGGCAAGGTGATCGCGGAGGGCCCGCCGCTCGCCGTGATGCAGGACCAGCGGGTCATCGACGCCTACCTGGGCGCCCACCACGACACCGTGCTCACCGACGAGACCATGCAGGCCATCCACCACGAGGCGGCCGAGGAGCTGCACGCCGAGGCGGCCGAGGTCCCCCACGAGGAGAAGGCCGATGAGTGAGGACACGCTGACCCCCGAGCGGAGCACCCACCTGGCCCACGCCGAGGGCGCGGTGCTGCGTGCCGACGACCTCCTCGCGGGCTACCTGCCAGGGGTGAACATCCTCAACGGGGCGGACCTCTACTGCAGCGAGGGCGAGCTGGTCGGCATCATCGGCCCCAACGGAGCCGGCAAGTCCACGCTGCTCAAGGCGCTCTTCGGACTGGTGCGGATCCACTCGGGGACCGTGCTGCTCAAGGGTGAGGACATCACCAACCAGCGCGCCGACACGCTGGTCTCGGCGGGCATCGGGTTCGTGCCCCAGACCAACAACGTCTTCCCGTCGCTGACCATCCAGGAGAACCTCGAGATGGGCTGCTACCAGCGCCCGTCCATCTTCAGCGAGCGCTTCAAGACCGTGTGCGACCTCTTCCCCGCGCTGGGCGACCGGCGCAACCAGCGCGCGGGGTCCCTGTCCGGTGGCGAGCGGCAGATGGTCGCCATGGGCCGCGCGCTGATGATGAACCCCTCGGTGCTCCTGCTCGACGAGCCCTCCGCGGGGCTGTCGCCGGTGATGCAGGACGAGGTCTTCGTGCAGACCCGACGGATCAACCGGGCCGGCGTCTCGGTCATCATGGTGGAGCAGAACGCCGCGCGGTGCCTGCAGATCTGCGACCGCGCCTACGTGCTGGACCAGGGACGCAACGCCTACACCGGCACCGGCGACCAGCTGGCCAAGGACCCGAAGGTGATCGAGCTCTACCTCGGCACCCTGGCCAAGCAGACCTGAGCCCGGACCCTCGCCTGCGCCGTCGCCTGCGCCACGGACGACAGTGCCCCCGGCCGCTCGGCCGGGGGCACCGCGTGTCGCTGGTCAGGTCACACGATCAGGGCAGGACGCCGGAGACCGAGTCGACCTGCTTGTAGGTGTTGTCGTTGCCGTACTCCTGGATGCCGATGGTCGCCTTCATGACCGAACCGACGGAGTTGAGGTCGCACGGACCGGACTGACCCTCGTAGTCGATGTCCTCACCGGACTTGACCAGGTCGAGACAGGTCTTGTAGTCCGAGCACTGCGTGCCACCCTCGGAGATCTCGATCAGCTTGGAGCCGATCGACGTGCCGGCGTCGTCACTCGCCGCCTCGGCCGCCAGCGCGATCATCGTCATCGCGTCGTAGGCCTGCGGGGCGTAGGTGAAGTCCTCCAGCTTGGGGTCGACCTGCAGCAGGCGCTCCTTGAACGTCGGGTCCAGCTCCGGCGGGGTCGGGAAGGTCGCCTTCACGCCGGCCAGGGTGCCCGGCTTGAAGTCCTGCGAGTAGTCCGCGGTGTTCCCGTCGACGAAGTAGGTCTGCAGGTCCTGGGGACCCACGCCCTTCGCGATCAGCGCGGGGATCATCTTCTTGGTCTCGTCGAAGCCGATGATCACCACGGCGTCCGGCTTGGCCGCCGCCACCTTGTTCACCTCGGCGGTGAAGTTCTGCGCGTCGGCGGCGTAGAGCTGCTTGGTCGCGACGGCGCCACCCTTGTCGGTCACCACCTGCTCGACCCGGTTGGCCAGACCCTCGCCGTAGGAGTCCTGGCGGGCCAGGATCGCGACGTTCTTCTTCCCGTCCTCGATGAGCAGGTTGCCGAGGACCTCGCCCTGCAGCACGTCAGAGGGCGAGGTGCGGAAGTACAGGTCGTTGTCCGGGTGGGTGTCCAGCTCGGGGGAGGTGTTCGCCGGAGAGAACTGCACCACACCGGCCCCGGTGATCTTGTCGATCACGCTCAGCGAGACCGAGGAGGCGGCGGCACCGATGATCGCGTCCGCGCCGGCGTTCAGCAGCTTGTCCACCGAGCTGCCCGCGATGTCGGGCGTGCCGTCACCGGAGTCGCTCTTCTGCTGCTTGACAGGCTTGCCGAGGACTCCGCCGTTGTCGTTGATCTCCTGGATGGCCAGGTCGACACCCGCGAACTCCGGGGGACCGAGGAAGGCGAGGTCACCGGTCTGCGGCAGCAGCGTGCCGACCACCAGCTCGCCGTCACCCTTGGCCTCGGGGGCCGCGGAGCTGGTGTTGTCGGACTCGCTGGCGGTCGACGAGTCGTTCGAGTCCGACCCGCAGCTGCTCAGAGCGAGTGCAGACACCAGTGCGATCGCACTGATGCTTGCATAGGTCTTGGGGCGCTTCATGTAGCCTCCGGTTTCTTCCTCATGGCTGTATCTCCCGGTGGCGCTGCGCCATCGGATAGGACAAGTTAGCGCCTCAACCCAAGCTCACCCCAGCAGGAAGTGGCTCGTTAGCGATTTGTAATCTGCCGTTTCGCCCGCCGGGGTCAGCGCAGCCCGTGCGTGAGCACGCCGTCGGCGACCTGCCGCATCGACAGCCGCAGGTCCATCGCGGTCTTCTGGATCCAGCGGAAGGCCTCCGTCTCGCTGAGGCCGAGCTCCTCCTGCAGCACCGCCTTGGCCCGCTCCACCGCCTTGCGGGTCTCCAGGCGCTCGCTGAGGTCGGCCACCTCCGTCTCGAGCGCCCGCAGCTCGGCGAACCGGCCCACCGCCATCTCGATGGCCGGTACCAGGTCGCTGCTGGAGAACGGCTTGACCACGTAGGCCATCGCCCCGGCCGCCCGCGCCCGCTCGACCAGGTCCCTCTGGGAGAACGCGGTCAGGATGACCACCGGGGCGATGCGTTGCTCGGCGATCCGCTCGGCCGCGGCGATCCCGTCCAGGACCGGCATCTTGACGTCCAGGACGACCAGGTCCGGAGCCAGCTCCTCGGCCAGCCGGATCGCCTCGGCCCCGTCCGCTGCCTGGCCCACGACGTCGTACCCCTCCTCGACCAGCATCTCGGCGAGGTCCATCCGGATCAGCGCCTCGTCCTCGGCGATGACGACGCGACGGCGAGTGGGCGGGAGCGACTCGGTCACGGTGACAGGCTATCCGTCGGGTACGGTGTGGGCTGCCCGCCCCGGTAGCCCAACGGCAGAGGCAGTGGTCTCAAACACCACCCAGTGTGGGTTCGAATCCCACCCGGGGCACGGTGCGGGGGCCGGTCACGTGGCCCGGCGGTAGGCGGGAGCGACCTCGTTGATCGCATCGCCCATCCGGTGGATGCGCAGCGCGTTGGTCGAGCCGGGGATCCCCGGCGGGCTGCCGGCGATGATCACGACCAGGTCCCCCTCGTCGACCCGGCCGATCTCGAGCAGCGCCTCGTCGACCTGGCGCACCATCTCGTCGGTGTGCTCCACGTCGCCCATCTTGAAGGTCTCCACCCCCCAGGTCATCGAGAGCTGGGAGCGGGTGGAGGACCGGGTGGTGAAGGCCAGGATCGGGATCGGTCCCCGGTAGCGCGCCATCCGCCGGGCGGAGTCGCCGGTGGAGGTGAACGCGACCAGGAACTTCGCCCCGACGGCCTCGGCCACCTCCGCCGCCGCCTTGGCGACGATGCCGCCGCGGGTCACAGGGATCCAGGTGAGGGCCGCCATGTGGCCCAGCCCGTGGTCCTCGGTGGAGACGATGATGCGGGCCATCGTCTCCACCGTGGCGACGGGGTACTCCCCCACGCTGGTCTCGCCGGAGAGCATCACCGCGTCGGCCCCGTCCAGCACGGCGTTGGCCACGTCGGAGGCCTCGGCCCGGGTGGGGGCAGGGGCGGTGATCATCGACTCCAGCATCTGGGTGGCCACGATCACCGGCTTGGCGTTGCGACGCGCCTTGTCGATCAGCGTCTTCTGGTGGATCGGGACGTCCTCGAGCGGGCACTCGACGCCGAGGTCGCCGCGGGCCACCATGATGCCGTCGAAGGCCTCCAGGATGGCGTCGACGTCCTCCAGGGCCTGGGGCTTCTCGATCTTGGCGATGACCGGGACCCGGACCCCCACCTCGTCCATGATCCGGTGCACGTCGAGCACGTCCCGGGAACTGCGCACGAAGCTGAGCGCGACGAAGTCGACCGCCAGCGCCAGCGCCCAGCGCAGGTCCTCCTCGTCCTTGGCAGAGAGCGCCGGCACCGAGACCGCGACCCCTGGCAGGTTGATGCCCTTGTGGTCGCTGACCCGGCCGCCGACCACGACCCGGGTCCGCACCTCCGACCCATCCACCGCCGTGACCTCGAGCCGGATGCGGCCGTCGTCGATCAGCACCGGGTCACCGGGGCCGACGTCGCCGGGCAGGCCCGCGTACGTCGTCCCGCAGGCCACGGCGTCCCCGGGGACCTCGCGGGTGGTGAGCGTCCAGGTCTGGCCTGCCGAGAGCACGACCGGGCCGTCGGCGAACGTCGCCAGCCGGATCTTGGGGCCCTGGAGGTCGGCGAAGACCCCGACTCCGCGCCCGGCCGCGTCGGCCTCCTCCCGCACCAGCCGGTAGACGCTCTCGTGGTCGGCGTACGACCCGTGGCTCATGTTGAGCCGTGCCACGTCCATCCCGGCGGCGACCAGGTCCCGGATCCGCTCCCGCGAGGCCACCGCGGGACCCAGCGTGCAGACGATCTTGGCTCTTCGCACCCGCCGACACTAGCGAGATTTGAACGTTCCAACAACCGCCGGGCGACTCGGTCGCCCGCGGCTCGTGGCGGGTCGGCGTCAGACGGTGAGCGGTCGGGCGGACGGTGGGATCGGGGCCGGCAGGGTCGTCGAGCCGCTCAGGTACTCGTCCACCGCGGCGGCCGCGGCCCGGCCCTCGGCGATCGCCCAGACGATCAGCGACTGGCCGCGGCCCGCGTCCCCGGCGACGAACACGCCGTCGACGGAGGTGGCGTAGCCCTGGTCGCGGGCCACGTTCCCCCGCTCGTCCAGGGCCACCTCCAGCTGCTCGAGCAGGCCGGGACGCTCCGGCCCGGTGAACCCCATCGCCAGCAGCACGAGCTCGGCCGGGATCTCCCGTTCGGTGCCCGGGACCGGCTGGAAGGAGGCGTCGACGTCGACGAGCCGCAGTGCACGCACCCGGCCCTCCTCGTCGCCGAGGAGCTCCTGGGTGGACACGGCGTAGACCCGGTCACCGCCCTCCTCGTGCGCCGAGGACACCCGGAACACCATCGGGTAGGTAGGCCAGGGCTGCCCGGACGGACGCTCGTCCCCGGGGCGCGGGAGGATCTCGAGCTGGGTGACCGTGGCCGCTCCCTGGCGCAGGGCCGTGCCCAGGCAGTCGGCACCGGTGTCACCTCCACCGATGATCACCACGTGCCTGCCGGCCGCGGTGATCTGGCCCGGCACCTGCTCGCCCAGCGCGGCGCGGTTGCCCTGGGGGAGGTACTCCATGGCCTGGTGGACGCCGGCCAGCTCCCGCCCCGGGACCGGGAGGTCGCGGGGCACCGTGGACCCGATGGCGAGCACCACCGCGTCGAAGCGCTCGCGCAGCTGCTCACCCGTCAGTGACTCCCCGACCGCCACGCCCGGCCGGAAGACGGTTCCCTCGCGCTCCATCTGCACCAGACGCCGGTCCAGGTGCGCCTTCTCCATCTTGAACTCGGGGATGCCGAAGCGCAGCAGCCCGCCGATCCGGTCGGCCCGCTCGTAGACCACCACGGTGTGCCCCACCCGGGTCAGCTGCTGGGCCGCGGCGAGCCCCGCAGGGCCCGAGCCGACGACGGCGACGGTGCTGCCCGAGAGCCACTCCGGCGGCTGGGGCCGGACCAGCCCCGAGTCCCAGGCCCGGTCGATGATCGCGACCTCGACGTTCTTGATCGTCACCGGGTCCTGGTTGATGCCCAGCACGCAGGCGGTCTCGCAGGGTGCGGGGCACAGGCGCCCGGTGAACTCGGGGAAGTTGTTGGTGGCGTGCAGCCGCTCGATGGCGTCGGACCAGTCCCCGCGCCAGACCAGGTCGTTCCACTCCGGGATGAGGTTCCCCAGCGGGCACCCCTGGTGGCAGAAGGGGATGCCGCAGTCCATGCAGCGCCCGGCCTGCGTGCCGATGATCGGCAGCAGCGCCCGGCCGGCACCATCCGGGTAGACCTCGTGCCAGTCGTGCAGCCGCTCGTCCACGGGGCGGCGCGGAGCCACCTCCCGGTCGTGGGCGAGGAAGCCCCTGGGGTCAGCCATGAAGCACCTCCATGATCCGGGCGTTGGCCTGGTCCTCGTCGAGCCCCTCGGCGAGGGCGGCGGCGCGGGCCTCCCTCACCCGCCGGAAGTCCCTGGGCATGACGAGCGTGAAGCGCGGCAGGCTCGCGGACCAGTCGGCGAGCAGGGCCTCGGCGACCGGCGAGGCGGTCTCGGCTCGATGCTGCTCGACCAGGACCCGCAGCTCCTCGGCGTGCTCTCCGCCCACCGGGGTGAGGTCGACCAGCTCGGGGTTGACCCGCCCCTCGACCAGGTCCAGGACGAAGGCGTACCCCCCGGACATGCCGGCGGCGAAGTTGCGGCCGGTGCCGCCCAGGATCACCACCCGGCCCCCGGTCATGTACTCGCAGCCGTGGTCGCCGACCCCCTCGACGACGGCCGTGGCGCCGGAGTTGCGCACGCAGAACCGCTCCCCCACCTGGCCGCGCAGGAAGATCTCCCCGCCGGTGGCGCCGTAGGCGATGACGTTGCCCGCGATGATCTGCTGGCTGGCGTCGAAGGTGGCGGTGCGGGCGGGGCGGACGACGATCCGTCCCCCGGAGAGTCCCTTGCCCAGGTAGTCGTTCGCGTCGCCCTCCAGGCGCATGGTCACGCCGTGCGGGACGAACGCCCCGAAGGACTGGCCGGCGGACCCGGTGAAGGTGACGTCGATCGTGCCGTGGGGCAGCCCCTCCCCGCGGTAGCGCTTGGTGACCTCGTGCCCGAGCATGGTCCCGACGGTGCGGTTGACGTTGCGCACGGGCAGCTCGATCCGGACCGGCTCACCCCGTTCCAGGGCTGGTTCGGCGAGCCGGATCAGGGTGTTGTCCAGCGCCTTGGCCAGCCCGTGGTCCTGCCCGGTGCTGCAGTAGCGGGTCTGACCCGCGAACTGTTTCTGGACCTCGGGCTGGTGGAGGATCGGACCGAGGTCGAGGCCCGCGGCCTTCCAGTGGTCCACCGCCTTCGCCACGTCCAGGGCGTCCACCCGGCCGATCGCCTCTTCCAGCGTGCGGAAGCCGAGCCGGGCGAGCAGCTCGCGCACCTCCTGGGCGATGTACTCGAAGAAGGTGACCACGAACTCCGGGCGGCCGGCGAACCGCTCCCGCAGGACGGGGTTCTGGGTGGCCACGCCGACGGGACAGGTGTCGAGGTGGCAGACCCGCATCATCACGCAGCCCGACACCACCAGGGGGGCGGTGGCGAAGCCGAACTCCTCGGCGCCGAGCAGCGCCGCCACCACCACGTCGCGACCGGTCTTGAGCTGACCGTCGGTCTGGACGACGATCCGGTCGCGCAGCCCGTTGAGCAGCAGCGTCTGCTGGGTCTCGGCCAGACCGAGCTCCCACGGCCCACCCGCGTGCTTGAGCGAGGTGAGCGGCGAGGCCCCGGTCCCGCCGTCGTGCCCGGAGATCAGCACGACGTCCGCGTGCGCCTTGGACACGCCGGCGGCGACCGTGCCCACGCCGACCTCGGCGACCAGCTTCACGTGGACCCGGGCCTCGGGGTTGGCGTTCTTGAGGTCGTGGATGAGCTGGGCGAGGTCCTCGATCGAGTAGATGTCGTGGTGCGGCGGCGGACTGATCAGGCCCACCCCCGGCGTCGAGTGCCGGGTCCGGGCCACCCACGGGTAGACCTTGTGGCCGGGGAGCTGACCCCCCTCCCCGGGCTTGGCGCCCTGGGCCATCTTGATCTGGATGTCGTCGGCGTTGGTGAGGTACTCCGCGGTGACACCGAACCGGCCGGAGGCCACCTGCTTGATCGCCGAGCGTCGCTCGGGGTCGTGCAGCCGCTCGGGGTCCTCCCCGCCCTCCCCGGTGTTGGACTTCGCGCCCAGCCGGTTCATGGCCACGGCGAGGGTCTCGTGCGCCTCCTGGCTGATCGAGCCGTAGGACATCGCCCCGGTCGAGAAGCGCTTGACGATGGCCGAGACCGGCTCCACCTCGTCGAGGTCCACCGGGGTGCGGCCGAGGTCCGCCGCGTCGCGGAACCGGAACAGCCCGCGGAGGGTCATCAGCCGCTCGGACTGCTCGTCGACGCGCGCGGTGTACTGCTTGAAGACGTCGTAGCGGCCGGTGCGCGTGGAGTGCTGCAGCCGGAACACGGTCTCGGGGTCGAACAGGTGCGGCTCCCCCTCGCGGCGCCACTGGTACTCCCCGCCGACGGTCAGCTCGCGGTGGGCCGGCAGGATGCCGCCACGCGGGTACGCCGTGGCATGGCGCCGGGCGACCTCGGCGGCGATGGTGTCGAGCTCGATGCCGCCCAGCTTGGACGTGGTGCCGGTGAAGTACCGGTCGACGACCGCCTGGGAGAGGCCGATCGCCTCGAAGATCTGGGCGCCGGTGTAGGAGGCGACGGTCGAGACGCCCATCTTGGACATCACCTTCAGCACACCCTTGCCGAGCGCCTTGACGAGGTTCCTCACCGCCTGCTCGGGCCGGACCGTGACGTAGTAGCCGTCCCGGGCGAGATCCTCGACGGTCTCCATCGCCAGGTAGGGGTTGACCGCGGCGGCGCCGTACCCGATCAGCAGGGCGACGTGGTGCACCTCGCGGACGTCCCCGGCCTCCACGAGCAGACCCACGCGGGTCCGGCTCTTCTCACGCACCAGGTGGTGGTGCACGGCGCCGGTGAGCAGCAGGGTCGGGATGGGCGCCAGCTCCGCGGTGGAGTGCCGGTCGGAGAGCACGATGATCCGGGCGCCGCCGGCGATGGCCTGGGAGACCTCCCGGCAGATCTCCTCGATCCGGGCGGCCATCGCCGCCCCGCCGCCCTCCACGTCGTAGAGGCCGCGGGCGACGTGGGTGATGAAGCCCGGCATGTCGCCGTCGCGGTTGATGTGCCGGATCTTGGTGAGGTCGTCGTTGGAGAAGACCGGGAAGGGCAGCACCACCTGCCGGCAGGACGCCGGGGTGGGCTCGAGCAGGTTCGCCTCGGGGCCGATGGAGCCGTACAGGGAGGTGACCAGCTCCTCCCGGATCGCGTCGAGCGGCGGGTTGGTGACCTGGGCGAAGAGCTGGCTGAAGTAGTCGAACAGCAGCCGGGGCCGGTCGGAGAGCGCGGCGATCGGGGTGTCGGTGCCCATCGACCCGATCGGCTCGGCACCGGTGTTGGCCATCGGCGTGAGCAGCACCCGCAGCTCTTCCTCGGTGTAGCCGAACACCTGCTGGCGCCGGGTGACCGACGCGTGGGTGTGGATGACGTGCTCGCGGCCGGGCACGTCGTCGAGGTGGATCAGCCCGCCGTGCAGCCACTCGTCGTAGGGGTGCTCCGCGGCCAGCTCGGCCTTGATCTCCTCGTCCTCGATGATCCGGTGCTCGTCGGTGTCCACCAGGAACATCCGGCCCGGCTGCAGCCTGCCCTTGCGGACGATCGTGGCGGGGTCGAGGTCCAGCACGCCCACCTCGGAGGCGAGGACGACCAGGCCGTCCTCGGTGACCCAGTAGCGGGACGGACGCAGGCCGTTGCGGTCCAGGACGGCACCGATCTGGGTCCCGTCGGTGAACACCACGCACGCGGGTCCGTCCCAGGGCTCCATCATCGTCGCGTGGAAGGCGTAGAAGGCCCGGCGCCGTTCGTCCATCTCGGCGTGGTTCTCCCAGGCCTCGGGGATCATCATCAGCACCGCGTGCGGCAGGGACCGGCCCCCCATGTGCAGCAGCTCGAGCACTTCGTCGAAGGACGCGGAGTCCGAGGCGCCGGGCGTGCAGACCGGGTAGAGCCGCTCGAGGTCGCCGGGGATCAGGTCCGAGCGCAGCAGCGCCTCGCGGGCCCGCATCCAGTTCCGGTTGCCCATCACGGTGTTGATCTCGCCGTTGTGGGCGATGAAGCGGAACGGGTGGGCCAGCGGCCAGCTCGGGAAGGTGTTCGTGGAGAAGCGGGAGTGGACCACGGCGAGGGCGGAGGCCACCCGCTCGTCGACCAGGTCGGGGAAGAACCGGTCGAGCTGGTCGGTGGTGAGCATCCCCTTGTAGCCGAGGGTGCGCGAGGACAGCGAGGGGAAGTACACGTCGGTCTCGTGCTCGGCGCGCTTGCGCAGGCAGAACGCCCGGCGCTCGAGCGCCATGCCGGAGATCCGTACTCCGGCGCCGGTGAGGAAGACCTGGCTGAACCTCGGCATCACCGAGCGCGCGGTCTCCCCGAGCATGGCCGGGTCCACCGGGACGTCGCGCCAGCCGAGGACGGTCAGTCCCTCCTCGAGGGCGAGCTCCTCCAGCCGCACCCGGGTCTTGACCGCCTCCTCCTCGTCGGGCGGCAAGAAGGCGATGCCGACGGCGTACCGGTGCGGAGGCGGCAGCTCGAAGTCGACGACCTCGCGCAGGAAGGCGTCGGGGACCTGAATCAGGATGCCGGCACCGTCACCGGAGTTGACCTCGGCACCGGCGGCACCGCGGTGGTCGAGGTTGCGCAGGGCGGTGAGTGCCTGGGCCACGATGTCGTGGCTGGGCACGCCGGTGAGCGTCGACACGAAGGCGACCCCGCAGGCGTCGTGCTCGTGGCTGGGGTCGTAGAGCCCCTGGGGCGGCGGGAAACCGTCGAAACCGGGCACAGTCCTCTCCCGTCGTCATCTCTGGCGATCGTGCTCGCCACCGTGGGTGCTGCTGGTGCGGCTGCCGGGGACGACGTTGGCCCTAGCGGGAGCCACAGGCTACCACCGGGGGGTCAGTGGCACGCGTGGCTGCCCCCGTCGCGGACGGTGCCGTCGAGGGTGTGGAACGCCCAGGCGAACTCGCCGTCGCCGAGGGTGAGCTCGAGGACCCCGAACGAGCCGGCCTGGAAGTACCGCGACCCCGGCGCGTGGGACTGCCGCTGGTACAGCGACGCCCCGCCCGTGCCGACGACGAAGGAGACGATGCCGTCCGCCCGGCGCTGGCCCGTGGCGTTCATCGGCGCGAACCGCTCGTAGAGGTGGTCGTGCCCGGCCAGGGCGAGGTCGACGTGCTGGCGGTAGGCGGTCCGCCAGAGCCCGGTCACCGAGCGTTGCGAGCCGTGGGGTCCCGAGGAGTATCGGGGGTGGTGCATCGCGACCAGGGTGCAGGCGGTGGGGTGCGCCTCGAGGTCGCGGCGCAGCCAGGCACGCTCGGCCGCGCAGTCGACCTGGGTGCAGTTGGAGTTCAGCAGGTAGGCCCGCCAGCTGCCGATCGAGATCGCGCGGTAGCCCGGTGGCTGCTGGTGGAAGTACCGGTAGTAGCCGCTGGCACCGGGGGTGTTGTACTCGTGGTTGCCCGGGACCGTGCGGGTGCGCCGCTTGAAGGCGCCCCACGAGTCGGCGTAGGCCCGCCGGAAGGCGGGCAGCGCGCCGCGCTCGTACTGCAGGTCCCCCAGCGCGAGCACCCGCACGGGCTTCAGGCTGGTGACCAGTGCGGCGGTGGCCCGCTGCTGGCAGCTGTCGGCGGTCGCGGGGCTGCCCGGCGCGCAGACGACGTCTCCGGCGGCGACCACGGTCGTCCCGGTGACCGCGCGCGGGGTCGCCTGGTGGACGGAGGCGACCGTGCGGGCCTCGGGGGCCGGCGTGCCTGCCGGCTGGCCACAGCCGGCCAGGGTGAGGACGGCCAGCGCGGCGGCGGCGCGCAGCCGGGAGGACCTGGTCAGGGTCATCAGCGTTCCTTCTCCTCGGTCGGCACCGGGTCGCCCCCGGACACGTCGTACAGCTCGGTGTCCGGACCGGGCCGGGTGCGGGTGGCCCAGACGAAGTACGCAGTGGCGGCCAGGAACAGGGTCAGCGAGGTCCACTCGTTGAACCGCAGACCGAGCACGTCGTTGAGCTGCACCTCGTCGATGCGCAGGTGCTCGATCCAGGAACGACCTAGCGTGTACACCATCACGTAGAGCGCCATCACCCGCCCGTGCCCCAGGCGGAAGCGCCGTTCGGCCCACAGCAGCACCCCGAACGCCGCCAGGTTCCACAGGGACTCGTAGAGGAAGGTCGGGTGGAAGGTGGCGCTGCCCTCGTAGCCGGGCGGGCGGTGGGCGGGGTCGATCTCCAAGGCCCACGGCAGGTCGGTCGGACGGCCGAACAGCTCCTGGTTGAACCAGTTGCCCCACCTGCCGACCGCCTGGGCGACCAGCAGGCCCGGGGCGAGCGTGTCCAGCATCGGGGCCACTCGGATGCCCTGCCGGCGGGCCCCGATCAGGACGCCGACCGCACCGAGCGCGATCGCCCCCCAGATCCCGAGCCCGCCGCGCCACACGTACAGCACGGCCCACGGGTTGCCACCGTCCCCGAAGTAGGGCTTCCAGTCGGTGGCGACGTGGTAGAGGCGACCGCCCACCAGTCCGAAGGGCACCGCCCACAGGGCCACGTCGCTCACCTCGTTGGGGCGGCCGCCGCGTGCCACCCAGCGGCGCTCGCCGATCCAGACCGCCGCCAGGATGCCGAGGATGATGCACAGCGCGTAGGCGCGGACCGGCACCGGGCCGAGGTGCCAGACCCCCTCTGCCGGGCTGGGGATGCTCCAGGCGGTCACGAGCCCTCCTTGTCCAGCAGGGCGGCGACGTCCTCGGCCAGGTCGGCGGCCGAGGTCCCCTGCGTCCACACGATCGGGACCCGGTCGCGGGAGTCGATGCCGAGGATCGGGGTGCTGTGGTCCACCTCGTAGCCCCCGCTCGGCAGCTGCTGCCCCTTGCCGATGTAGACCCCCAGGTCCTTGCCGACCGCCTTGATCGTCGCCAGGTCGCCGGTGAGCCCGAGGAAGGACGGGTCGAACCGGTCCAGGTAGGCGCGCAGCGTCTCCGCGTCGTCGCGGGCGGGGTCGGTGGTGACCAGCACGACGTCGACCTGGCTGCGCTGCTCGTCGTCGAGCCGGGTCATCGCCGAGGCCAGGTCGGCCATCACCATCTGGCAGATGTCGGGGCAGTTGGTGTAGCCGAAGAAGACGAGCGTGAGCGGCTTGTGGGTGCTGGCAGCGAGGGAGAAGGGCCGGCCCGCGGTGTCGGTGAGCGTCGCGGTGGGCACGACGTACTGCTCGGCGAGGACCGCGCCGTGCATGCCGTCGTCGTCACCGCCGACCAGGGTGGCCGCGGGCTCCGACCCGTTCGCCCCGCACGCGGTGAGCAGGGCCGCGGCCAGCAGGGCCGCGGCTCCTCTACGCACCGCGGACACCGGCCGCCAGCTCCCGGGTCAGTGCCGCCAGTCCGCGCAGCCCGGCGCCGGGGTCGCCCGCGTGGTCCAGCAGCACCCGGACGAACGCCGAGCCGACGATCACCCCGTCGGCGAACCGCGCGACCTCGGCGGCCTGCTCGCCGGTGCTCACGCCGAGGCCCACGGCGACCGGCAGGTCGGTGAACGCCCGGGTCCGGGCCACCAGCGGCGCGGCGAGCTCGCTGGTGGTGGACCTGGCACCGGTCACCCCCATCACGGCCGTGGCGTAGACGAAGCCCCGGCAGGCGGCCGTGGTCATCGCGAGCCGCGCGTCGGTCGAGGACGGGGCGACCAGGAAGATCCGGTCCAGGCCGTGCGTGTCGGCGGCGGCGATCCACTCGGCGCCGCTGTCAGGGGTCAGGTCGGGCGTGATCAGGCCGGCGCCCCCGGCCTGGGCCAGATCGGCGGCGAACCGGGCCACCCCGTAGCGCTCGACGGGGTTCCAGTAGGTCATCACCACCGCCGGCACCCCGGTGTGGGCCACCGCCTCGACGGTGCGCAGCACGTCGCGGGTCCGGGTGCCGCGGTCCAGGGCCTGCTGGGCGGCGGCCTGGATGGTGGGACCGTCCATCACCGGGTCGCTGTAGGGCAGGCCGACCTCGATCACGTCACAGCCGGAGTCGACCATCGCCCGCATCGCGTCGATGCCTGCACCCACGTCGGGGAATCCGGCCGGCAGGTACCCGACCAGCGCCGCGCGTCCTTCGGCCCGGGCGGCGGCGAAGGCCGGTTGGACGCTCACGGCCGGTCCTCCCGGCCGAGCCCGAACCACTCCAGGGCGGTGCCCATGTCCTTGTCGCCGCGGCCGCTCAGGTTGATCAGCACGGTCGCCTCCGGCCCCTTCTCCTCTGCCAGCCGCTCGGCGACCTTCATCCCACCGGCGACCGCGTGCGCGGACTCGATCGCCGGGATGATGCCCTCGGTCCGGGCCAGGAGCGCCATCGCGTCCATCGCCTCGGTGTCGGTCACCGGGAGGTAGGTCGCCCGGCCGGTCCGGGCCAGGTGTGCGTGCTGCGGGCCGACACCCGGGTAGTCCAGTCCGGCCGAGACCGAGTGGGACTCGAGGGTCTGCCCGTCCTCGTCCTGCAGCACGTAGGTGCGGGCGCCGTGCAGCACCCCCTGCTCCCCCGCCACGATCGTGGCCGCGTGCCGCCCCGACTCGACCCCCTCGCCGCCCGCCTCGAACCCGTAGATGGCGACCTCCTCGTCGTCGAGGAAGGCGGTGAACAGCCCGATGGCGTTCGAGCCGCCTCCCACGCACGCGGCGACCGCATCGGGCAGCCGGCCGTAGCGCTCCAGGCACTGCGCCCGGGCCTCGTCGCCGATGCCCCGGGTGAAGTCACGAACCATGCTCGGGAACGGGTGCGGGCCGGCGGCGGTGCCGAAGAGGTACGCCGTGGTGCCGACCGTGCTGACCCAGTCCCTCAGCGCCTCGTTGATGGCGTCCTTGAGGGTCGCGGAGCCGGACTCCACCGGCACCACGGTGGCCCCCAGCAGGTGCATGCGGGCCACGTTCAGCGACTGGCGGCGGGTGTCGACGGCGCCCATGTAGACGGTGCAGTCGAGGCCGAAGTACGCCGCGGCGGTCGCGCTGGCCACGCCGTGCTGGCCGGCACCGGTCTCGGCGATCACCCTGGTCTTGCCCATCCGGCGGGTGAGCAGCGCCTGGCCCATCACGTTGCGGATCTTGTGGGCGCCGGTGTGGTCGAGGTCCTCGCGCTTGAGCAGGATCCGGGCACCGGTCCGCTCGGAGAGCCGCCGCGCCTCGTACAGACGGCTCGGCACCCCGGCGTACTCGTGCAGGATCGTGCGGAACTCCTCGAGGAACACCGGGTCGGCCATCGCGGCCTGCCAGGCCTCGGTGAGCTCGTCCAGGGCCGCCACGAGCGCCTCCGGCATGAACCGGCCGCCGAAGTCGCCGAAGAAGCCCTGCGGGTCGGCGTCGTAGGTGTGCGGGTGCCCCATCAGCCCTCCTCGGGTCCGCTCAGACCGGTCATCGCACGCACCGCCGCCTCCGGGTCACCGTCACGGACCAGTGCCTCGCCGACCAGGACCGCCCGGGCCCCCAGCCCCACCACGCGGGAGACGTCGCCGGGCCGGCCGATGCCGGACTCCGCGACCAGCACCCGGTCCGCAGGCACGAGCGGCGCCAGCCGGGCGAAGAGCCCGGGATCGACCTCGAGCGTCTTGAGGTTGCGGGCGTTGATCCCGACCAGCTCGGCACCGAGGACCAGCGCCCGCTCCACCTCGCGCTCGTCGTGGGTCTCCACCAGCACGGTGAGCCCGAGCTCCCGGGCGTCGGCGTGGAGCCGGCGGAGCAGGTCGTCGTCGAGGGCGGCCACGATCAGCAGCACCAGGTCGGCCCCGGCCGCGCGCGCCTCGAGCACCTGGTAGGGCTCCACGACGAAGTCCTTGCGCAGCACCGGGACGGCCACGGCGGCCCGCACGGCCTGCAGGTCGGCCAGCGTGCCGCCGAAGCGGCGTTCCTCGGTGAGCACGCTGATCGCCGCCGCACCCCCGCGGGCGTACGCCGCGGCCAGGGCGGCCGGGTCGGCGATGTCGGCCAGCGCGCCCTTGCTGGGGCTGCGTCGCTTCACCTCGGCGATCACGCTGGAGCCGGGCGCGCGGAAGGCCGGCATCGGGTCCCGCGGCGGGTCGACGTCGGCGAGCGCGGCGCGCAGGTCCGCCTCCGGGGTGGTGGAGCGGCGGGTGGCGAGGTCGAGGCGCACGCCGGCGACGATCTCGTCCAGGACGGACACGGAACCTCCGGGCGGGCAGACGTCAGGGCGGCCCAAGCCTCTCACGGCGCCCCCAGCCGGCGCTCCATCGACCCGGCGGGGTCGGGCTTGTGTACCCTGCCGCCCATGAGCGACAGCGCACCGCCGCCCCCGCCACCGCCCGGGGGCGAGGGCCAGCCCTACGGCCAGCAGCCACCCCCGCCGCCCGGGGGCGAGGGCCAGCCCTACGGCCAGCAGCCACCCCCGCCACCGACCTACGGCGCCCCGCCCCCGCAGTACGCTCCCCAGCCGAAGACCTCGGTGATGGCGATCGTGGCCCTGGTCTCGGGCATCCTCGGCCTGGTGTGCTGTGGCTGGTTCGTGTTCAGCGTGGTGGCCGTGGTCACCGGCTACCTGGGCAAGAAGGAGATCGCCGACTCCCAGGGCGCGAAGACCGGGGCCGGTCTGGCGCAGTGGGGTCTGATCCTCGGCGTCGTCGGCATCGTGCTCAGCATCGTCGTGGTGGTCCTGCGGGTCGCCGGTGTGGTCGACACCAGCTTCACCTTCGACACCACCAGCTGACCGGTGTGCGCCTGGGTCAGGGCGCCAGCCAGCCGCCGGCCGGCAGGTTCCGCAGGACCGTGAAGACGACCATCACGGCGGTCAGGACCGCGTAGGACGAGGCAGCGCCCAGGGCCTTGGGGGTGTAGGCCCGGCCGTGCCACGCGGCCAGCAGCGTGCGGGCCGCGACCCAGCCGACGACCGGCAGCAGCACCACGAGCAGCAGGTTGGAGGAGGCCGCGCCGGCCAGGTCGGCGTGGGTGAGGTCGTTGACCGCGCGCAGGCCGCCGCACCCGGGGCAGTAGACCCCGAACAGGGCGAAGGTGGGGCACACCCCCCAGCTGCCCTGGACGTGGGGGTCGCGCACGTGCAGCGCGACGGCTCCGAGCGCCAGGCCGCCCAGGGTCGCCAGTGGCGGCCTGAGCCGCTGCCAGCGCGTGCCGGCAGCACCCTGCACCGGCCGCGCTGCGAGAAGACTCATCCGCTCAGTGCGGGCTGTCGCCCAGCCCCATCCTCGTCATCACCAGGAAGACCGGCAGACCTGCCAGGGCCACCACGACCCCGACCCAGAACAGCGTCATGTTGACCGGGGTGAGCATCAGCGCGATCCCACCGATCACGAAGCCCACCATCGCCACGGCGGTACCGGTCCAGCCTGCGGGGTTGCTGCCGTGGTTTCCAGACATTGCGGGCCACTCCTCCAGTTCGAGACCGTCACACGGTGCTGGCGCCAGTGTAGGGGTCAGTGCTCGGCGGTGGGGTCGCGACCCTCGTCCATGGCCTGCCACAGATCCAGGTTCGAGCGGGGGGTCTGGAGGCCGGCGCCCCGACCGGGTGCGTCGTACCGCGCCCCCATCTCCGGCCAGGTCCGCACCGACCGGGCCGCGACCACGGTCACCAGCAGCGACACCACCGCGCCGAGGAGCGCTGCCCAGAACCAGGGGGTCCAGCCGAGGGTGACCTGCGGGTCGCCGGCGTCCTCCGCCGCCCGCTCCACCCACTGCGGCACCACGAACCAGGCGACCACCACCGCGGACACGGTGGCTGCGGCCGCCAGCACGCCGAGCCAGGCGACCGCGACCCGGAGTCGGCCGCGGGCCACCAGCAGCACGCCCCAGGCCGCGAGCACGACCAGGCTGGTCGCGGCGGCGACCGGCAGCCCGTGGCCGAGGGACTCCAGCCGGGCCCGGTCGGCGCCCAGCAGCGGGTCCACCCCGGCCACGCGGGCCCAGGGCCTGGTACTGGCCACCGCGGTCAGCGCCCCGGAGGCCAGCCCGAGGAGCACCGCGGGCGCGGCCCGGCCTCCCCGCTCAGCCATCGGCACGCAGCACGTCGGCGTCGAAGCAGGTGCGCGCCCCGGTGTGACAGGCGGGTCCCTCCTGGTCGACCTTGACCAGCAGGGTGTCCCCGTCACAGTCCAGGCGCACCTCCCGGACCCACTGACGGTGCCCCGAGGTGTCCCCCTTGCGCCAGTACTCACCGCGCGAGCGGCTCCAGAAGGTCACCCGGCCGGACCGCAGGGTGCGGGCCAGCGCCTCGTCGTCCATCCAGCCCAGCATCAGCACCTCCCCCGTGTCGTGCTGCTGCACCACGGCGGGGACGAGCCCGGCGCCGTCACGCTTGAGCCTGGCGGCGATGGCGGGGTCGAGGCCCGGCTGGGCGGGAGCGGTCACGTCGGCCATTATCGCGTGCCCTGCTGGGCCACCCACGACGCGTGCAGCCCGGCGTAGACGCCCTCCTCTGCCACGAGCACGGCGTGAGGCCCCCGTTGGACGATCCGGCCCCGGTCCACGACCACCACCTCGTCGGCGTTCTCGGCGGTGGAGAGCCGGTGGGCGATGGTGACGGAGGTGCGGCCGCGCATCAGCTGCTCCAGCGCGCGCCCGATCCGCATCTCCAGGGCCGGGTCCACCGCGCTGGTCGCCTCGTCCAGCACCAGCAGGTCCGGGTCGGCCAGGTGGGCCCGCAGCAGGGCCACCAGCTGTCGCTCCCCGGCCGAGAGCGACTCACCGCGTTGACCGACGCGGGTGGCCAGACCCCGAGGCAGGCTGCTGAGCCAGTCGGCCAGCCCGAGCTGCTCGGCGGAGGTCCAGATGTCGGCGTCGGTGGCGTCCAGCCTGCCGTAGCGCACGTTCGCGGCGAGCGTGTCGTCGAAGAGGAAGCCCTCCTGAGGCACCAGCACCACGCCCCGCCGGAGCGAGTCGCCGGACACCTCCCGCACGTCCACGCCGTCCAGGCGCACCACCCCCTCGGCCGGGTCCATCAGCCGGGTGAGCAGCTTGGCGAAGGTCGACTTCCCCGACCCGGTCTCGCCGACGATCGCCAGCCGGGTGCCGGCGGCGACCTCCAGGGTGACCTCCCGCAGCACCGGCGGTCCGCCGGGGTAGGCGAAGGTCACCCGGTCGAACTCGACGTCGATCGGGCCGCGGGGAAGCACCACCCCGTCCGGACCGGGATCGACCAGGTCGGCGGGCGTGTCCAGGATGCCGATGACCCGCCGCCACCCGGCGATCGCGTTCTGGGCGTCGGTGAGGATCTGGGTGCCCATCTGCACCGGGCCGACGAACAGGGTCACCAGGTAGGCGAACGCCAGCACCTTCCCCGCCGTGATCTCTCCGGCGAAGCCGAGCCAGACCCCGACGATGATGACGCCGGCGTTGGCCAGCCCGGCCGAGACACCCCCCAGGGAGAACGAGAAGGCCGTGAAGCCCTGGGCACGGGTGCTGGCGGCCTGGTTGGCCGCGACCGCCCGGTCGATGCGGGCCTGGGTGCGCCTCTCGACGGCGTACAGACGGACCACCGCCGCGCCGACCACCGGCTCGGCGATCGCCGACAGCATGACCGCGACCTGCTGCCGGACGACCGTGTACGCCGCGGAGAGCCGCCGCTGGAAGTAGCGCAGCGAGGCGAACAACGGTGCGAAGCACACCCACACCACCAGCGTGAGCTGCCAGCTGTACCAGGCCATCACGGCGGTGGCGACCAGGATCTGCCCGACGCTGACCACGAAGAGCAGTCCGCCGAAGACCAGGAACTGGCTGACCTGGTCGACGTCACTGGTCACCCGCGAGACCAGCGCACCCCGACGCTCGGTGCTCTGGGTGAGCAGCGGCAGGTCGTGCACGTGCCGGAAGGCCTTGATGC
The DNA here is from genome assembly GCF_035429765.1 of Nocardioides sp. Classification (GTDB taxonomy): domain Bacteria; phylum Actinomycetota; class Actinomycetes; order Propionibacteriales; family Nocardioidaceae; genus Nocardioides. Next base: position 10,532 of record NZ_DAOMFK010000013.1, on the reverse strand, counting down.
GCAAGGTGGCCAGGCCCCGCTCGGAGGACCGGAACAGCCGGCTGGTCATGAGGTAGGAGGCCCCGCTGGTGACCACGATCGCGAGGGCGGCGGCCAGGCTCAGCACGACCGTGAAGGACAGGTCCGGCCCGTCCGGGCCGCGCACACCGCGGTCGACCGTCTGCTGGACGGCTACCGGCACGACCACCTGCCCGAGCGCGGCGACCAGGGCCAGCAGGAGGGTCCCCACGAACCCCTCCTTGAGCTCCGGGGAGTGCCGCACCCCGCGGCGGATGGTGTCGAGTGCCCGGAGGTCCTCCCCCGACCCCATCCGGCTGGTCGTGCTCACGCCGGCTCCTCGGCCAGGTCGTGCACGTGCTCGTAGGCGTTGACGAGGCGGGAGTAGTCGGGGTTGCGGCCGAGCAGGTCGGCGTGCGTGCCGCGGTCGGCGATCCGGCCGTCCTGGAGGAACAGCACCTCGTCGGCCAGCCCGATCGTGGCCTTGCGGTAGGCCACCACGACCAGGGTGGTGCCGGTGCCGGTCGCCCGCAGCCCGTCCAGGATGCGCGCCTCCACCTCCGGGTCGACGGCCGAGGTGGCGTCGTCCAGGACCAGGAGGCGGGGATGACGGACCAGCGCCCTCGCCAGCGCGATCCGCTGGCGCTGTCCCCCCGAGAGCGAGGTGCCGCGCTCACCCAGCCGGGAGTCCAGCCCCTCCCGCAGCGCGGCCACGAAACCGTCGGCCTGGGCGGTGCGCAACGCCGCCCAGACCTCCTCGTCGGAGACCTCGGCCCCCAGGGTGACGTTGCCGCGCACGGTGTCGTCGAAGAGGAACGCCGTCTGCGGGACCACGGCGAGCACCTCGGCGAGCCCACCCCGGCGCAGGTCGCGCACGTCGGTCCCGTCGACTCGCACCGTGCCGGTGTCGGGGTCGAGCAGCCGCCCGACCAGCGCAGTGAGCGTGCTCTTCCCCGAGGCCGTCGCCCCGACCAGCGCCACGGTCCGGCCGGGCTCCACGGTGAACCCGACATCGGTGAGCAGCTGCTGGTCGGGGGTGTAGGTGTAGGAGACGCCGGCCAGCTCCAGCCGCGCGCCGGTCCGGACGGTGGGCAGCGACAGGTCCCCGTAGCCGAGCTCACCGGTGGCGGCGAGCACGGACCGGACCCGAGCGAACCCCACCACGCTGCGGGGGAACTCGCCGAGGAGCCAGCCGATGGAGCGGATCGGGAACGACACGATCGTGAGCAGGTAGGTGATGGTGACGACGTCCCCGGCGTCGGCGGCACCGGCACCGACCCGGGCGACGCCGACCACCAGCACCACGAGCACACCGAGGTTGGGCAGCGCGGCCAAGGTGGGGTCGAAGGCGGCCCGGATCCGGCCCGCCCGGGTGTTGACGTCGCGCAGCTCCTCGGCAAGGGCCGCGAACCGGGCGGTCTCCTCGGGCTCCCGGCCGAGCGTCTTGACCACCATCGCCCCGTCGAAGGACTCGTGCGCGATCTCACTGACGTCGGCGCGCAGACCCTGGGCGCGGGTCATCAGCGGTGAGGCCAGCCGTTGGTAGGCGAGGTTGGCGACGACCACCAGCGGGAACACCAGCAGGCCGACCAGAGCCATCACCACGTCGGTCGCCAGCATCTGCGCCACCGCGACCACCATCATCGCCACCGTGCCGACGGCCATCGGCAAGGGAGCGATCGGCGCCCAGGCGGCCTCGACGTCGGAGTTCGCGTTGGAGAGCAGCTGGCCGGTGGGGTGGCGCTGGTGCCACTCCATGGGCAGCGAGAGGTACTGCCGGGTGACCGCGCGGCGGTCGTGGGCCTGCATGCGGTACTGCATCACCCCGGCCCCGAGCCGCCGGGCGACGATGCCCACCGCGCGCAGCAGTGCGACCCCGACGAAGAGGGCCAGCACGGCCCAGAGCAGCTCGGGGGCGATGGTGCCCTTCTTGAACGCAGGCACGACCACATGGTCGGTGGCCCAGCCCAGCACCCACGCGTCGGCCACGGTGAGGGCCCCGAACAGCAGGCTCCCCACCGTGGAGACGGTGAAGATCCAGGGCTCGCGGCGGATGGCCACCCACAAGACGGCGAACCCTTCGCGGGTGGTGGCCCCCCGCCGGCCCGCCGACACCTCCGTCACCGGGTCAGGGTATGCCGCGGCGCCGACCCTGGTGAAACCACCGCTGGCCGCCGGGGCCGGCTCAGCGGACGGGGTAGCCGGCCTGGGCGAGCGCGGCCTTGACGTCGGCGATCCGCAGCGTGCCGAAGTGGAACACGCTGGCGGCGAGGACCGCGTCGGCACCTGCGGCGACCGCGGGGGCGAAGTGCTCGGCGGCTCCGGCGCCACCGGAGGCGACGATCGGGATCGGCACCTCCCGGCGGACCGCGGCGATCAGGTCCACGTCGAAGCCGGCGCGGGTGCCGTCCGCGTCCATGGCGTTGAGCAGGATCTCGCCCGCCCCCAGCTCGGTGGCCCGGACCGCCCAGGCGATCGCGTCCAGGCCGGCCGACCGACGACCTCCGTGGGTGGTCACCTCGAACCCCGAGTCGGTCTCGGGTGCCCGGCGGGCGTCGACCGACAGCACCACCACCTGGTTGCCGAACCGGTCGGCGATCTCGGCGACGAGCTCGGGGCGCCGGATCGCGGCGGTGTTCACCGAGACCTTGTCCGCGCCGGCCCGTAGCAGCCGGTCGACGTCCTCGACCGAGGAGACGCCACCACCGACGGTGAGCGGGATGAACACCTCCTCAGCGGTGCGGGAGACGATCTCGAGCGTGGTCGCCCGCCCCTCGTGCGAGGCACTGATGTCGAGGAAGGTCAGCTCGTCGGCACCCTCCGCGTCGTAGGTCCGGGCCAGCTCGACCGGGTCCCCCGCGTCCCGCAGCCCGCGGAAGTTCACGCCCTTGACCACGCGCCCCGCGTCGACGTCAAGGCACGGGATGACCCGCACCGACAACGTCATCGGGCTGCCCCCGGCCTGGTGAGTGAGAGCGCCTCCTCCAGGGTGAACCGCCCCTCGTACAGCGCGGTGCCGATGATGGCTCCCTCCACCCCCTCGGGCACGAGCTGCTGGAGTGCCGCGAGGTCGGCCAGCTCGGTGATCCCCCCGGAGGCGACCACCGGCCTCGAGGTGGCTGCGCACACCGACCGGAGCAGCTCGAGGTTGGGCCCCTGCAGCATGCCGTCCTTCGCGACGTCGGTGACGACGTAGCGCGCGCAGCCCTCGCCGTCGAGCCGGGCGAGCACCTCGAACAGGTCGCCGCCCTCGCGGGTCCAGCCCCGCGCGGCCAGGGTACGGCCGCGCACGTCCAGCCCGACCGCGACGCGGTCGCCGTGCTCCGCGATCGCCCGGGCGCACCACTCGGGCTCCTCCAGGGCGGCGGTGCCGAGGTTGACCCGCCGGCACCCGGTCGCGAGCGCGGCCACCAGCGACTCGTCGTCGCGGATGCCGCCGCTCATCTCGACGTCGATGTCCAGCTGCCCCACGATCCGGGCCTGCAGCTCGCGGTTGTGGCCGAGCCCGAACGCGGCGTCGAGGTCGACCAGGTGGATCCACTCCGCGCCCGCGCGCTGCCAGCGCAGCGCGGCCTCGACCGGGTCGCCGAACCGCTTCTCCGAGCCGGCCACTCCCTGGACCAGCTGGACGGCCTGTCCCCCTGCGACGTCGACCGCGGGGAGGAGCTGGAGGTAGGACATCGGATCACCTGTTCCTAGAGGCTGTCGACCCAGTTGCGGAGCAGGACCGCCCCTGCGTCGCCGGACTTCTCGGGGTGGAACTGCGTAGCGCTGAGCGGGCCGTTCTCCACCGCCGCCACGAACCGGTCGCCGTCGTGGCGTGCCCAGGTGACCTGGGGCGCCCGGGTCCGGTCGTTGGTCACCAGGGTCCACTGCCGCACGGCGTAGGAGTGCACGAAGTAGAAGCGCTGGTCCGACACACCCGCGAAGAGGATGCTGCCCTCGGGCGGCTCCACGGTGTTCCAGCCCATGTGCGGGACGACGGACGCCTCCAGCCGCTCCACGACGCCGGGCCACTCCCCGCAGCCCTGGGTCTCCAGACCGTGCTCGATCCCAAGCTCGAAGAGCACCTGCATGCCGACACAGATGCCGAGCACCGGCCGGCCCCCTGCCAGGCGGCGACCGATCACCTCGGGCCCACGCACGCGGCGCAGGCCCGCCATGCAGGCAGCGAACGCCCCGACCCCAGGGACGACCAGTCCGTCCGCCTCGACGGCCGGTGTCCGCTCCCCGGTCAGGGTGACCTCCGCGCCGGCGCGCTCCAGGGCGCGCACCGCCGAGCGCAGGTTGCCCGACCCGTAGTCCAGTACGACGACCCGCTTCACGTCAGAGGGCACCCTTGGTCGACGGCACGCCGGCCTCGCGCGGGTCCCGGGAGGCGGCGTCCCTGAACGCGCGGGCGAAGGCCTTGAACTGCGCCTCGACGAGGTGGTGCGGGTCGCGTCCGGCCAGGACCCGCACGTGGAGGGCGAGCGTGGCGTGGAAGGCCAGGGTCTCGAAGACGTGGCGGGTCAGCGAGCCCAGGTACGCGCCGCCGATCGTGACGAAGGCCTGACCCTCGGGCTCGCCGGTGTGCACGCAGTAGGGGCGGCCGGACAGGTCCACCGCGCACTGCACCAGCGTCTCGTCCAGCGGGACGAGGGCATCGCCGAAGCGCCGGATCCCCGCCTTGTCGCCGAGCGCCGCCCGGAGCGCGTCGCCGAGCGCGATCGCGGTGTCCTCGACAGTGTGGTGGGCGTCCACGTGGGTGTCGCCGTCGGTGCGCACCACCAGGTCGACCAGCGCGTGACGGGCGAAGGAGGCCAGCATGTGGTCGTAGAAGCCGATCCCCGTGGAGACCTGCGACGCGCCGGTGCCGTCGAGGTCCACCTCGACGTGCACGGTGGACTCCTTGGTCGCTCGGTCGATCGTCGCCGTGCGGCTCATCTGTCTGCCTCCCTCATCGCCGACCGTACCTGGGTCAGCGCCCGCCTGAATGCTGCCATCTCCTCGGGGGTGCCCACCGACACCCGCAGCCAGCCCTCCGGCCCGGTCGCCCGGACCAGCACCCCTTCGTCCAGCAGGCCCTGCCAGACGGCGTCCCGGTCGGGGAAGCAGCCGAACAGCACGAAGTTCGCGTCGCTGTCGGCCACGGCGTACCCCTCCGCGCGCAGCCACCCGACCAGGCCGTCCCTCTCGGCGCGCAGCGCATCCACCTGGCCGAGCAGGTCACCGGCGTGGCGCAGCGCCGCCACGGCGACCGCCTGGGTCACCGTGGAGAGGTGGTAGGGCAGCCGCACCACCCGCAGCGCCCGGCACACGGCCGGGTCCGCGGCGAGGTAGCCGAGCCGGGCGCCCGCCAGCGCGAAAGCCTTGCTCATCGTGCGGGTGACCACCAGGTTCCGGTGGGCGGGCAGCAGCTCCAGGGCGCTGGGGGTCCCGGCCCGCCGGAACTCGGCGTAGGCCTCGTCGACCACGACCAGGCCCGTGTCGCCGACCGCCTCGCAGAGCGCCTCGACCGTCACCAGCGGCAGGGCGGTGCCGGTGGGGTTGTTCGGCGAGGGCACCAGGAGCACCGAGGGCCGGCACTCGGCGACCAGCTCCCTGGCGTGGTCGAGGTCGAGGCTGAAGTCCTGCTCGCGGCGGCCGACGACCCACGCGGTGTGGGTGTTCCGGGCGTACTCGGGGTACATGGAGTACGTCGGGGCGAAGGACAGCGCGACGCGGCCGGGCCCACCGAAGGCCTGGAGCAGGTGGAGCATCACCTCGTTGGAGCCGTTGGCGGCCCAGACTCCCTCAGGAGTCACGCCGTGGCCCAGGTAGTCGGCCAGCGCGGCGCGCAGCGCACCGAGCTCGCGGTCGGGGTAGCGGTTCAGCGTGGCTGCGGACTCCGACACCGACCGGGTGATCTCCGCCACCACCTCGGCCGAGGGGGGGTAGGGGTTCTCGTTGACGTTCAGCAGCACCGGCACGGCCAGCTGGGGGGCGCCGTACGGCTCCAGGCCGCGCAGCTCGGGCCGCACGGGCGGCCACGTCGGTGCCGCGTCCCCCTCGGGTCCCACGCTCAGCCCTCGAGGCGGACCCGGACCGCTGCCGCGTGGCCGGGCAGGTCCTCGGCCTCGGCGAGGGCGGTCACGTGGGCGGCCACCTCAGCGAGGGCGTCACGGGTGTAGTGGACGACGTGGACGGCCTTGAGGAACGAGCGCACCGACAACCCCGAGGAGTGGCAGGCGCAGCCGGCCGTCGGCAGCACGTGGTTGGACCCGGCGCAGTAGTCGCCGAGCGAGACCGGCGCGTAGGAGCCGACGAAGACGGCCCCCGCGTTGTGGATCCGGCCGAGCAGCCGCCCGGGTTCAGCGGTGTGCACCTCCAGGTGCTCCGCGGCGTAGGCGTTGACGACCGCGAGCCCCTGGTCGAGGTCGTCGACGAGCACGATGCCCGACTGCCGCCCGGACAGGGCGGTGCGCACCCGCTCGACGTGGCGGGTGACCGACACCTGCTTGTCCAGCTCGGCCTCCACCTCGTCGGCGAGCCGCTCGGAGGGGGTGACCAGGACCGACGCTGCCATCGGGTCGTGCTCGGCCTGGCTGAGCAGGTCCGCCGCGACGTGGGCGGCCACGGCGGTGTCGTCGGCGAGGACCGCGATCTCGGTCGGCCCGGCCTCGGCGTCGATCCCGACCACGCCCTTGAGCAGGCGCTTGGCCGAGACCGTGTAGATGTTCCCGGGCCCGGTGACCAGGTCCACCGGACGGCAGGGGCCGGCCCCGTAGGCGAACATCGCGATCGCCTGGGCGCCGCCCACGGCGTACACCTCCCGGACGCCGAGCAGGGCGCACGCGGCGAGGATGTTCGGGTGCGGCAGGCCGCCGTGCGCCGCCTGCGGCGAGGAGGTGAGGGCGATCGACCCGACGCCGGCGACCTGCGCCGGGACGACGTTCATCACCACGCTGGAGACCAGCGGTGCCAGCCCGCCGGGGACGTAGAGGCCCACCCGCTCCACGGGGACCTTGGCGTGGGTGACGGTGGCACCCGGCCCGAGCTCGGTCACCACGTCGCTCTCGAGCTCGGCCGTGCAGGTCTCACGCAGCCGGCGGATGGATTCCTCCAGCCCCGCGCGGACCGCCGGGTCTAGCTCGTGCAGCGCCGCGGCCAGTGCCTCCGGGGGCACCGCGATGTCGGTCTGCGCGACCCCGTCGAACCGGGCCGAGAACTCGGTGATCGCCGCGACGCCGCGCTCACGCACGGCCTCGCAGATCGGACGCACCACCTCCAGGGTCGACTCCACGTCCAGGTCGGCCCTCGGCACCACGGACCGGTAGTCGACGGCCGCGCCGCCTCTCGCCGCGGCGCCGCGGAGATCGATGCGGCGGATCATGGACATGAGTCTAGGTGCTGGCGCGCGCCGCGCCGGGCCCTGTCTCGGCGCTAGGGTCGTCCGGGTGAGCCTCCCCCTGCCGATGTTCCCGCTGAACACCGTGCTGTTCCCCGGTGTGGTGGTGCCGCTGCGCGTGTTCGAGGACCGCTACCGCTCCCTGGTGCACCATCTGCTGCGGGAGCCGGACCCGACCCGTCGGCTGTTCGGGTCGGTGGCGATCCGCGAGGGCTACGAGGTGGGTGAGCACGGCACCCAGTCGCTGTTCCGGGTCGGCTGCCGGCTGCAGCTCACCGAGGTCTCACCCCGGGCCGACGGCTCGTTCGACATCGAGGCGGTCGGGCGCGACCGGATCCGGCTGGACCGGCTGGACACCGGGGGGCCGTTCCCCCAGGGCGAGGTGGCCGTGCTGCCGACCGAGCGGCGCACCGTGCCCCGCCCGGTGGTCGAGCAGGCGTTGGCGGTCTTCCACGCCTACCGGGCCGCGGTCACCGGCCTGCGGGCGGACCCGCTCCCCGAGACGCTGCCCCGGGACCCCGAGCTCCTCTCCTGGACACTCGCCGCCGTCGCGCCGCTGCCCTTGCCCGAGCGCCAGTCCCTGCTGGAGACCGAGGACGCCGAGCTGCGGCTGGTGCTGGTCACCGACCTGCTGCGAGGGGAGCTGCGGACGATGAACGTGCTTCCCTCGCTCCCGGCGACCGAGGTCGCTCGGACCCGCTGGTCACCGAACTGAGGCGGGCGATGGGTGCGAAGGCCTCGGGGGGCACGCCGGCGACCACGGTGCTGTCCCGCGCGGGCGTGCGGTTCACGCTGCACCCCTACGACCACGACCCGCGGGCGGCGTCGTACGGCCTGGAGGCGGCCCGGGCGCTGGGAGCGGACCCGGCGCGGGTGCTCAAGACGCTGCTCGCCGTGCTGGATGGCGAGCTGGTGGTGGGCGTCGTCCCGGTCTCGGGCCAGCTCGACCTCAAGGCGCTGGCCCGGGCGCTGGGTGGCCGGCGCGCGGTGATGGCAGACGTGATCGCGGCGGAACGCGCGACGGGGTACGTCGCCGGCGGCATCTCACCGATCGGTCAGCGTCGCCGGCACCGCACCGTCGTGGACGACACCGCCCTGTCCCACCCCACGGTGCTGGTCTCCGCGGGCCGGCGGGGGCTGGACCTCGAGATCGAGCCCGCGGAGCTGGTGCGGATCACCGGGGCGCTGGTCGCTGCCGTCGCTGGGTAGTGCGCCGGGTCCTCAGTCGGTGGTGAGGCTCACCTGGAGGTGGGAGACGTCGCCGTCGAGCCAGCCACTCACGCCCAGACCCGAGAGCGGCGCGAGGTTCTCAGACAGCTCCGGGTCGTCACGGGTGAGGCGGGTCAGCCAGCTGCCTCCGGCATCGAAGTCGACGAACAGCACCACGCCGGCACGGTCCGCCTCGGGCACCACGGCGCGGAAGGTGCGGGTGTCCCCCAGACCACCGTCGGCCAGCAGCCGTGAGCGGTAGTCGGCCTGGGGGCCGATCGCGACGGCGTCGCCCTCGGTGTCGGAGTCGAGGAGGCCGGCGGCCTCCGCGGGCAGCCGGGTGCGCAGGGTGCCCAGCACCCGCTCGATCCCGGCAACGTCCCCGTGCACGGTGACCCCGAGCGGGATCTCCCACCCGTCGGTGGAGCCGGCCAGGGCGTCGAGGTCGAGGTCCGGGCCCATGGCCACCACGGTGGAGTCCCCGAGCAGGGTCTCGGCGTCCTCCGGCAGGGTGAGCCCGGTCTCCTTCGAGAGCCGGTCCTGCCAGTCCTGCCCGGTGGTGGCGCTGCCGTCCAGCGCGTTCAGCTCCTCGACGAGCCGGTCCGACCACCCCTCGGCGAGCCCGAGGCCCAGCGCCGCCGCGGTGTCGTCAGGCAGGTCGGCGACCGCGGCACCGGCCCGGTCGGAGACCGGGAGCGGGTCCGGACCGACCCCGCCGACCACCTCGAGCTGCAGCGAGCCGTCGTGGAACCGGACCGTTCCCGCCATGCCTTCGAAGTCCTCCAGGGCCCGGCCGGCCTCCGTCCCCTCGGCAGCGCCCGACTCCGCCATCAGGTCACCCAGCGAGCCGCCCGCGGCAGGGGCGGCGTACATGGTCACGATGCCGGGGTCACCCACCGCTTCCTGCCACTGCTGGTAGGTGGGGTCGTCGGCCAACGAGGCGGTGGCGGCGGCGTCAGCCACCTCCTGGGCCACCTCGGCGTCCTCGGCGACCACCGCCCAGCCGTCGGAGACGACCCAGCCCCCTTCGGCGGTCGCGGAGGGTGAGGTGGTCGCCTCACCGCAGCCGCGGAGGCGGGCCAGACCCTCCTCTGCGGCCGACTCGTCGCTGACCGAGAGCACGACCACGGGGCTCGGCGTGTCCCCGCCGGCGTCCACCACGGCCACCGCGGCGCGGGCACCCAGCCACGGCTCGATGTCGCGACCGTAGTCGAGGCCGGCACACCCGGCGTCGTCCTGCACCCAGTCGTAGATCGCCCGGCGCAGGTCGTCGGAGGTGTCCAGACCCAGCCGGTCGTCCAGGGCCGGGAACTTCTTCAGCATCCGGACGGCCTCGATCTTCTGCGTGGCCGACGGATCCAGGTCGACGCTGAGGTAGGCCAGGGTCCCCGCCGGCAGCGCCTCGGCCGGCTGCGGTCCCGAGCCCAGCAGCGCCATCGCCGCCCAGGTGCCGGCACCGGCCACCGCGAGTGCACCCACCACGCCCACGCCGACCACCAGCGACCGCGGGCGGACCCGGGGCACCCCGCTCCCGCTCTGGTCGAGGTACTCGGGCACACCCGGGGCGGGCTGTCGGTCGGACACGAGCGTCTCCTGGGGCGGATCGACGAAGGGCGAGCGGCTGCTCAGACGGCCGCCGGGTCGCGCTCCACAGTATCCGCGCGCGCACCCTCACGACCCCGGAACCGACGCACTGCCTCCTCCACCAGCACGATCCCCGCCAGTCCGGCGAGCGCCCCGGCGGGCAGCAGCAGGTAGGGGCTGACACCGTGGACCCGCAGGTCGAGCGGCAGGGCCGTGAGGTCGGGGGCGGTGGCCGCCTCCCGGTCCGGGTCCGCCGGGCCCAGCGCGCGGCCCACCCGCGCCATCACCCACCCGGCCAGCCTCGCCCGCGGGAGGGCGGCAGCCCGCCTGGTAAGCGAGTGGCGCCGGACCACGCGGACGCCGAGACCCCCGA
>NZ_DAOMFK010000012.1:0-35857 GCF_035429765.1 Nocardioides sp. | reverse complement strand
ACTGGAGGACCTGGGCGCCCAGCGCGCGGGTCCGCCCCGGGTGGACCGGCAGCGTGGCCGGGTGCCGACGCGGCGCGGACAGCGTGCGGCACCGGCGCGCCTCCCAGCGTGCGCTCAACTTCGTGCGCGACCTGGCGGGGCTGGACCCCGTCACGGTGACCGACGCACTGAGCCGACGCGCGCTCGCGGCGGCGCTGATCATGGACGCCAACGACGCGCTGTCGCACTACCCGCCGCGCAGCTGGCGGTGCTGGACGAAGACCGGTGCCACGGCCGCCGGCCGGTCGAACCTGCTCTGGGCTTCTGCGGTGACGGTCGGCAGCGCGCTGCGGGGCTACCTGAGCGACTGGGGAGCCTCCAACACCGCCGTCGGGCACCGTCGGTGGCTGCTGTACCCGTTCACCACCACCATGGGAAGCGGCTCCACGTCGCAGGCCAACGCCTTCTGGGTGCTCGGCGCCTCCGACCCGTCGCGGGCGAACCCGGCGTACGTCGGGTGGCCCACCGAGGGCTGGTTCCCCAGCGCGCTGGAACCACAGGGGCGCTGGTCGCTGAGCTCGGGCCAGGACTCGGCCCGCTTCGGCTCGGCGAAGGTCAGGGTGGTCCGGGTGGCCAGCGGCGCCGTGGTGAAGGTGACCCGGCGCCAGGTCGTCGACGGGTACGGCATGCCGACGCTCGTCTGGGACATGCCGCGACGGTTCGCCCGGACCGGGGCCTACCGCGTCACGGTGTCCGGCATCGGCGAGCAGGGAAGCAGCGCCACCACCAGCACCAGCTACGTCGTGCGGCTCTTCGCGCCGGTGCGGCCGGGCAGGGCGCGGTGACCCGGGTCGAGGGGGAGGTGGACCGGGCGTTCGAACCGGTCCGAGAGGCCTTCGGCGAGGTGATCGCCGCGCAGCCGGGCACCGGGGCGGCCATGGCCGCCTGGCACGACGGACGGTGGGTGGCTCGCCTGCACGGCGGCTACGCGGACGCGGCGCGCACCCGGCCCTGGGGACCGGACAGCATCGTGATGCCGTACTCGGTCACCAAGCCCTTCGCCGCAGTCTGCCTGCTGCTGCTGGTCGACCGGGGTCTGGTGGACCTGGACGAGCCGGTCCGGACCTACTGGCCGCAGATGCGGGCCCCGGCGACGGTGCGGCAGGTGCTCAGCCACCAGGCGGGCCTCGTGGCCCTGGACGACCCCCTTCCGACCGAGGCCTTCTTCGACTGGCCGCGGCTGTGCGCGGCGTTGGCCGCCCAGGAGCCCCAGTGGCCGCCCGGCCAGGCGCACGGGGAGAGCGCGCTGTTCTACGGGCACCTCGTCGGGGAGGTGGTCCGCCGCGTCGACGGACGGTCGCTGGGAAGGTTCCTGCGCGAGGAGGTCTGCGGTCCGCTGGGCCTCGACTTCGCCGTGGGTCTCACCGAGCAGGAGCGGTCGCGAGCCGTGGCGCTGACCGGACTCTCGTCCGAGGAGTTCCGGCACGGGGTCCTGGGGGAGCGGACCCCGCTGTGGGAGCAGGCCGCGCACAACCCACCCGGGGCGTGGGACGGGGCCGTGGTGAACTCGGACCGCTGGCGGGCCGCCGAGATCCCCGCCATCAACGGCCACGGCACCGCGGAGGCCGTGTGCGGGCTGTACGTCGCGCTCCTCGGCCCCGGGCTGCTCTCCGGACCGTTGCTGGGCGAGATGACCACCGCGCAGTGCTCGGGCACCGATGCGGTGATGGGATCGGACACGGCCTGGGGCCTCGGGGTGGGGGTCGAACCCGACGGGTTCGGCATGGGCGGCACCGGCGGCAGCCTGGGCTGGGCGTGCCGGGCCGGCGGCTACGCGTACGCGTTCGTCACCGGCTCGGTGGGCACCCATGACCGGTGCGACCGGGTGGAGAACGCGCTGCGGGACTGTCTCGGGCTGCCGCCCCTGTCCTGACGGCCTGCCGGGGGATTCCGTCCACCGGCCTGGAGTGCCAGACTGCCGAGACCTGATACCCACGTCGCGGCGTGCACGTCGGGGGAGTGAGAAGGGGGGCGGAGGGTGCTGAGGTTCGACGCCGCCACCAGGAGGTTCGGCGAGCTGACGGCGCTGGACGGCTGCACGTTCACCGCCGAGCCGGGACGGATCACCGGCTTCCTGGGGCCGAACGGGGCCGGCAAGACCACGGCCATGCGGGCCGTCTTCGGTCTGGTGAGCCTCGACTCCGGCGAGGTGACCTGGAACGGGTCACCGATCACCGGAGGCCAACGCGCCCGGTTCGGGTACATGCCCGAGGAGCGGGGCCTGTACCCGCGGATGCGGATCCGCGAGCAGCTGGTGTACCTGGGCCGGCTGTGCGGACGGGCCCGCACCGACCTCATCGCCCGCACCGACCACTGGCTCGAGCGTCTCGGGCTGCTGGACCGGGCCGACGACCGGGTCGACATGCTGTCCCACGGCAACCAGCAGCGCGTCCAGCTCATCGCGGCCCTGGTCAACGAGCCCGAGCTGCTCGTCCTGGACGAGCCGTTCGCGGGCCTGGATCCACTCGCGATGATCGCGATGGGGGAGCTCCTCGTCGAGCTGGCGGCGACCGGTGTGACGGTGCTGTTCTCAAGCCATCAGCTCGACCTGGTGGAGGACCTCTGCCAGGACGTCGTCATCATCAACCGCGGCTCGGTGGTGCTCGCCGGTCAGCTGGACGCCCTCCGGTCGGCCACCCCTGAACGCGTCCTGGAGATCGCCTTCCGAGGCGTTCCCCCGGACTGGTCGCGACTTGGTCCGGTCACGATGAGGGAGTCGCCGGGACGGGTGCGCCTGGAGCTCCGCTCCGAGGAGGACCTGAATCGAGCGATCGTGTTCGCCTCCGCCGAGACCGAGCTGCTCTCGCTCTCGTACGCGCCGCCGTCGCTCGGGGATCTGTTCTCCCGGGTGGTGGTCTCGTGAGCGAGCTGTCGGCCACCTGGTTGGTGGCGCTGCGAGAGATGCGGGAGCGGAGCCGGACCCGGGCCTTCCAGCTCGGTGTCGGCGTGATGCTGCTGGTGGTGGTCGCGATGATCGCCGTGCCCGGCCTCCTTGACGGACAGGATGAGGCCCGCCGCGTCGGGGTGACCGGATCCACCCCGTCCCCACTCGCCGGCATCCTAGCCGCGCAGGGAGACGCCGCCGGTGTGCCGGTCGTCGTCCGCGAGTTCCCGACCACCGCCTCGGGCGAGGAGGCACTGCGCGGAGAGGACCTCGACGTCCTCCTGGTCGACGGGCGACGGCTGGAGTGGCGCGGCAACCCGGACGAGGAGCTTCAGGCCGCGGTCGCAGCGGCCGTCCAGATCGTCGCCATCCAGGAACGGGCTGCCGCCGCCGGGCTCGATCCCGAGACGGTGCGCGAGCTGCTCGGCCCCGTGCCGGTCGAGAACGTGCGGATCGGGGTCGTCGCAGGCCGGAGCGTGGACGACGAGGTGGCCGCTCTGGTGATGTCGACGATCCTGATGATGACCATCTTCATCTACGGCAGCCTCGTCCTCACGGGAGTGGCGGAGGAGAAGTCCAGCCGCGTGATCGAGGTCCTGCTCGCGCGGGTGCCCGTGCGCAGCCTGCTGGTGGGCAAGGTGCTCGGCATCGGGCTGCTGGGCTTCGCCCAGCTCCTGGTGACCGCCCTGGCCGCGTTGGCGACCTCGCTCGCGGTCGACTCGCTCGAGCTTCCCTCGGTGAGTGGCGGCGTACTGGTCTGGGTGGTCGTCTGGTTCGTGCTGGGCTACGCGCTGTACGCCATGGTCTACGGCGCGTTCGGCTCGCTGGCCTCGAGGAGCGAGGACGCGCAGAGCATCGCCGGACCGGTGGGGTACGTGCTGATCGCGGCGTTCTGGGCGTCGTTCCTCGCCATCAGCGGCAACCCGGACGGGGTCTGGTCCCAGGTGTTGTCCTTCTTTCCCGCCACGGCACCGATGACGATGCCCTCGCGGCTGGCGCTGGGTGCGGCAACCTCCTGGGAGTCCCTGCTGGCCGCGTGCCTCACCCTGGCCGCTCTTGCGGCGCTGGTCGCGGCGGCCGGAAGGGTCTACGGGAACGCGGTCTTGCATCTGGGGGCGACCCTGGGCTTGCGGGAGGCATGGAAAGGGCCCCGCCACGGGGGGTAGACGGGGCCCGACTTCCATCCGGGCGGCATGGGGGGTCCACCAGGACAGGCTTTGCTACGACGCACCGTAGTAGAGGAGGCTGCCTCCCCGCAAGAACCGGGTGCACCGGGCGTTGCGGTCCCTACGGCAGGTGCCGCTGGACCAGGTGCTCGTAGGGCTTGACGCCCTCTCCCTGCGCCGCGAGGGCCTGCTCCCGCGCAGCCAGCTCCTCCTCACGTGCTGCGAGCGCCTTCTCGCGTGCCGCCAGCTCGTGCTCGCGCGCCACGAGCGCCTTCTCGCGCGCCTTCAAGGCCTGCTTGTCCGCCATCGGTCTCCGCTCTCGCGCCGGTGTTTCCGTCTCCTACCGGCATAGCACCAGCGCCGGGACCGGAACAAGGGAGGGTCTCAGCGTTCGTCCGCCGGTGGCCCTCTCGCGGTCACCGAATATTGGTATTAGTGTGATAAACATGAAAACTGCCCGCGTCTACCGCCAGGAGGCGCGCGCGCGGGCGACGCAGGAGACCGGGGAGCGGATCCTCGACGCCGCCGTCGCGCTCTTCTGGGAGCGACCCACGGGGCAGATCGCGTTGGACGAGGTCGCCGGGCGGGCGGGGGTCTCGGTCCAGACCGTGCTGCGGCGCTTCGGCAGCAAGGACGGTCTGTTCGCGGCGGCTGCAGCGCGTGAGAGCGAGCGGGTCCAGCAGCACCGTGCGACGGCGCCGGTCGGGGACCTCGGCCCGGCGGTCACCGTCCTGGTGGAGCACTACGAGCAGGTCGGCACCGGGGTGCTCCGTCTCCTGGCCGAGGAGCAGCGGAGCCCCGAGCTGTCAGCCGTCGCCGAGCAGGGCCGGCAGGTGCACCTGGACTGGTGCCGCCAGGTGTTCGCGCCCGCGCTCACCACCCGTCGCGGGAGCGCCCGTTCCCGCCTGCTCGCCCAGCTCGTCGCCGTGTGCGACGTGCACACCTGGCATCTGCTGCGGCAGCAAGGTGGCCTCTCGCGCGCTGAGACCGAGCGCGCGCTGGTCGAGCTGCTGGCGCCACTCGTGCAGGAGGAGACCTGATGGTGCGTGTGCTCGCCTACACCTCTCCCGCGCTCGGGCATCTCGAGCCGCTGCTCCCGGTGCTCATGGCGCTGCGGAGCGGCGGGGCGGAGGTGTCGGTGCGGACCCTGCCGGACCAGCTGGCACGCGTCCGCGCGCACGGCGTGGCAGCGCGGCCGCTGGATCCCGCCGTGCTGGCAGTGGGCCTGGAGGACTGGCGTGCCCGCGGTCAGCTCGCCGCACTGCGCGCCTCGGTCACCACCTTCGCAGCCCGCGCCGAGCACGACGCCGAAGACCTCGCGCGCGCCATCGAGGAGGACGGCCCCGACCTGCTCGTGGTCGACGTCAACAGCTGGGGCGCCCTCGCCGTGGCCGAGGCGAGCGGACTGCCCTACGCGGTCCTGGCCCCCTACCCGCTGGCCCTGCGTTCGCAGGACGCGCCTCCGTTCGGCCCGGGCCTGCGGCCCGCGCAGGGGTTCCCGGGGCGGCTGCGCGACCGCCTGCTCTCCCCGGTGGTCCTGGGCACGCTCGAGCGGGTCATGCTGCCACCCCTGAACCGCACGAGAGCGGCGCGAGGGCTGACGCCGCTGCACAGGTACGACGACCTGCTGCGCGCAGCCCCACTGGTCCTCGCCACGACCGCCGAGCCGTTCGAGTACCACCGCCGCGACTGGCCCGGCAACGTGCGCCTGGTCGGACCCTGCGTCGACCTGGAGGAGGCGACAGGACCTCCCGCGTGGCTGTCCGCGATCGAGCAGCCGATCGTGCTGGTCACCACGTCCTCGGAGTTCCAGCAGGACCGTCGGCTCGTCGAGGCCGCGGTCGAGGGGCTTCGCGGGACCGGGCTCCACGTGGTCGCCACGGTGCCCGCCGGAGACGCTGCCCTTCTCGCCGCCGGACCTGAGGCCCACGTGGTCGGCTGGGCCCCTCACGCGCCTCTGCTCCGGTCGGCCGTCTGCGCCGTCACCCACGGTGGCATGGGGGCGACGCAGCGTGCCCTGGCGCACGGCGTACCCGTGTGCGCGGTGCCGTTCGGCCGCGACCAGCACGAAGTGGCCCGACGCGTCGACGTCGCCCGCGCCGGTACGCGCCTGCCTGCTCACCGGCTCACACCGGACCGGTTGCGTGCTGCCGTCCAGAAGGCCATCCAGCGGCGACCCGGTGCCACCCGGGTCGCGGCCGCCTTCGCCGCGGCGCCGGGGGCGGCCGGCGCCGCCTCCGCGGTGCTCGGGCTCAGCCGCGCGCCCGACCGACACTGACTCCGCCGCGACGCAGGGGAGCCCCTGCCCGGACAAGCGCGGGAGTCACCGGCCAGAGGCGGAGGTTCCCGGTGGGGGCGGATCCACTCGGGACCTCGGTCCCACTGACGGGAACGACGGGCTGTTGTTCCTGGGCCGTGCATGACTCCGAACTCGGTCGGAGGGACGTCGTGGCGACGCACGGTGCGACATGCGCACCCTCCCCACCCGACGCCCGCTCGCTTCGACGGCCGCCCTGCTTCTCGCCACGACGCTGCTCCTGACCGCCTGCGCCACCTCCGCCGACCGCCTGGTGACCGGGGAGGCCGACGCTGCCGACCCGACGCCGGTCCACGCTCCCGGACCCGACCGGACGGGGAGGACGCCGAAGCCGGCCCCTGCGCCGGAGCCGCGGGGGAGCGAGGACTGGCGGCAGCACGGTCCGACGGCCGCCCGGATCGCGGCGTACACGACGCGGATCAGCGCTCCGGCCGGCACCCGCGTCGGCCTCAAGGTGTCGACCAGCGAGCGGCGGTACCGGGTGGCCGCCTACCGGATCGGCTGGTACCGCGGCGGGACCGGCACGCTGGTCTGGCGCTCGGCACCGATGGCCGGGCACCGGCAGGCGGCAGCGGTGCTCCGTCCTGTGGAGACCCGCACGGTGGTCGCCCCGTGGCGGCGGAGCCTGACCCTGGACACGACCCGGTGGATCCCGGGCTTCTACGTCCTCAAGCTCCGCACCGGGACCGGCTTCGAGACGCTCGTCCCCTACGTGGTGTCGTCGCCCTCCGCGGCGGGCACCGTGGCGCTGGTGGCGCCCGTGACGACCTGGCAGGCCTACAACCAGTGGGGTGGATACAGCCTGTACGCCGGTCCCAGCGGGGACCGACGGAGCTGGGCGGTGAGCTTCGACCGCCCCTTCAACGGGGCGACCGGCGCCAACGACTACCGCACGGCCGCGATCCCCGTCGTGGTCCAGGCCGAGCGGCTGGGGATCCCCCTGAGCTACTACACCAACGTGGACCTGGACCAGCGCCCCAACCTGCTCGTGGGAGCCGCGGGCCACGTGTCGATGGGCCACGACGAGTACTGGACCCGGGCGATGCGCCGGGCTGTCGAGAGGGCCCGCGACGGCGGGACCAACCTCGCGTTCCTGGGCGCCAACACCATGTACTGGCGGATCCGGCTCGACGACACCGCGCGCGGCCCGGCCCGCCTCCAGACCGGGTACCGCGCCGACGCCCAGCTCGACCCGCTTCGCCAGGAGCGACCGGTCGAGGCGACCTCGAGGTTCCGGGACCCGCCGCACGCGAGCTCCGAGCAGAGCCTGCTCGGCATGGAGTACGAGTGCTACCCGGTCGAAGCCGACTACGTGATCGCGTCGCCGACCTGGTGGGGCTTCCGGCACACCGGCGTCGTGCGCGGCGAACGGCTGCCGGGACTCGTCGGACCCGAGGCCGACCGGGTCTACCTCAACGCGAGCACGCCGCGCCCGATGGAGGTGCTCAGCAACACGTCGTACTCGTGCAGGGGCGTTCCGACCACGAGCCAGTCGGTGTACTACACCACCGGCTCAGGTGCCGGGGTCTTCACCGCGGGCACCCTGCGCTGGGGCTGCGCGCTGGTCGACCGTTGCGAGCACCCGTTGGGTGCACGCGTGCAGCGCTTCGTCGAGCAGGTGACCCGGAACGTCCTCCGGGCCTACGCCGCGGGGCCTGTCGGCCTGGCTCACCCGGCGCGCGACACCGTGGCCCGCTACCACCTGCCTGACCTCAACTCGGTCGACGCGAGCTGACCGAGGTGCCCACAACTCCCGGCCGACCCGGGATTCCAGTCCCAGGTGGACCGGGTGCTGCTCCAGGCATGATGGTCGCCATGGTCCGAGGAGCCTGCGCCCGCTCGCGGCCGTCCGGGAGCTCGGGACTGGCGGCCACCGTGCTGGCGGTGACGATGATCGTCCCCCTGGTCACCTCGTGCTCGGCCACGGAGGCGGGGCCGGACGCCCCGAGCGCCGTTCCCCTGCGGGTGTCCACCGTGCGCGGGAGTGGCCTGGACGAGGGCGACCGAGCCCGGCTCGAGTCCGAGGTCGGCAACGTGCTGGCCCGCTACCTGGAGGCCGGCTTCCTCGGCGACTACCCTCGCAGCGACTTCGTGCAGTCCTTCGCCGACTTCACCAGCGGGTCGGCTGAGCAGGCCGTGGGCGACATCGACGTGCTGACCGCCGCCCGCTACGCCGAGGCGAGCTCGGTGCGCGCCACCGACCTCGAGGCGGCCCTGTCGTTCTACGTCGTCAGTGGCGAGGCGGTCGGGGCGACGGCATGGGTGCACTTCGCCTTCGACATCGACGACCGTGGGCCCACCGCGACCGCCACCCTCGACGGGCGGCTGGTCCTGGACCGGCAGGACGGCCGGTGGTCGGTGTTCGCCTACGACGTGCGCCGGGACGACAGCGATGCGCTCCCCGCGGAGGCCTCGTCATGAGCAACCCGTGGCGAGCACTCCGCACTGCCCTGCGGCTCCTGCCGGTCGTGGCGGCACTGGCGGTGGCGGTCTCCGGCTCGGGGGTCCGGCCGGCCACCCTGACCCTGACCGAGCTCGAGACGGCCGAGGGGTACGACGTCGGAGCCGGCGTCGTCTGGGTGCTCGTGCTGGGCGAGGACGAAGCCCACGACACCGACGCCATCCAGCTGCTCGGGATCGACGCACGAACCGGTGCGGCCGCGGGGATCGGCTTCCCGCGGGACAGCTGGGTCGATCTCGAGGACGGCAGGATGGGCAAGATCAACCAGGCCTACAAGGAAGGCGGAGCCGAGCTCGCCGGCTCTGTCGTCCGCGATCTGGTCGGGATCCCGGCCGACTACGTGCTGGTCACCGCGGGGGAGGGCTTCGTGGCGATGGTCGACGCGCTCGGCGGAGTGACCGTGGACTCGCCCCTGGCTTTCCCCACGGACGACGGCCGCCTGCGCATCCACCGGGGACCGAACGTGTTGACGGGGGAGGAGGCCTTGTCGTTCGCCCAGAGCCGCCGGGCCTTCCCGGGACCGGGGGACCTCGTCCGGTCGAGCAACCACCAGGCCCTGCTGCTCGGCCTGCTGGTCCAGCTGCAGAGGCAGGACGACGACAGGGGCTTCCTCGAGGCGACGGCGCTCGCCGGCCTGGACGGCCTCGAGACCGACGCCTCCCCGGCCGACCTGTACCGCCTGCTCAACGCGTTGACCGGCGTGGACCCGGCCAAGGTACAGGGGTGCGTCCTCGGCGGCACCGAGGATGTCGATGCGTTCGGCAACCAGATCATCCGGCCCGACCGCAGGCTCGCGCAGCGGCTGGGTCGGGAGTCGGTCGACGACGCGACGTTCGAGAGCGGCTGCACGCCGGACTAGGCACGCGGGGTGCCGGGGTTCTCGATCCCGGCCTCGCGGGCCATCACGATCGCCTGCGCCCGGTGGGCGACGTGGAGCTTCGCGAAGATGTTGCTGGCGTGGTTGCGCACCGTCTTGACCGACAGTCCGAGGGTCCGGGCGATCTCCGAGTTGTCCTTGCCCTCGGCGATCATGCCGAGCACGGTGCGCTCGCGGTCGGTCAGCTCGGGGAAGGCCGCTGCGGTGGGGCGTGCGCGCGCGCCCCGGAAGTACGTCATCACCCGTTCGGCGATCCCGGGCCCGAAGATCACCTCGCCGGCGCCGACGGCCTCGATGGCGCGACGGATCTCCGAGCGGCGCGCCCCCTTGAGGAGGTACCCACGCGCTCCGGCCCGGACGGCAGCGAACACCGAGTCGTCGTCCTCCATCATGCTGAGCACCAGCACCGCGATATGGGGCGAGGACTGCACGATCCTGGCCGTGGCCTCCACCCCGTTGAGCTCGGGCATGTGCAGGTCCATCAGCACGACATCGGGCTGCAGGTCGAGGGCGAGCGCAACCGCGCGCCGTCCGTCTCCCGCGCGGCCCACGACCTCGATGTCATCCATCGCGCCGAGCAGCAGCTCCAGGCTGTGCCGGAACTCCTCGTGGTCGTCCACGACGAGCACCCGCGTCACGTCGGCCACTGTTCCTCCACGGTTCCGAGCGGGAGCAGAGCCTCGACCAGGGTGCCACGAGCGTCGGTGGTGATCGTGCAGGTGCCGCCGAGCTCCTCGGCGCGCTCCCCCATGGAGGACAGGCCTACACCAGCGGGACGGCCCTCGGCCATCCCCGCACCGTCGTCCTGGACGCGCACCCTCAGCCGGCCGCACTCCCGCCGCAAGGTCACGGTGCACACGCGGGCACCGCTGTGCCGCGTCGCGTTGGTGACGGCCTCCAGAACGATCCGGTACGCCGCCACCTCGACCGCCGCAGGCAGCGGTTCCACGTCCCCCTCGACCTCGACCCGCCACACGAGCCCCTGGCTGCCGACCGTCAGCTCGTGCTGCGCAGCTCGCTCGCGGAGGGCCGAGACCAGGCCTAGCTGGTCGAGCGCTGCGGGGCGCAGGCCGTCGACCAGACGGCGTACCTCCGCGATGTCGTCCCGTGCGAGGTCCGCGAGCCCGCCCAGCATCTCGGCCGCCCGGTCGGGATCGACGGCCACCAGGTCCTGGGTCGACTCCAGCCGCATGGCCATCGTGGCCAGGGACGGACCCAGACCGTCGTGCAGGTCGCGGCGGAGCCGGCGGCGCTCCTCCTCGCGGGCGGTGACCAGCTCCTGACGGGAGCGCTGCAGCTCGCGACTGACCAGCACGGCCTGGACGAGCGCTCCCACCTGTGCGCCGACGTCCTCGAGGAGCCGACGGTCGCCGCGCCCGAACGGGTCGCGGATCGGGTCGGCCTCCAGGTGCAGCGAGCCGATGGACGCCCCGCCCGCGACGAGGTCGACGGCGACGGGGGTGCCGCCCCGCGGCTCGCCGACGGAGGCGACGAAGGACTGGTCGCCGTAGGGCCCGCGGGCCTCGACGGCGGCGTGCGACAGCCGGAGGCGCCGGGACAGCACGGTCAGCGTCTCGGTGAGTGCCTCCGACGGTGGGGTCGACGCGTCGAGCCGGCGCAGCTCCGCCACGACGGACCGCGGGAGCTCGCGGTCGCCGTAGACCTGGCGCCGGACACCACGCTGCAGGGCGACCGCAAGGGGAAGCACCAGGAGAGCCGCCACGCCGCC
Source organism: Nocardioides sp. (assembly GCF_035429765.1). Taxonomy (GTDB): domain Bacteria; phylum Actinomycetota; class Actinomycetes; order Propionibacteriales; family Nocardioidaceae; genus Nocardioides. Next base: position 24,384 of record NZ_DAOMFK010000012.1, on the reverse strand, counting down.
GGTGAGGAGTGCCCCGATCGGTACGTCGGCGGCGCGCCCGATCGTGCTCGCGAGTACGACGAACGTGGTGCCGAAGACGGCCGCGACCGCGCCTTGGACGACGGTCCGGCGCACGGCAGGCTCGATGTCGTCGAGGCGGTAGCCCACGAGCGCCAGGACCACGCCGGCCAGGACGGGAGGGACGATCAGCAGAAGCAGGACGTCCCACGGCAGGACCGGGGCGCCCGTCACCAGCTCTGGCAGGTCCCCGAGGAGCAGGCGGAGAGCGATACCGGCGAGGAGCACCATCAGGGCGAGCCGCGCCGCCAGCCGGACCTGGCGGGAGTCGGCTCGCACGTAGGTGAGGACGAGGATCCCGAGCACCGTGGGCACGACCACGGCCAGTGCGGGGGCGGTCACCGAGAGCAGGGCCTGGGTCCGCGCCGGCCCGTCGGCGCCGACCATGGCCGCAGCGGCCCACGCGGCGTACCCCAGGAACGGGAGCAGGACGGTGGCGGGCACCACCCAGGGGTGGTGCGCCAGCCAACCTCGGGGTGCACGCAGCGTGGCCGCGGCCAGCACGGCGAGCCCGAGCCCGAGCGCACACACCACCTCAGCGGCGACGTGCGGCCAGTACCCGCGGCCACCGGCGAGGTCGACGGCCCCCAGTCCCCAGGGAGACGACGCCAGTCGGACCGGCACCAGGGAGCCGGAGCCGAGCAACGCCCACGCTGCCACGAGCGCCGGACGGAGGAAGAAGGCGATGCTTCCCGAGACCAGCAGAAGCACGGCGGCCAGCACCACGGGCAGGTCCGCGAGGAGGGCTCGACCCAGTGGGAACGTCGTCAGGGTCACGGTCCGGTCGTACTCCCGCGGGCTTCCCTGCTCGATCCTCTGGAGGTGGTAGCTGACCGTGTCGCCGACGGACCTCCCGGCGGAGGTCTCGCCGCTCAGCCATCGGTCCACGGGTTCCCCGCCGATGGCCAGCAGAACGTCACCGGGGAGCAGCAGGGGGTCACCGTAGGTGTCACGGACGGTGATGGTTGACCCCCACCTGTCTGCGCCGGTGAGGGGAGACCCCCACACGACGGTCCCGTCCGAGGGCCGGGTCCCGACCTCCGCGCCCAACCACACGACCGGGACCGCCCAGGCCGCGAGTATGACCAGCAGTCGAACCGTGCGCGACATTGCTGCCCATCATGCCCCGGTTGCCGGGACCGGAGGAAGGACTGCCGGCGCCCGTCCCCGTGCTGCGGAGGAGTCCACTGGCCGCTGCTGCGGCGGTCCCCGTGAGGCCCCAAGGGTTCGGATGCCCTTCCACTTTCAACGTATACGGCAGTGCGGGGCTTGCGGCAAGGCCCCCGTCCTCGTTCAGAATCGACGGCCAGGGTCGGATGCGGTCGCGAGGCCGCGGGGCGGAGAAGCAGTTGACGGACGTGGACGTGGTGGTCGTGGGCGCCGGGCCGACCGGTCTCATGCTGGCCGGTGAGCTCGGCCGGCTGGCGATGCGGACGCTGGTGCTGGAGCGGCGGCCCGAGCCCAGCCAGCTGGCCAAGGCGGGGGGCCTGGCGGGACAGATCCTGCAGGTGCTCCACTACCGGGGCGAGCTGGACCGGTTCCGCACGGCGAGCGTCGGTCCCGAGCCGGCGCCGCGGTTCCCGTTCGGGGGGCTGCACCTGGACTTCACCGGGCTCGAGCAGTCTCCGATGCACGCGATGCCGCTCCCGCAGCCGCAGCTCGAAGCGCTTCTCGCCGACCGCGCGACCGAGCACGGTGTCGAGGTCCGGCGTGGGCACGAGGGGGTCGGCCTGCGGCAGGACGACGACGCGGTCACCGTCGAGGTGCGCGGGCCGGACGGACCGTACGAGGTGGCCGCTGCGTTCCTGGTGGGCTGCGACGGCGGCCGTAGCTGGGTCCGCGACGCCGCCGGCATCCCGTTCCCCGGCACCTCCTTCCCGGAGATCGAGCGACTGGCCTCGGTCACCGTGCCCGAGTCGGTGACCGTGCTCGACGACGGCAGCCTCGACGTACGCGGAGTGGGCAGGATCCCGTTCGGCTACACCGCGACCGAGCATGGGGTGTTCGCGTGCTCCGGCACCGGCGGCACCATGGGCGTGTACACCGCGGAGGTGGAGGCGAACGAGTACGACGACGACGCGCCCATGACCGTCGCGGAGCTGAGCGCGAGCGTGAGCCGCGTGCTCGGCGTCGACCTCCCGCTGGGGGAGCCGCTCCGGATGACACGCTTCGGCTACTCGGCCAAGCAGGCGGACGTCTACCGCGAGGGTCGCGTCTTCCTGGCCGGTGATGCGGCGCACCTGTTCCCCGCTGGTGGAGTGGCGGTCAACGCGGGCATGCTCGACGCAGCCAACCTCGCCTGGAAGCTCGCCGCCAGCGTCCAGGGGTGGGCGATACCCGGTCTGCTCGACTCGTACTCCACGGAACGCCGTGCCGCCGCCGAGCGCACCCAGCTCCACACCCGCGCCCAGGTCGCGCTGCGCCGCGCGCACGGTCCGGTCGGCGACGCCCTGCGGGCGCTCTTCCTCGAGCTGACCATCGACGAGCAGCCGTTGCTCCGTCTCGGCGCACTCCTGGCCGGCACCGACGTGGGGGCTCTGCCGTCAGCAGCCCAGCCGCCCGTGGGCGGGTTCGTGACCGACCGCGCCCTGCGCGTCGGCCATGAGGACCCCCGGCTCGCCGGCATGCTGCACCGTGGTCGCCCGGTGCTGCTCGACCTCGCTGACCGCCCGGAGCTGCGGACGCTTGCCGGTGAGTGGAGCGGTCGCGTCGACGTCGCCCGCGCCACGATCGCCGACCGTCCCGCCGACGCGCTCCTGATCCGGCCGGATGCGCTCGTCGCGTGGGCGGCCGCCGTCGACGAGCCGGACGGGACCGCACATCCCGCGCTGCGGGGGGCACTGAGCGCGTGGTTCGGTGCCCCCACCGCACAGGGGGCGGCCGCCCAGACCGGTCCGTAGCCCCGAGCGAGGGTGGCCCCGAGGACGACCCCTCAGAGCTGCATGACCGCTGCCGCCAGCAGGTACGCCCGCGACACAGCCTCTGGATCGTGCAGGTCGCCGGGATCCTCGACTGCTTGACGTGACAGCCCCCGGACCGCGCTTCCTGGGTCGCTCGCCACCAGGCCGACGCAGAGGCCGGCCACGACGCCGTGGGAGTCGTGGTCGTCCAGCCCGTCCAGGACGAGGCCGTTGTGCAGCAGGGTCGCAGCCTCGAGGAAGATCTCACGGGCCAGGTCGAGGTCCACCTCGGGCCGCTCTCGTGCCACCGCCTCGGCCGTACGCAGAAGCTGGTCGTAGGGAGGCGCAGTGATGGCAGGATCCGCAGGGAAGGCACTGCCGTCGAGGCCGATCGGCTCGTTCATCCGATGATCGTGGTCATGGCGGACATGAACGCCGGGGCAGTGACCGCGACGGTGGTCGCCAGCACGGCTTGCAGGACCCGCCTGCCTCGGCGCCAGACGAGCTCGCGCCGCTCGGGCGACACCAGCAGTGCCCCGAGGAACACGAGACAGGCGGAGCCGATGACGGCCATCGCGGTAGGGGCTGTGCTCAGCGCCGCTGCCGCCAGGAGGCCGACAGGCACCATCCACACCACCCACCAGACCCGAGGCTTCTGGAGTGCAGACGCGACTCGCCCGGCGATCGGTGCGGTCAGGATCCCGGTCACCACGGCCATCGCGACGAAGGTGACGACGCTCAGCCAGCCCGGCCCCACGATGTCGAAGTCGGGGTTGTCTCCCCGCAGGGGGTCCACCGTGCTGCCCAGGATGACCAGCGCGGCAGTGCCGAACACCGCGCCACCCCAGATGCCTCGAGGCAGGACGAACGACGCGAACGCGTACGCGATGCCCACGGCCAGCCCGAATGGCAGCCCGACGAAGAGGAACAGTCCGAGAGTGCCGCTCAAGGAGATCTCGCCGATGACCTCCTGGGCCTCGGTGATCTGGCCCTGCGCATCGGGGGACGTGGCTGCCAGCAGCCGCATCGCGAGCCGTCCGGCCGGTCCGACGACGAAGAGCCCGACCACCAGCCCGGTCAGCAGGGCCACTGTGAGCAGCCATGCCAGCGCCAGGGCCGGGGTCGCGCGGCGACCCTCGTCCCTCGTAGCCCAGGCCGGCAGTTCCAGTGCGTAGCGCCGCCAGCGCCACGCCGCGACGCCCGTTACCGCGAGCAGCGCCCCGCAGGCAAGCATCAAGAGCATCGCGCCAGTGAAGCAGAGGCCGGCCATGGCCGCGACGTGATTACGCCGCCGGGGACGGCTCGGATCCGAGAGGTCCGCAGAGTCGGTGACTGATGACAAGATGGCTGTGTGACATCGGACGCCCGGATGGTGGCATTGGGCTTCGGCAAGTTCGCGCGCGCCGACCGCATCTTCGCCCTCGAGCGGATCAGCGGGGAAGAACGCGGTGACGGCCGTCGCACGCGGGTCTGGATCGACGGGGTGGCCGACCCCTTGATCGCCTCCCGGACAGAGGTCACGATCCTTCGCGACATGGGGCAGGAGTCGGCCGTCGCTGCACCCGAGCTCGATGAGGCACTCGACCTCGCCGCGCGTCTGGCGGCCGCGGCCGAGGAGGGTCGGGTGGATCTGAGCGATCTGGGTCGACGCGCCCGACGCCTTCTCGCCGCGACAACCTCCTCGTCCTAGGGCGCTGTCCCGCGAAAGGGCCTCCAGGCAAGGCGAGCCACGAGGACCAGGAACGTCACCAGGAGCGCGGAGCCGACCACCAGCGGGTTGAACACTCGCCTGAGCCAGGGTACCGGCGGGCCGGCCCCGGGCGAGGTGCCTATCCCGCCGATCACGTTGCGAAGCAGCAGAAAGCCGTCGAGCTGGGAGGCCGGCATGAGCCCCAGGAGCGGGAACATGAGGGCGTCGTACCAGGGGCGCCACATCGGAGTGGCGAGGAGCCAGGCCAGGCTCAGCACCAGCATGGGGCGCACGACGGCCAAGTCCTTGTCCGGCCGCGGGAGGCGCCACCCCAGCAGGACGACCAGGACCAGGGAGACCACGAGGAACACCCGCGGGGACACCTCGACGCCGGCGCCCTCCAGCCCACGCACGAGAGGCCGCCACTGGTAGATGCTCGCGACGTCCTGCGTCCTGCGCGCCAACGCGTCCAGCGCCGACTTCCCGGCCAGGGAGTACGCCGTCACGACGACCGCGATCAGTCCCACGAGCGCGGAGACGGACTCCCGTGGCTGCCGGCGCAGCCCCCACACCGCGCCTGCACCCGCCAGCAGGTACGGCGCCTTCACTGCTGCCGCGCCCCCCAGCAGAGCCCCTGCGAGGGCGGCAAGAAGGAGAGGGGCTCGCCGGCGCCGCACCACGGCAACCAGGCCCGCGACGACCAGGAACGAGGCCGCAGCATCCACATGCGCAGCGACCACGGTCGCCCAGATCATCAACGGGTTGAGCGTCCACAGCAGATGCACCCGGCGCTGTCGTGCCAGGCTCGGGCCTGCGACCCTCTGGAGCAGGATCCCCGTGCCGACGAAGCAGCACGCCATGAGCACCTTGTGGACGAGCACGATCTGCGCCACGGACGTGCCGCCGAGTCGAGCCGCCGTCCCGAACATCGCGTTGGCGACCGGGCCGTACGCCGAGGGGAGCAGCCTCCAGAACTCCGGCTGGTACGCCGCCACGGGATCCCCCAGGCGGACAAGCTCGCGTGGTGGCGTCGCGGCCGGGTCGAAACCCAAGGCGTCGAGCCGCCCGAGCTGGGCATACATGAGCGCGTCCGTCGAGCCGGCCACCGGTAGGAGCGCGAGCACCGCCACGGACGCGCATCCCAGGAGAAGCAGCCTCCGAGGGGCAGGAGCCCAGCCGCGAGCAGTCGCGCGGAGGCCGAACCAGATGCCCGCCCCGCCGGCAGCGAGGCCGAACCAGGTCAGCCCGACGGTGAGGGGTGCCGAGGGATGAGCGTCGAGCCAGCGGAAACCGTCGGTCGCTGGCACGGCGGCGGACGGACCCAGTACGCCCACGAGCGCGAAGGTCGCCAGCGCCAGCCCGAGCAGAGGTGGCGCCAGCGTCCGGGACGCGAGTCGTCCCTCCATCCGAGCCAGTGTGCCACCAGGGGGCCATGCTCCGCCTCTGGTGTGCCCGACGGATCCCCGAGCTGCGGACCGCCCCCGGGACTGGGCGCTGAGTGCGCAAGCACGATCAAGCGCGACGGGTCTGTCATCGGCAGGATGGAGCCATGGGCACGGCCGTCGACCACTTCACCGGTTTCGTGGACCTCCTTGCCGCCGCGCTGGACGACCACGACGCGACGGGGAGCGACCTTGCGGCCCGCCTGCACCTGTCCCGATTCCACCTCGACCGGGTCGTGTCGTCGGTCGCGGGCGAGCCGCCGGCAGCGTTCCGTCGCCGGATCCTGCTCGAGCGGGCGGCGTACCGGCTGCTGACGACCGGGCACACCATCCTCGAGGTCGCGACAGAGGCCGGCTACGGCTCCCACGAGGCGTTCACCCGCGCGTTCGGCCGCGCGTACGGCGTCGGCCCCGGTGAGTACCGGCACCGGCCGACCCGCATGCGCATCGACGCGCCCAGTGACGTCCACTTCCACCCACCCGGCAGCCTCCGGCTGCCCGCAGACAAGAAGGTGACCCCGATGGACCTGTTGACCCGGATGGTCGAGCACCACATCTGGCTCGTCGGCGAGATGATCGAGCGGGCCTCGAGGCTGGACGACGGACAGCTCGACGCGCCGATCGAGCTCTCTGTCGACGAGGACCGGCAGACGATCCGATCCCTGCTGTCTCGCCTGGTCGGTCAGATGGGCATGTGGAACGCGGCGCTCGCCAACCGGTCCTACGACTGGTCCGTCGAGGAGCACGAGGCGCTCCCGGCGATGCGCCGCCGCCTGGCCGAGGAGGGACCGGTCTTCCTGCGGCACGTGCGCGAGACCGCCGAGCAGGGACGGCTCGACGACACCTTCGTCGACGCCCTGTGCGACCCGCCCGAGGTCTTCACCTACGGCGGGATGATCGCCCACGTGCTGACCTTCGCCGCCCATCGTCGCACCCTGGTGGCGTTGGCCCTGGACGCCGCCGGCATCACGGACCTCGGTTGGGGCGACCCCATGCGATGGGTCGCCGAGCCGAGGACCTAGCGACCTGACAGGTCCGGCACGGGGTCACGGCGACCGGGCGTCGCACACGGCCGAGCGACGCAGTGCGTCCGCCCGCGCGAACGCCGAGCGGGTCGGCGCCAGATAGCGCAGCAGAGCGATCCCGGTCGCGCTCGGCGCGATGACGACCCGCACGCCGTCGGTGCTGGACAGGTCGACGGCCTGGTCCTGGGTGGCCAGCAGTACGTCGACCCGGCCGCCCCCGGTGTCGAGGCCGTTGGCGACGAAGATGTTGGTGGTCCGGCTGTCGTAGAGGCTCAGGGAGAAGTAGTCGTCCCAGGCCGGCGCGGTGATCCGGACCGGGCCCTCGGAGAGGTCCCAGACGCAGGCGGAGTAGGCCAGGTCGGGGGAGGACCGCACGACCTCCTGGGTCTGCGGCGTCACCCGCTCGGCATGCAGCCAGACGTTGGTCCCGCCGGCCCTGTTCTCGATCCGCCGCTCGGCCACCGACATGACGACGCGGGGTGCCGCCGCGATCACCGCCAGGTGGACGACCAGCGCGACCGCCAGGACGGTCACCACCCGTGGCCACCAGCGTCGGATCACCGGTTGTCCCCGCAGGCGAGACGGGTGATCCGCGGCACCGGGACCGTCGTCGGGTCGGTCAGCACCGAGCCCTCCGGGACGTAGAGGCGCAGCACCAGGTTCGGCTGGTCGGCGCCGTCGGTCGAGATCCAGTCGGCCTGGCCGTCCGGGCTCGGGCCGAGATAGGCGCTCCACGAGCCGTCGGGGGCGAGGTCCACGCTCGTCTGGTCGACCGAGAGGTGCTCGTCGTCGTTGTCCGGCAGGTACGCCCCGTCGTAGAGGGTCAGCGACCACCAGGTGGCCGGCAGGTCGCCACCGTCCACACGGTAGGAGCAGTCTCCGCGCAGCCGGTCCCCGGCGTCGTCGTCGGTGGCCACGAAGTACACGGCCTCCTCCTTCGCCAGCGCCAGCAGGACCTGGACGGCGGTGACGGCGCGCTGGTAGGGCCCAGCGTCCGCACCCCCGCGGTCGAGGTCGGTCGACCAGGCACCGACGCGCTCCTCGGACACCCGCACGGCACCCGAGAGGACGAGCCAGGCCGACCCGATCCCCAGCAGCACGCCCAGCGCGACGACGGCCGCCCAGACGAGTGCTTGCCGACCTCGCCGCCGTCGTGACACGCGTGGAGCCTAGCCTCAGGGCGACGTGGCCGGGCGGGTGCGGCGCAGGGGGCGATCATGGGGGCCCCCGGCCCCTGGGGGTGGAGGACCGAAGGCCACCCGTTCGGGGGACACCCGAAACAGGTGCCGCCCACGCTAGGAGCCTCCCGGTGGCGGCGTCTAGTCCCGCCGCGCAGCCTTTACCTCACCACCGCCCGGTGACACGGAGCCGACCGACCGTATAGTGATGACGTGCGTTCGGGCCCTCCGGGCGAGAGTCGCCCGCCGCGTGTGCAGCCGGTCGCGGCCGCCGGGCGGATCCGGGCCGACGAGGCAGCGGGAACGGTCGCCATCATCGCGCACGGCGGCGCGAGCAGCCTGGCGCCGGAGAACACCTTGGCTGCGGCTCGCAAGGCGCATGCGCTCGGCGCCGACGTGTGGGAGACCGACACCGCCATCACCGCCGACGGCCAGGTCGTGCTCATGCACGACGACGCGATGATGCGCACGACCGACGTGGCCGACAGGTTCCCCGACCGCGTCCCCGCGCCGTTCTCGACGTACACCCTGGCCGAGATCCGTGCCCTGGACGCGGGCTCGTGGTTCGAGCGCGCTGACCCGTTCGGGCAGGTCGCTGCTGGGGCGGTCACGGCGGGGGAGCTGGCCTCCTACCGCGGGGAGAAGGTCCCCATGCTTCGGGAGGCTCTCGAGCTCACGCTGGAGCTGGACTGGCGGATGAACCTCGAGCTCAAGGCCCAGCCCAAGCCCCACGACACCTTCGACGTGGTGAGCGCGGTCCTCCGCCTGGTCGACGAGGTGGGGATCGGGCCGGACCACCTGCTGTTCTCCTCCGCGCGGCACGAGTGGCTGAAGGCGCTCACGGCTCGCCGGCCCGAGTTCGAGGTCCAGGCCATCCTGGGGCTCTTCCCCGAGGATCCCATCGACTTCTCCGACCCGTTCTTCGGCACGTTCAACCCCCGGATCACGCGGGTCTCGCTCGACGAGCTGCGCGAGGTCCTGGCCCGCGGGATCAGGGTCAACCCCTACACGCCCAACGAGCCCGAGGAGATCGCGGAGCTGATGGCGATCGGCGTCACCGGCATCATCACCGACTTCCCCCAGCGCGGAGCCCGAGCATGACCTCGCCCACCACCACCGCAGCGCACCGGATCCTGATCATCAACTGCTACCCGCGGGCCAGCCGGGAGAACTTCGACCGCTCGGACGTCGGCCACCCGCACGACCTGTTCCGGGCCTTCCTGGCGAAGGAGGCGCCCCAGGCGACCACCGAGCTCGTCTACATCGCCGACCCCGACTTCGCGCTGCCGGCCGGTACCACGATCGACGACTTCGACGCGTTCATCTGGACCGGCTCGGACCTCACCGTCTACCTGACCGACGACCCCCGGGTCGCCCCGCAGATCGACTTCGCCCGGACGCTGCTCGACGCAGGCAAGCTCTGCTGGGGCAGCTGCTGGGGGATCCAGCTCGCGTCGCTGGTGACGGGCGGCGAGGTGGCAGCGAACCCCCGGGGCCGCGGGTGGGGGATCGACCGGGGCATCAGCCTGACCGAGGCTGCCGCGACCGCGGCGATGCACCAGGGCAAGCCGGCCTCGTTCGACGCCTTCACCATGCATCTCGACGAGGTCACCCGGCTCCCGGACGGCACGTCCCTGCTGGCCACCAACACGCACAGCCCTGTCCAGGCCGCGATCATCGGCACGTTCTGGGCCACCCAGTACCACCCCGAGTACACCCTGCACGAGATGGGCCGCCTGATCGCTGCGCGGGCCCCGGCGCTCGTGCGGGAGGGCTTCTTCCCCGACGAGGCCGCGGTCGCTCACTACGCCGCCAGGATGAAGGAGCTCGCAGCCGACCCCGACTCCTCGGAGCTGCGTGCGGAGCTGGGCGTGGGTGATGACGTCATCGACCCGCAGATCCGTGAGGTGGAGCTGCGGAACTGGCTGCGGTTCCTCGACTCGCAGGCGGGGTAGCGCCGGGGGAGCAGGGACCGCTGGGCGGCCTGGCCACGCCACTGCGTGTGGTGGTTGAACGAACGTTCGACCATGGTGCGGTCGGCGTCCCGGCCGACGGACGCCCTGGAAGTCAGATCGGGTCGGCCCCACGGGGTGTCAGCAGGAAGGGGGTCCCCAGTCGCCGCAGCCCCGGGACCTCGAGGAAGGTCATCGCCACGACTCCGGGCCCCTGAGGTGCGGCGCGCAGCTCGTCGCGCACCCAGCGCCACGGCCAGGGGGCGTCGGCGGCGTAGGAGACGATGAGCACCGGCCGGCCGTCGGCCAGTGACGGCCCCTGCGTCAGGCTCATCGGCAGGGTCTCCACCAGGGCCCCGTCACGGCGTATGAGGTTCACTCCCTCGATCGTGCCGGCGGGGGTCCGGCGGAATCGCTTGCCGTACCAGCGGGGCAGGCCAACCAGAGCGAGCCCGGGCGGCGCGACGCGGGTGAGCGGGGTGACGAAGGAGGCTTCGAGGTCGCCGACGGTCTCCTGCAGCACCGCATCGGGCTCCAGCGGCCCCAGGTCGGGCCACTGCCGCCTCAGCGACAGCACGGTGCCGCCCACGGGGACTCCGAGCTCGGCCTCGTCGGGGAACGGAGCGCCGGGTTCGGGCGCGGGGAAGGTGCCCGCGAACCTCTCGGCGAGGGCGGAGATCGTGAGCGAGGGGTTGACCCCGAGGTTGGCGGGGATGACGCTGGCGTCGGCGACGTACAGGCCGGGGTGGCCGAACACCTCGTGGCCGGCGTCCACCACACCCTCGGTGGCGTCCCGGCCCATCACCGCGCCGCCGAGGACGTGCGCCGTGACCGACAGTCCGCCGACCGATTCACCGAGCAGGTTGAGCGGACGTCCACCGGACGCGTCGGCGTAGGCGCGCGTGACCGCGTTGGCGACCGGGAGGTTGCTCGGCGGGCGCACCCCACCGGTGACCCGCGAGCGCAGCACGCGGCGCCAGGGCTGCCACGGTGAGCGCCGCAGGTCGAGGGCGAGCTCGCTGTCGTGGCGCTGCATCGTGGTGAGCACGGTCAGCCGCGTGAGGAAGTCGTGAGCGCCCATCAGGCGGACCTGCGCCAGCGGCTGCCGCGCCACCGAGCCCAGCACTCGCCGGGCTCGGCGGCGCGGCTGGTCGTCGTCGACCATCGGACCGAGCTGCGCACGCATGTGCCAGCCGCCGATGTAGCGGTTCTGGGTCACGTGGGTGCGCGGGTCGGGGTGGAAGTGGCTGGAGATCGTCGGCCCGTCCGAGAGGTCCTGCCCGGGTGGCTGCAGCACCGCGGTGAGCGCCTCGGAGTTGGTGCGGACATGCTGGCCGAGCTGGTCCGACACCCGCGGCAGCGTGCCCAGCTCGTCACGGCAGCGATGGAGGAGCTCGACCGTGCCGAGCACACCGGCAGCGAGCACCACCCGCCGTGCCGTCAGCGTCGTACGACGCCCTCGACGCCAGGGGTGCTGCGTCTCCACGAGGTAGCCCTTGCCCCACGGGCGCAAGGACGCGACCTCCGACTCGGCGCGGATCTCGGCCCCCTGCTTCTCCGCGAGGTACAGGTAGTTGCGGGTGAGGTCGTTCTTGGCGCCGTAGGGGCATCCGAGCAGGCACTCACCGCACAGCCGGCACCCCGTGCGTTCTGGCCCCTCACCGTCGAAGAACGGGTCGGGCTCGGTGACGCCCGGTTGACCGAAGTGGATGCCCGTCGGAACCGGCCCGAAGGTCTCACCGGCCCCGACCGCCTGAGCCGCGGCGTACAGGTAGTCGTCCATCCGGCTCAGATGTGCGCACGGCACCCGGCCGAGCATGCGGGCCGCCCGCGCCAGGTGGGGCGCGAGCTCCTCCCTATCGATGCCGAGCCCGCTGAGGGACGGGGCCTCGTAGAAGTCGTCGCCAGGCTCCAGCAGCACGCCGGCCCACACGACCGAGCCGCCGCCGACGCCGGTCCCGCCGATGATCGCCATGTGACGGAAGATCCGCTGCCAGAAGAAGCCGCGCATCCCAGCGCCCGGCTGCCACAGGTACGCCCTCGGGTCCCGCCGAGCGCGCAGCAGGTCCTCGTCGGTGAGCCGGCGCCCCTTCTCCAGGACGATCACCCGGTGTCCGGCCTCGGTCAGGCGAAGCGCCGTGACGGCACCGCCGAACCCGCTGCCGACGACGACGACGTCGGCGTCCCATCCTCCCGCGCGGCGCTGCATGAACTCACCGTAGTGGCGCCCTGCCCGGCTGTGCCGGCTGGCCTCGGCGTCCCGAGGATCAGCGGACGACCGTGACGATGCCCCGCACCAGGTCGGCGCGGGAGCGGTCACTCGGCCAGGTGGCGGTTACCGTGCCCGGCATCCGAGACCCGAACGCCGCGCTGCGACGGACCGTGATCCGCATCTCGATCGTCTTGGCAGCGCCCGCCCGCAGGGTGACCGGCCAGCCGGCCTTGGACCGCATCGGCGTGGTGATCTCGACGTCGCCCTTGAAGTAGCGCACCCTCGAGCCGGCGGCCGGGGCGCTGCCCCGCAGTGCGAACCGCGTCCTGACGGCGCCATCGTTGACCACCCGCACGTAGAAGGTGCGTGTCTGCGTGCGCCGGGCGGACAGCCGCTTCGTCTGGCCCGCACCGGTCGTGTTGTAGACGTCGTCGCCGACGTACCCGGACCCTGCGAGTCTGCTGACCAGGAGGTCCGGCTGCGGGCCCGCCTCGAAGGCCCCGATGTCCGGCGCCCGGTCCCTGGCCACGCCCCGCTGGTCGGTCTGCGGAGCGTACGTCGCCGACGCGGCGTCGATGGCCGGACTGCCCGGCAGCAGCGTCATCGTCTGGGTCGGGCCGCCGTTGTCCGCCAGGGGTCCGAGCCCGGGCTCGGTAACCCCGACCTGGTTGCCGTTCACCCCGTCCACCAGCGCCCCGTCGACGTTCCCGCCGCTGTCCTGCGCGCCGACGAGGTTGTTGAACGAGCTCGCGACGTCCACCGGCCCGTAGAGGTCGTTGCCGTACGCCGCGGTGTTGCCTGCCACGAGCGCGTTCCTCAGCACGACGGTGGGGGTGCCGGAGATGCCGATGCCTCCGCCGATGCTGCCACCGCCGAAGTTGCCGGCGATGGTGGAGTTGGTGACGGTCAGGTCACTCGAGGCGAGGATGCCGCCGCCCCCGACGTCGGCGCTGTTGCCGGCGATGGTGCTGTTGGTGACCGTCATGGTGCCCCAGCTGGTGATCGCGCCTCCTCCTCCGCCCTCGACCGTGTTGCCGGTGAGGGTGCTGCCGGTCACCGTCAGGGCGCCGTAGTTGGCGATGGCGCCGCCACCGTTGACGACGCTGTTGCCGGAGAGGGTGCTGCCGGTCACCGTCAGGGTGCCCTCGTTGAGAATGGCGCCGCCGTAGCCACCCCCGCCACCGGTGATGGTCAGCCCCGAGATCGTCGCGGTCACTCCACTGGTGACGTCGAACACCCGGAACCCCGGCGGTGCGGCCTGGATGGTCAGCATGTCCGCACCCGGCCCGAGGATGGCCACGTCGTTGCTCAGCAACAGCCCGCTGGCCAGAAGGATCGTGCCCGGCAGCCCCTCCTGGAAGACGATGTCGCCGCCCGTCGCGTTGGTCACGGTGACGCATGCACGCAGCGACCCGTCGCCGCTGTCGTCGGAGCTGGTGACCGTGCACACGGGGTTCGCAGCCTGCGCGGGGCCCGACGCGACCAGCGGGAGCAGGGCCAGCGAGGCCACCACCATCCCGCAGCACGACCGCCTACCCCACCGCCTCGATGTCATCGTGCTCCACCTGCCCCTGGGCTGACCCACCCACGGGGTCACGGCCCGCTACCCTCACTCTCCGCCTTGCCTCGGTGCGCCACCAGGGGCGGGTTTCTCTGCCCGCGCGTGAGGTCCATCACGCGGGTGGTGACGGCACCGATTCTTGGCCCCCGCGACCGGCGGAGGAGTGGCGTACCTTGGGAGGCATGGAGGCGACGACGTTCACGAAGCAGGGTCTCGGGATCGTGGAGAGCACGGCCCTGGGATACGACCAGAAGATCCGTGCCCTGGCCGGGCTGGCAGTGTCTGCGCTGCCCTACCCTGCCTTGTCACCTGCGTGCGCCGCCGCCCTGGAGGACCGGGTCATCTGCGACATGTTCGAGGGCAACCGACCGGTGTCCCCCCGGTACGTCCTGCCCGACTACCGGAAGGCCCTGCACAACGGGTTGACGTACCTCGAGCTGGACCCGCCCCAGGACCTCGACGAGGCCCTCATGTTCCTGACCGTCCTCTACGGGCACGTCCCCTCCGTCACGACGTACCCCGTCTACGTGGGCCACCTCGACTCCCTGCTGGAGCCGTACGTCCCCGAGGACATGAGTGACGACGAGCTCGACGCCAGGCTGCGCCGCTTCTGGATCATGATGGACCGGCTGTGCCCGGACGGCTTCACGCACGCCAACGTAGGCCCCCGCGACGGTCGCGTGATCCGGTCGATCTGGCGCGTGGAGCGCGCCCTGCGCCAGACCGTCCCCAACCTCACCCTGTGCGTCGACCCCGACGTGACGCCCGACGACCTGCTGCTCGACGCCGTCGAGACGACGTTCGTCACGGCCAAGCCGCACTACGTCAACCACCCGATGATGGTCGAGGACCACGGTGGCCCTGACTACGGCGTCGTCAGCTGCTACAACGCCCTCAACGTCGGCGGCGGTTCGCACACCCTGGTCCGGGTCAACCTGCAGAAGGCAGCAGAGCGCCACGAGGGCGACCTGGAGAGCTTCCTGGCCGACGCCCTGCCGCACTGGGTCGAGCTGACCTGCGAGCTCGGTGAGGCCCGCATCAGGTCGTTGGTCGAGGACTCGGGCTTCTTCAAGTCGCACTTCCTGGTGACCGAGGGGCTCGTGAGCCTCGACCGGTTCGGGGCCATGTTCGGCATCTTCGGGCTGGCGGAGTGCGTCAACACGTTCATGGAGCGGGAGGGTCGCGCGGAGGCGCGTTACGGCCTCGACGACGGTGCCAACCTCGCGTCGTACCGCATCACCGAGCGGATCGCGGAGCTGGTGGCCGCTCGTCCCGTCGCCTACTGCGAGGGCTTCCACGGCCGCATGTACATGCACAGCCAGAGCGGGATCGACCTCGACCTGGACGCCACCGCGGGCACCCGCATCCCGGTCGGCGAAGAGCCCGGAGTGCGCGAGCACATCGCCGCGGTCGCACCGCACCACCGGCTGTTCCCCTCCGGCATCAGCGACATCTTCGCGATCGAGGAGACCGTCACCCGCAACCCGCAGGCGATGGTCGACATCATCAAGGGCGCGCTCGGCTACGGCATGCGCGACTTCACCTGGAACCTGGACAACAACGAGTTCATCCGCATCACCGGCTACCTGGTGCGCAAGTCCGACATCGCGAGCTTCGAGGACCACGGCGGCGCCCGCCACTCCTCCGACCTCCTGGCCGGCACTGCGGAGCGCAACCACAGCGTCCTCACCCGACGAGTGAAGGTCGTCGAGGCGAACCCCCTTGTCACCGCCCCGGCCTGACGTGACCCGGAGCGTGCCGCCGCCTCGTCCGGCCACGCCGGTCGGCGACCCGGTCGGCCTGGCGACGCTGGGCGAGGTCGCCGGCACGATCGAGTTCTCCTGCGTCGACGGGCCGGGCAACCGTTTCGTGGTCTTCCTGCAAGGCTGCAACCTCAACTGCCTGTTCTGCCACAACCCCCAGACCATCCCCCGCCGTGGCGGACGGACCACGTCCGTCGACGACCTCCTGGCGAAGATCAGGCTGGCCGCGCCCTTCCTGTCCGGCGTCACCGTGTCGGGCGGCGAGGCGACCCAGCAGCCCGAGTTCCTGCGCCACCTGTTCGTCGCGCTCGCGGAGGACCCGGCCACGCAGCACCTGACCCGGTTCATCGACACCAACGGCGACGCCTACCCGGAGGTCTGGGACTACCTGGAGCCGGTGTTCGAGGCGGCCATGGTCGACCTCAAGGCCATCGACAACGACCTGCACCGACGCCTGACCGGTCACGGCAACGAGCGGATCCTCCGGTCGATCCGGCTGCTGGCGCAGCGGGACCGCCTCTATGAGGTCCGACTGATCCTCGCGGCCGGCACCAACGACTCCGACGAGATCCTCCGATCCACCGGCGAGTGGCTGGCGAGCGTCGACCCGCACATGCGGATCAGGGTGAACACCTACCGTCACCACGGCGTACGCCGCGCTGCTCGCGGCTTGGTCTCTCCGACCGACGAGGACCGCGAGCGCTACGCGGCGCGGCTGTCCGCCATCGCCGATTTCAGGATCCAGGTTGTCTGACCCCGGGAGGAACGTGAAGCCATGGCCACACTGGTTCTGGTGATCGATGCCAGTGACCGTCCCGGCATCGTCACCACCGTGTCGTCGGCCTTCACCGATCTCGGCGGCACGCGGGTCGGGGCCGAGGTCGCTCGCTTCGGCGGGAGGGTGGCGGGACTGGTGCTGGTGGAGGTGCCGGACGCCGCGGAGGCCGCGCTGCGCGAGGCCATGGCCGCACTCTGCGACGGCACGGACCTGCGGGTCGAGGTCCACCGCGCCGGCAGGGCGCCGGACCTGGCCGACCTGGTGCACGTGGAGATCAACGGGCCGGACCAGCCCGGGATCCTCGGGGATGTGGTCAAGCACTTCGAGGACCTGGGCGTCAGCGTCGACTCGCTGCGCAACGTCGCCTACGACCTGCCCGACTCCAGCGGCCCGTTCTTCGGGGCCGACATGGTCCTGGAGGTGCCCGAGGGGGTCACGATCGACGCGATCCGCGAGAGCATCACGCAGGTGGGCGAGCACATCACGCTCGACGTGATCTCCGAGGAGTAGCCCTCATCGGCTGACTTCAGACCGCGGCAACGGCTGCGGATGAGACCCAGTCGGATCATCGTCGGGGAGGTCCGCGCCGAGGAGTGCATGGACCTCTCCTCCCGCCCCGACCCTAGGGCCCGCCACCCCCAGACGGAGGCGGTTCGGAAGGAAAACCTCGCCGCGGGGTGAACCGGCCGGTCGCTGCTGCGCGACAGAGGGGTGAGACACGAACTCATCCCTTCGAGAACAGGAGCACCACCGTGCGCCCCTCCCAGCTCACCCGGCACCTCCCGGTCGCGGCGGTCGCCGCCGGCCTCGTCCTGTTCGCGGCCTCGCCGTCCATCGCCGGCGCCGACCGCGTCCGTGCCGAGGGCGACCTGGTCCGCTACGGCAGCGCGAGCCACGTGCCCGACGGGGCGACCGCCCGCGTCCAGGCGGTCTACAACGCCGCCGGCGACACGATCGTGACCCTGCACGTCCGGGGCCTGGCGCCGAACCACGAGTACGGCGCCCACGCCCACAAGTCCGCCTGCGGTGCCACCGACGCCAACGCGGCGGGCGGTCACTTCCAGAACGTCCCGTTCCCCGAGGGCTCGTCGGCGAGCGACCCGGCGTTCGCCAACCCGGTGAACGAGATCTGGCTGGACTTCACCACCGACGCGGAGGGCAACGCCGTGGCGCAGACCAAGGTCCCGTGGCAGTTCTCGCCCACGCGGCGTGCCGGATCGGTGATGATCCACTCGGAGCACACGCACACCGGTGGACTCGACGGAGCAGCGGGCACGGCCGGCGCGAAGCTGGCCTGCCTGACGGTCGGCTTCTGATGCTCTCGACGGCGGAGGAGCGGCACGTGGACGAGCAGGTCACCGACGGTGCGCTGCTGTCCGCTGTCGCTCAGGGGAGCTCGGCGGCGCTGGAGGTGCTCTACCGGCGCCACGCCTCCTGGCTCATCGTCCGGCTCGGGCGCCGCTGCGCCGATCCGGC
Source organism: Nocardioides sp. (assembly GCF_035429765.1). Lineage (GTDB taxonomy): Bacteria > Actinomycetota > Actinomycetes > Propionibacteriales > Nocardioidaceae > Nocardioides. The sequence continues at coordinate 6,350 of NZ_DAOMFK010000012.1, read as the reverse complement.
TGTCGTCGACGAGGTGCTCCAGGACACCTTCGTCGCAGTGTGGAAGGGCGCCGGCAAGTTCCGCGGCGGTGACGACGCGGGGGCGTGGCTGTGGGGGATCGCGATCCGCCGGCTCGTGGACGCGTTCCGGCGGCAGCCGCCGGCGGCGTACCCCCTGGAGAGCGCGGAGGTCCTCGGCACCCGCGAGTCCGCCGAGGACCTCGTCCTGCTCGGCGTGGAGCACGGCGACCTCGCCGGTGCCCTGCACCGGCTCAGTCCGGAGCTGCGCGCCGCGGTCCAGGCCACCGTGCTCGACGGGCTCACCACCCGGGAGGCATCCCGCCTCCTCGGCGTCCCCGCCGGGACGATCAAGACTCGGATGATGCGCGCCCGGCGCGTGTTGCGGAAGGAGCTCGCATGACCGCCTCGCAGTGGCACCTCGACCCCGACCTGGTCAGGCGGTACGCCGACGGCGGCCTGGGCAGCGTCCTCGCCGCCTCCGTCGAGCAGCACCTCGTCTCCTGCCCGGACTGCCGGACGTTGCTCGACCCGCACGTCGGGGCAGCACGGCTCGACACCGTGTGGGCCGACGTCCTGGAGCGCGTGGAGCAGCCGCCGCGCACCGTCCTCGAGCGGATGCTGGGCGCGATCGGGGTCGACGACCCCACCGCCCGCCTGGTCGCGGCCACCCCGTCGCTGCGCGGCGCGTGGATCGCCGGCGTGACCCTGGTCCTCGGGCTCGCCCTGGTGGCCGCGTACGCCGATCCGCAGGGCGTAGGGCTCTACCTGGTGCTGGCGCCGCTGCTGCCCCTCGCCGGGGTCGCCCTCGCCTACGGCCCGGCGGCCGACCCGGCGTTCGAGATCGCCGCCGCCACGCCGTACTCCCAGGTCCGGCTGCTCGCCCTCCGCACCGCCTTCGTGGTGACCACCACGATGCTGCCCGCCACCGTCGCGGGCCTGCTGCTGCCCGGGTCGCCCTGGATCGCCGTCGCCTGGCTGGTGCCCGGTCTGGCCTTGACGGTCGGTACCGTCGCGCTGAGCACCCGGCTGGCGCCCCACCTGGCGGCGGTCGCCCTGGCCGTCGCGTGGCTCGGTGTCTCGCTGCGGGCGCTGGCGCCGCGCCGGGACCCGCTCCTCGCGGTCTCGTCCCCGGTGCTGCTGGCCTCCGCCCTCGTCCTGGCCACAGCCGTGGCCGTCCTCGTCGTCCGCCGGCGTGACCTCGCCGAGCTCCTCAGGAGAACGTCATGAACACCACCATCCACGCCACCGGCCTGGTCAAGGCCTACGGCCGTCAGCGCGCCCTCGACGGGCTCGACCTGCACGCCCGCACCGGCGTGACCGGTCTGCTCGGGCCCAACGGCGCCGGCAAGACCACGCTGCTGCGGGTGCTCGCCACCGTGCTGCCGGCCGATGCCGGCGGGTTGCGGATGCTCGACCAGGACCCGCGTGACCCGGCCGGCCGGCGGCACATCCGCCGCCGGCTCGGCTACCTGCCCCAGGACGCAGGCTTCCACCGCGGCTTCACCGCGTTCGAGGCGGTCGACTACATCGCGGTGCTCAAGGAGCACACGGCGGCCCGGGCCCGCCACGACGAGGTGCGGCGGGTGCTGGACCTCGTCGGTCTCGCCGATGTCGCCACCAAGAAGGTGCGCGCGCTGTCCGGTGGGATGCGGCAGCGGCTCGGGCTCGCCCAGGCGCTGCTCGGCCGGCCCGAGGTGCTGGTCCTCGACGAGCCCACAGTCGGTCTCGACCCGGAGCAGCGGATGCGCTTTCGCGACCTGGTCTCCGACGCCGGCCGCGGCCGGACCGTGATCCTCTCGACCCATCAGACCGAGGACGTCGCGGCTGTGTGCACCGACGTCGTCGTCGTCAAGGGCGGCCGCAGCCTGTTCACCGGCACGCCCGCGGAGCTGGCCGAGGTGGCCACCGGGCGGGTCTGGGTCGACGACGCCCGCGACCCGCGGGCGGTCGCGGCGTGGCGGGTGGGCGCCGGGCACTACCACCACGTCGGCGACCCGCCGGCCGGCGCCGAGCTGATCGCGCCGTCCATCGAGGACGCCTACCTGCTGCTGCTCGGTCCGCAGGCCGGCGAGGGGATGGGTGAGGTCGCATGAGCACCGCTGCGGCCGCGCCCCGCCTGGTCACCGCGCCGCCGGTCCGCTCTCTGGTCCCGGTGCTGGCTCGCCAGGAGGCCCGCAGGCTGATGCTGCACCCGATCACGCTGATCGGGTTCGCGCTCTACCTCATCATCCTCCTCGAATCCGGGGTGCTCTCCGAGGACGGGCCCCGGGCCGCCTTCGAGACGACCACGACCTTGCTGACGTTCTTCCCCGGTGTGCTGCTGATCCTGTCGGCCAACCTGGTCGCCACGCGCGACCGTCGCGCCGACGCCGACGAGCTGCTCGCCCCGCTCCCTGGTCGGGCGGAGGAGCGGTTCAAGGCGCTGGCGCTGGCGGCGCTGGCCCCGGCCGGCGCGGCGCTCGTCCCCGCGTTGGCCCTGCACGCCTCCTACCTTGCCGACGACCGCTACGTCGTGGCGCCGACCGTCTGGCACCTGCTGGCCGGACCCGTCACCCTCGTCGGCGCCTGCCTCTTCGGCATCCTGCTCGGACTGTGGGTGCCGGCGCGGGGCGCCGCCGTCGTCGGTCTCGTGGCGATGGTGGTGGCGAACGCCTGGCTGGACAACCAGTCGTCCGGCCAGCTGCTGGGGCTGGCGACCACCTGGGCGGCCTGGGGCCCGACGGCCGACCAGTGGGCCGGGCTGGTGCCGGGGTCGGCGGCCTGGCACCTCGGTTACCTGGTGTCCCTGTGCGCGCTGGCGGTCGCGGCGGCGTGGGTCCGGGTCGCCGACCGTCGTACGCCGCCCGTGGTGCTCGGCCTGGTCGCGCTCACTGCGGCCGTCCTCACCGGGACGATGCAGTGGCCGTGATCGAGCTGGTCGCGAGGACCTGCCCCGCCGAGGCGGCCCCGCGCGCGTTGTGGTCCGCGTCCTGGTGGGTGGTGCGCCGGCCGGCGCTGGTGGTGCCCGCCGCCCTGGCCCTCGTCCTGGTGCTGGGCACGGCTCCCGCCCTCGACGACGGCTACGGGCTGCGCGTGCTGAGGGGCGTCGGTGTCCTGTTGGCCTGTGCCTGGGTCACCACCACGGACGACCCGAGCGGGGAGGTGCTCGCCGGGTCGCCCTACCCGCGGGCGGTCCGGAGCGTGACCCGGTTCCTGGCCGGAGGTGCCGCGGTCGGCGCCGCCTGGCTGGTGGCTGCGGCCGTCGTACAGTGGCGGGCGCCCGAGGTGCCGGTGCTCGCACTGGGCGTGGAGTTCCTCGCGCTCGCGGCGGTCGGCCTCGGTCTCGGTGCGACGCTGCGGGCCTGGCGCGACCAGCAGCACCCGGCCTACACGGCGGTGGTCGGCCTGGCGGTGCTGGCGTTCCTGAGCTCGGCGCTGCCCCGGTGGTACGCCCTCCAGCAGTCGCAGACCTGGGGACCTCCCTGGGAGGCCGCGCAGGTCCGGTGGGCCGCCGTGCTGCTGGTCGCGGTCGGCGTGCTCGGTCTCGCGCTGCGCGACCCGCTGGCCCGGGCCCGGGCCCGGCGGACTTAGGAGGATCTCCGGCGTCCCCCGCGACCGTTCCACCCGGCGCGGACCACGTAGGCTGGGACCTCGCAGACCCGCCGCCGGACCCGAGACCGGAGGCGGGTCTGTGTGTTCACCGGAGATCGGGGAGGCCCGAACCCTTCCGATTGGGCACGGAGAGGGCACAAGGCCGGTTCCCAATGCTGGAAACCGGCCTCTGACCTGGGAGACTCTGGTGGGCGATACTGGGTTTGAACTTTTGAGAACCGGGATCGCGGCGGACTCGCTGGCGACACTGGCTCTGACGTAAACTCGCAGGTCAGAGGGCACTTTCGGGATCTTCTGACGCCTGACAAACCAAGTCATCTCCGGACACGTTCTGACGTCTATGTTCCCCGTATATTCCCCGAAAGGCGACACTGGAGGGACAAAAGATGGCTCGGGAAACCAGTAGCGCCCGACGTGGCTTCGGCCGGATCGAGCGTCGCGAGTCGGGCCGCTACCGCGCGGCGTACACGGGACCCGACGGCCGGCTCTACCGTGCGCCCACGACCTTCGACGCCAAGGAGGACGCCGTCGCCTGGCTCGCCAACCGGCGGGCCGAGATCCAGATGGAGGTCTGGGCACCGGACGCGGCCGCGCGCGGCGCCTCGCGGCGCACGGTGCCGACGATGGAGGCGTACGGCGACCAGTGGCTCGAAGGCCGCAAGACCCGCGGCCGCGAGCTTCGACCGACGACCCGCCAGCAGTACCGGATGCTGCTCGACGTCTACATCTATCCGACCTTCGGCGACGAGCGGCTCGACCGGATCACCGCCGAAGACGTCACCAAGTGGTACGACGCGCTCGCCCCCGGGAAGGAGACGGTCCGCGCGCAGGCCTACAGCCTGCTGCGGACGGTCCTCGGCTCGGCGGCATCAGCTCGACCGAAGCCGCTGATTCCCTACAACCCTGCGCACATCCGCGGCGCCGGCAACGTGGTGCGCGCACACAAGGTCCGGCCCGCCTCGCTCCAGGAACTGGAGAAGATCGTCGAGGCCCTGCCCGATCGGTACAAGCTGATGGCGTTGCTCGCCGCCTGGTGCGCGATGAGGTTCGGCGAGCTGGCCGAGCTGCGTCGCGGCGACATCGACCTGCGGACCAACCGGGTCTCGATCACCCGTGGCGTGGTCCGCGTCGGCGGCAAGTTCGTCGTCGGCTCGCCGAAGTCCGACGCCGGGGTTCGTGATGTCGCGATCCCGCCGCACCTGCTGCCTGCAGTGAAGGCGCACCTGAAGAACCACACCGGCAAGGGCAAGGACGCGCTGCTGTTCCCAGCTGCCGCTGATAGCAACGCCCACATGGCGCCGTCGACGCTCTATAAGGTCTACTACCCGGCCCGGAAGGCCGCCGGTCGCGAGGACCTCCGCTGGCACGACCTTCGCCACACCGGCGCGGTCCTCGCCGCCCAAACCGGCGCGACTCTTGCCGAGCTCATGGGCCGTCTCGGTCACTCGACCCCTGGTGCCGCGATGCGCTACCAGCACGCCGCCGCCGACCGCGACGCCGAGATCGCTCGGCGACTCTCCGCGTTGGTGTCGGAGCCGAGTGAAACGGTGGGCCAATGACCGAACCGATCGCCAAGCTTCGTCTCGAGGATGTCCTCCGCGGGACCGAGTCGCCCGACGATCTGGTCTTTCTGCTCCGAGCCGGTGATCAGGACGACAACCTTGATCGACTGCAGCACCAAGCCGCTCGCCTGAGCCGTCGATACACACTCGGAGGTGTCGATTGCTACGGCGTCTCTGCGTTCGCTGCCACCGAGGAGAGCGAAGCCTGGGTGCTGGCCACCAAGATGGACGTCCGGCGCCGCTATTACCGGATCACGTCCGCCGACGTGGCGGGGCTCAGGCTCCTGCCCACGTTCACGGCACCGCACTGGACCGTGCTGTTCTCCGGACCCGACGGCCCCGAGTACAAGGCATTTCTGGACGCTCTCGGCGACTTGCGGGAGAATCCATACTGGAAACGGACGGCCGGAAGGAGGCCACGATGACAACTCAGAAGCTCGACGACATGGCCGACTACCAGGTCGACCTTGAGGTGGACTTCGCCAACGAAGACGAGACCGGCTACATCTGGGTGTTCCTCGACGAAGCCCGCGAACCGGAGCGAATCGTCCCCGGCGCTGTACTCACGCTGCGCGAGGGCGAGGACCTAGCCATGGGGCAGGTGATCGACCTCGTTCCTGCGGCCGACGGGACCGTCGTGCACATCGAACTGCTCCCCGGAGCCATCGAGGAGTACCAGGCCGCGATCGAGCGACTGACCGCTCGGCACGCCTGAGCGAGCAACCCATGGCCAAGACCTTTGCGGAGTACGCCCGGGAGCGGAGGGCTCGCATGGGCTCGGAAGGCCGCGAGGCCGAGCGTGTGTTCAGGGCCTACTACGCGTCACTCACTGACGAGGAGCTCCTGGCCGTCTCGATCGAGGACGACGAAGCTCAAGACTGAGTCCGGTCGCCGGTCGGGCCCGAGGCTGCTTCAGCATTGATCGTTGCGTCCACAGCGGCGATGCGCGCGGCCTCGGAGACGTAAGCGCGGCGGAACTCGGGATCGTCGAGATCCCTTGCGAGGTCGTCCCAGAACGCGTGCCTGCTCACCCGCTTGATTGTGCCGGGCGCGCCGCGGCGCCGCCATTCCATTGCGCTCAGCCGATCGGCGCATCGTCAGCGTCCTCTTGTGTCAACTGCAGATACTTCGCCCGCTCGCTGGGGCGGAGTCGGATGAGTGCGCCAGGTGGGCCGTTGCCCTTCCGATCGGACGCGC
>NZ_DAOMFK010000011.1:0-36598 GCF_035429765.1 Nocardioides sp. | reverse complement strand
CGTGCTCGCCGAGCTCTCCTGGACCGACGCCGAGCAGACCCAGGCGATCGACCGGGCGCACCGCATCGGCCAGACCGAGCCGGTCACCGCGTGGCGGATCATCGCCGCGCAGACCCTCGACAGCAAGGTCGCCGAGCTCATCGACAGCAAGGCCGGCCTCGCGGCCCGAGCCCTGGACGGCTCCGACGAGGAGGTCACCTCCTCCGCCGACGTGCAGCTGGAGGCGCTGGTCGCCCTGCTCACCGACGCACTCACCGCGCGCCCCGTCGTACCGGTCGGCTGACGCCGGTCAGCCAGGGACGTCCCCGGCCTGGTCGACCACCCCGGCGACGAGCAGGTCCGCCACCTCCTCGGCGGTGAAGCCCCAGGCGGTCAACGCGCTCCTGGTGTCCGCGCCGGCCGGGCGCGCCGGGGTCGGCTCGGGACCGGGCGTCCGCGAGAAGCGTGGGGCAGCCCTGGGCTGGAGCCGCCCGTCGACCTCGGTGAACACCCGGCGGGCCGCCAGGTGCGGGTGGCCCGGCGCCTCCGCCAGGCCGAGCACCGGGGCGACGCAGGCGTCGGTGTCCTCGAACACCGCGGCCCACTCGTCCCGGGTGCGCGCCAGGAACGCCTCGGCGAGCACGGCCCGGTGCTCGGGCCACCGGGTGGCGTCGAGCTGGTGGCCCTGGATGCGGTCCGCCACGCCGAGCCGCTCCACCAGCTCCTCGAAGAACTGCGGCTCCAGAGCGCCGACCGCGACGTGCCGACCGTCGGCGCAGACGTAGGTGTCGTAGAAGGGGGCGCCCCCGTCGAGCAGGTTCGCCTGCCGCTCGTCTCGCCACAGCCCGGACCCGAACAGACCGTAGACCATGGTCATCAGCGACGCGGCGCCGTCGACCATCGCCGCGTCCACCACCTGGCCGCGGCCGCTGGAGGAGCGCTCGTGCAGCGCGGCCAGGACGCCCACCAGCAGGAACATCGACCCCCCTCCGAAGTCCGCGACCAGGTTCACCGCCTGCACGGGCTTCTCGGGCGACCCGGTGGCGTGCAGCGCGCCGGTGAGGGCGGCGTAGGTGATGTCGTGGCCCGCACGTTGGCTGAGCGGCCCGGCCTGACCCCAGCCGGTCATCCGCGCGTAGACCAGCCGCGGGTTGCGCTCCAGGCACACCTCCGGGCCCACGCCGAGCCGCTCGGTCACGCCCGGCCGCAGGCCCTCGACCAGGACGTCGGCCTGGTCGGCCAACCGCAGCACCACCTCGCGTCCCCCGGCCGACCTCAGGTCGACCGCCACGCACGGCCGGCTGCGGTTGAGGTCGGGGGCGAGGTCACCCAGCCCCCCGCCGCCGGGACGGTCCACCCGGACCACGTCGGCCCCCAGCTCCGCGAGCAGGGTGCAGGCGTAGGGGGCAGGGCCGATGCCGGCCAGCTCCACGACCCGGAGTCCGGCCAGCGGTCCGCGCGGTTCCATGGGGCCTACCGTAGCGGGCCATACAGTAGATTCATTCGCCTCTACCGCCGACGCCGAAGGGTGCCCGATGACACACCGCCGAGCGGTCTTCGGTCCTGAGCACGACGAGTTCCGCGCGCTGGTCCGGGAGTTCCTGGCCCGGGAGGTCGCGCCCCACCACGCCCGCTGGGAGGAGGAGGGACTGATCGACCCGGCGGTGTACCGCGCGGCCGCGGTCCAGGGCGTGCTCGCCTTCGCCGTGCCCCAGGAGTACGGCGGCCTCGGCATCGACGACTTCCGGTACAACGCGGTGGTGGCCGAGGAGCTCGCGAGGGGACGGTTCAGCGGCCCGGCGCTGTCGCTGCTCAACGACGTCCTCGCGCCGTACCTGCTGCGGCTGACCTCCGGCGAGCAGCGGCAGCGGTGGCTGAGCGGCTTCGCCTCCGGCGACCTGACGTTCGCGATCGCGATGACCGAGCCCGGCACCGGCAGCGACCTCGCCGGGATCCGCACCTCGGCGCACCGCGACGGGGACGAGTGGGTGATCAACGGCCAGAAGACGTTCATCTCCAACGGCATCCTCTCCGACGTGGTGCTCGTGGTGTGCCGTACCGACCCCGACGCCGGGCACCAGGGCTTCAGCCTGATCGCCGTCGAGCGGGACACGCCGGGCTTCGAGCGCGGGCGCAAGCTGGAGAAGCTCGGGCTGCGCGCGCAGGACACCGCGGAGCTGTTCTTCGCCGACTGCCTGGTCCCCGCGGGCAACCTGCTCGGCACCGAGGGCCACGGGTTCTACCACCTGATGGAGAACCTGCCGACCGAGCGGCTCTCGATCGCGGTGAGCGCGATGGCCGGGGCCCGCGCCACCTTCACCGACGCCCTGGAGTACACCAAGACGCGTCGCGCGTTCGGCCGGCCGATCGGATCCTTCCAGGCGAACCGGTTCACGCTCGCGGAGATGGCCACCGAGCTGGACGTCGCCCAGGTGTACGTCGACCAGTGCCTGGCCTGGGCCGTCGAGGGGACGCTCACCGCGGTGGACGCGGCCAAGGCCAAGTGGTGGGCCACCGAGCTGCACAAGTCGGTGGTGGACCGGTGCCTGCAGCTCCACGGCGGCTACGGGTACATGCTCGAGTACCAGGTGGCCAAGGACTACCAGGACGTCCGGGTCTCGACGATCTACGGCGGCACCACCGAGATCATGAAGGAGCTCATCGGCCGCGACCTGGGCGTGTGAGGGCGTTGCCCGGGGACCGCCCACGGGTGGGCCGGGCCGTGCGCGCCCCGAAGACCGCGGAGCTGGTCGCCACCGACCTGCGCCGGCAGATCGTCCACGGCGAGCTGAGTGCCGGGGACACCCTCCCCCCGGAGGCGCGGCTGATGGAGCAGTACGCCGTGGGGCGCGCCACGCTCCGGGAGGCGTTCCGGATCCTCGAGTCCGAGCGCCTGCTCACCGTGCGTCGCGGCGCCCGCGGCGGGGCGCAGGTGCTGGAGCCGGACCCCGCGGTGGCCGCCCGCTACGTGGGCCTGCTGCTGCAGCACCAGGGCACCACGGTCCGCGACGTCCACGAGGCGCGGATGGTCTCGGAGCCGCACTGCGCCCGGCTGCTCGCCGGGCGGCGTACCGCCGAGGACCTCGCGGACCTGCGCGAGAGCATCGCGGCGCTGCGTCGGCTGGTCGAGGCCGGGCCGCGCGCCGTTCCCGACCCGGGGCGGTGGTCGCAGGCAACCTACCGGTTCCACGAGCTGGTGATGCAGCGCTGCGGCAACCGCACGCTGGCCCTGCAGGGCGGCGTGCTGGCCGAGATCGTGGCCACCCACCTCCAGCTGACGATGGCGCAGGGCCTGCTCGGGGCGGAGACGCCGGCGCACTTCCGCCGTGCGATCCGCTCCTACGAGCGGCTCGTCCGGCTCGTGGAGGCCGGCGACGCAGACGGGGCTGAGGAGCACTGGCGTGCCCACCTCGACGAGGCGGCGAGGGTGCTCGCCCGCTACGACCCGCGACCACGTCCGGTGGTGGAGCTGTTCGGCGCACCCACACCCGGTCCTGTGCCCCAGGCCTCGGTGCGGCCCCCATATACCGCACCGGACCCGTGAACGTCCCCGAGTCCGTCAGCAACAGGCAAAGCCGCCGAAGAAGAGCGGCCTGAATCCAACCAAGGCTTACCTTCCCACGCGACGGCCACTCCAGCCAAGTGGACTAGTCCACCCGCAACGCCCGCCATCCAGCGGTTCGTGGTTGGGTGGGGACCGTGCTGCCGCCGCTCCACGTGGTCGCCCGGCGACGCCCGGTGGCGCTGGTCTCGCCGACCGGCGCCGTCACGGTGCCGTCCGGGACCGACCTGGTCCCGCTGGCCCAGCCGGCGCCGTACGCGGCCGTGCAGGCCGACCTCCGGCCGACAGCCGGGCCGGCTCGGGTGGTGCTCCGGCTGGTCTCCGGCAGCACCACCCTCAGCGGCGAGCTCGCCCTGGGCAGCGGCACGGCGGGGCTCTCGGTGAGCGACCCTGCCGGGCGCACCAGCAGGCACCGCAGCCGCAGGTTCGGCCGGGCCACCCTCCCGGTGGACGCGGTGGCGCTCACCCTCACGGGCACCTGGCTCACCGTGTGGACGCGGGAGCGGGGTCGCTGGACCGCCCGGGGACGGGTGCACCTGGAGGACCGGGTCCCGACCCGGGACGAAGGCTTCGTGGCGGGGCTGCGGGCCGGGTGCGTCGTCACCGGCGGCGACGCGGTGTCGGCGGTCCGGGCCGGCGGGTTCGGGCAGGTCGGACTGCGTGACGTCCGGGTGGTCTCCCACGCCACCGGCGCACCGGTGCGGGAGGACGGTCGCCTGCTGCTCACCGCGACCAGCGCGGGTCCCGGCTTCTTCGACACCGGCCACACCAGCGTCTGGGCGCTCGACGAGGGCACGCTGGCTCTCGAGCACCGGGCCGACCTGTTCTTCCGGCGGCCGGACCGGCCGGGGGTGTTCGGGGACCATGCCACCCACCTGGTCCGCGACGCCGGCCGCTGGCTGGTGGCCACGAGCACCTGGGGGGACTTCCGCGCCACCGGTCCCGACGCCGGCGTGGCCGTGACCGTGGCCGAGACCCGGGCGGACGTCCGGCACGGCCGGCACGTGCTGGACACGCGGCTGCTGCGGCTGCCCACCGAGGGACTGCGCGCCGTCGGGGTGTGGGACCCGCACCTGGTGCGCACCGACGACGGCTGGCTGGTCGGCTACGTCAGCGCGCGGCGCTTCTTCCGCTTCCACCCCGTGCTGGCGGCCGGGCCGGACCTGGAGCACCTCGCGCTGCGCAGTGCCGACCCCAGCCGGGTGGCGACCGAGGGCACCACGCTGCTCCGGGTCGGCGGGCTGTGGCGGGTCCTGGCCAGCGACGGCCCGGACGGGCGCAAGGGGCAGCGCACCCGGTTCCCGGTGTTCGACCTCGACCTGCGCGAGGTCGGGACGCTGCGCGCGCCGTACCCGTCGAACCTCCCCTGGCCGTCGCTGGTGCACACCGACCAGGGCTGGCTGATGGTCACCTTCGACGGTCGCGGGTACGGCGGGCCGCTACCCGGGTACGGCACGCACGGGGACGTGGTGCTGCTGCGCGAGCAGGGTGCAGGAGGAGACCCCGCGGCCAAGGACGGCTGAGGGGCGTGGTGGTGCGGGTGGCGGTCAGTCGCGACGTGGGTCGGGGTGCTCGGACCAGCGGTCGTACTTCTCCGGCTCCGCCTGCTCGGCGTCCTCGTCGTCGCCGTGCAGCTCGCGCGCCAGCGCCCCGAAGTCCGTCTCGAAAGTGCGGTACTTCAGGTCGCGGGCGACCTTCGTCTGCTTTGCCTTAGCTCGGCCGCGCCCCATAGGGTCGACCCCCTCGCACTTGGCCGGGGTCCAGCTGGGTGGCGCCCGGTCTACTGTCAGTCTGTCGTGGGGGCAACGGTACCTGCTCCCTGGGTGTTCCCGCACACCACGAACCCGATTCACCCCCCTCCCCCGCGCTGACCCGGCTCAAATCGCCGCTGACCCGTCGCGAATTGCGCAGTTGGGGCGGTGGGCCGGGTCTCACCAGCCGGGGTGCTGACCCACCAGGGTCACCCGGCCACCCGCGCCGGCCGGGGCGGTGGCGACCTCGCCGGCCGGCCAGGCCCGTACGCCGTGCCCGGCCAGCGTGCGCACCGCCTCGTCGACGTCGGGGCCGGGCACCAGTGCCACCATGCCCACCCCGCAGTTGAGGGTCTGCTCGAGGTCCGGCTGCGGCACAGCGCCGACGCGGCGGACGAGGTCGAAGACGGGCTGGGGCGTCCAGCTCGCGCGGTCGATGGTCGCCGTGAGCTCTTGGGGCATCACCCGCTCGAGGTTGGCGGCCAGGCCACCCCCGGTGATGTGGGACATGGCATGGGTCTGGGTGGCGGCCGCGAGGGCCAGGCAGGCCTTGGCGTAGATCCGGGTCGGCTCCAGCAGCTCCTCCCCCAGCGTCCGGCCGAGCTCGGGTACGTCGCGGTCCAGCTCCCAGCCGGCGGTGCCCAGCAGCACGTGGCGGACCAGCGAGTAGCCGTTGGAGTGCAGCCCGCTGGACTCCATGGCCACCACGACGTCCCCCGGCCGCACCCGCCCCGGCCCGAGCAGGGCGTGGGCCTCCACGACCCCGGTGGTGGCCCCGGCGAGGTCGTACTCGTCGGGCCTGAGCAGCCCGGGGTGCTCGGCGGTCTCGCCACCGAGCAGCGCGCAGCCGGCGGCGACGCAGGCCTCGGCGATGCCCTTGACGATGGCGGCGATCCGCTCCGGCACGACGCGGCCGGTGGCGATGTAGTCGGTGAGGAAGAGCGGCTCGGCGCCGCAGACGACGAGGTCGTCCACGAGCATGCCCACCAGGTCGAAGCCGATGGTGTCGTGGCGGTCGAGGGCCTGGGCGATCGCGACCTTGGTGCCCACCCCGTCGGCCGAGGTGGCCAGCAGCGGCCGCTGGTAGGCCTTGAGCGCGGAGGCGTCGAACAGCCCGGCGAAGCCGCCGATGCCACCGATCACCTCGGGCCGCCGGGCCTTCTCCACCCAGCCCTTCATCAGCTCCACCGCCCGGTCCCCCGCCTCGATCGAGACGCCGGCGGCGGCGTAGGCGTTGCTGGTCGCGTCGGTCACGGTTCTCCCAGGGATCAGGGGCGGTTGAGGGCGTCCACGGCCCCGCCGCCGGCCAGCGAGACCGCCAGACCGTCGACGTCGGTGTGGACCGGGCCGGTCTCCAGCAGGCCCTTGCCGAGGTGCTGGGGGTCGGGCAGCTCGACGGGGTACACCCCGTCGAAGCACGCCCGGCACAGGTGGTCCATGGGCACCGTGGTGGCCGCCACCAGGTCCTCCAGCGAGATGTAGGCCAGCGAGTCGGCGTCGATGGAGCGACAGATCTCGTCGGAGGACAGCCCGTTGGCGATCAGCTCGGCGCGGGTGGCGAAGTCGATGCCGTAGAAGCAGGGCCACTTCACCGGCGGGGAGGAGATCCGGACGTGCACCTCACGGGCGCCGGCCTCACGCAGCATCCGCACCAGCGACCGCTGGGTGTTGCCGCGCACGATCGAGTCGTCCACCACGACCAGCCGCTTGCCCTCGATGACGTCGCGGAGCGGGTTCAGCTTGAGCCGGATGCCGAGCTGCCGGATCGTCTGGCTGGGCTGGATGAAGGTCCGGCCGACGTAGGAGTTCTTGACCAGGCCGGTGCCGTACGGGATGCCCGACGCCTCGGCGTACCCGATGGCGGCGGGGGTGCCCGACTCCGGGACCGGGATCACCAGGTCCGCGTCGGCGGGGAAGGTGCGGGCCAGCTGGCGACCGATCTCCACACGCACCGAGTGGACCCGTGTGCCGGTCATCCGGGTGTCCGGCCGGGCCAGGTAGACGAACTCGAAGAGGCAGTGCTTCGGGGCGGGCTCGGCGAAGTGGCGGCTGCGCAGCCCGTTCTCGTCGACCGCGACCAGCTCGCCGGGCTCCACCTCCCGGATGAACGACGCGCCGACGATGTCCAGGGCCGCCGTCTCGGAGGCCACCACCCAGCCACGCTCCAGCCGACCCAGCACGAGCGGCCGGATCCCCTGGGGGTCCCGGGCGGCGTACAGGGTGTGCTCGTTCATCCACACGAACGAGAAAGCCCCGCGCAGCTGCGGCAGCAGCTCCATCGCACGCTCGCCCACGCTCTGCCCGGGGTGGTGGGCCAGCAGCGAGGTGACCACGGAGGTGTCGTTGGTCGACTCGCGAGGCAGCTTCACGTGCAGGTCCAGCTCCCCCTCGAGCTCACCCAGGTCCTCGACCCTTCTCGCCAGCTCTGCGGTGTTGATCAGGTTGCCGTTGTGCGCCAGCGCGAGCGAGCCGTCCAGGGTCGGGTGGAAGGTGGGCTGGGCGTTGTGCCAGGTGGAGGCGCCGGTCGTGGAGTACCTCGCGTGCCCGATGGCCACGTGCCCCTTCAGCGACGCCAGCGTGGTCTCGTCGAAGACCTGGGAGACCAGGCCCATGTCCTTGTACACCAGGATCTGGCGTCCGTTGCTGACCGCGATGCCCGCGGACTCCTGGCCGCGGTGCTGCAGGGCGTAGAGCCCGAAGTAGGTCAGCTTGGCGACATCCTCGCCGGGAGCCCAGACGCCGAAGACACCGCACGCGTCCTGCGGGCCGCTGTCGTGGGGGTCCAGCGCTGCGGTCAGACGACCGTCGCCGCCCTTGCGGGCCGGGCGGGGGGTGGGGTGGGCCACGGGCTGAGTCTACGTGCTCGCGGCGGGTCCGCCCTCGCCGAGGGAGCGCAGCAGCAGCGCCTCGGCCAGGCAGGCGCGGCGGAAGTCGGCCAGGTGCAGGCCCTCGTTGGCGCCGTGCGCCCGCGTGTCGGGGTCCTCCACGCCGGTGACCAGGACGCTGGCCCCCGGGAAGGCGTCGAGGAACTCGGCGATGAACGGGATCGAGCCGCCCACCCCCATGTCGACGGGCGGGGTGCCGTCCCAGGCCTCGGTGAAGGCGGCCCTGGCCGCGTCGTACGCCGGGCCGGAGGCGTCGATCTCGGTCGCCTCGCCGGTGTCGACCAGCGTGAAGGTCAGCTCGGCGCCCCAGGGGACCCGCTCCTCCAGGTGCCGGCGCAGGCAGGCCACCGCGTTCGCCGCGGTGTCCCCCGGCGCCACCCGCAGGGAGAGCCGGGCCCGGGCGGTGGGGACGAGGGTGTTCGAGGCGCCCTCGACCTGCGGGGCGTCCAGTCCGGTGACGCTGAGGGCCGGGCGGGTCCACAGCCGCTCGACCACGGGGCCGTCGCCGATCCACCGCACCCCCGGGAGGGCCCCGGACTCGGCCCGCAGCCGCTCCTCGGGGTAGACGACGTCCGCGGCCGGTCCGTGGTGGAGCCCCGCGATCGCCACGTTCCCGGCGTCGTCGTGGAGGCTGGCGACCAGCCTGCTCAGGGTGATCAGGGCGTCGGGGACCAGCCCACCCCACATGCCCGAGTGCACGGCGTGGGTGAGCGTGCGGACCTCGACGTCGGCGCGGACCAGCCCCCGCAGGCTGGTCGTGAGGGCCGGGACGCCGACGTCCCAGTTCCCGGAGTCGGCGATCACGATCACGTCGGCCCGCAGCTCGTCGCGGTGCGCGGCGAGCAGAGCCGGCAGCGACTCGCTGCCCACCTCCTCCTCGCCCTCCACGAAGAGCACCACGCGCACCGGCAGGTCCGGCCCGAGCATCCGTACGGCGGCCAGGTGCACGGCGATGCCGGCCTTGTCGTCCGCGGCGCCGCGGCCGTACAGACGCTCGCCGCGCTCGGTCGGCTCGTAGGGCGGGGAGTCCCACGTCGCGTGGTCCCCCTCCGGCTGGACGTCGTGGTGGGCGTAGAGCAGGACCGTCGGCGCCCCGGCGGGGCCTTCCCGGTGCCCCACGACGGCGGGGGCCCCTCCATCGGCGGACACCACGCGGGACGCGAAGCCCTCGGCGGCGAACAGGCCGGCGACCGCGTCGGCACTGCGCCGGAGGTCCTCCGCACGCCGCGGGTCGGCGCTCACCGAGGGGATGCGCACCAGGTGCTCGAGGTCGCGGCGGACCCCGGGAAGGACGTCGAGCAGGCGGGTACGCAGGTCGGTGCTCATGGCGTCACCTTAGTGACGCGCTCGGGTGCGGCCAGGGCGTGACCAAGATTGTCCGACAATATTTTGGTGTTCCCGGTCGGGGGGTGAGAGCATGGACGCATGGCGATCACCTCCTCCGTCCCCGGCTCGGTCGCGACCGACAGCCTGACCCACATCGAGCTCACCGAGGACTTCGCGGCGCACAACTACCATCCGCTTCGGGTGGTCATCTCGCACGGCGAGGGTGCCTGGGTGACCGACGTGGAGGGCCGGCGCTACCTGGACTGCCTGGCCGGGTACTCCGCGCTCAACTTCGGCCACGGCCACCCCCGGCTGCTGGCTCGGGCCCACGAGCAGCTGGACCGCCTGACGCTGACCAGCCGGGCCTTCTACAACGACCAGCTGGGGCCCTTCTCCCGGGATCTCGCCGACCTCACCGGCAAGGAGATGATCCTGCCGATGAACACCGGCGCGGAGGCGGTGGAGACGGCGATCAAGGTGGCCCGCAAGTGGGGCTACCTGGTCAAGGGAGTGCCCGAGAACCAGGCGAACATCATCGCGATGGAGGGCAACTTCCACGGTCGCACCACGACGATCGTCTCGTTCTCGACCGACTCGGTGGCCACCGCCGGCTACGCGCCGTACACCCCGGGCTTCCGGCTGGTGCCGTTCGGCGACATGGCCGCCCTCGAGGCCGCCATCGACCACTCGACCGTGGCCGTGCTGCTCGAGCCGATCCAGGGCGAGAGCGGCGTGATCATCCCGCCGGAGGGCTACCTGCAGCAGGTGCGCTCGCTGTGCAACCGCACCGAGGTGCTGATGGTGGCCGACGAGATCCAGTCCGGCCTGGCCCGGACCGGCCGCACCTTCGCCTGCGACCACGAGGACGTCGTGCCCGACGTCTACATCCTCGGCAAGGCGCTGGGCGGCGGCCTCTACCCGGTCTCCGCGATCGCGGCAGACGGCGACATCCTGTCCGTCATCACCCCCGGCACCCACGGCTCCACCTTCGGCGGCAACCCGCTCGCCGCGGCGATCGGGCGCGAGGTGGTCGCGATGCTGGCCGAGGGCGAGTTCCAGGCGCGGGCCCAGACC
Source organism: Nocardioides sp. (assembly GCF_035429765.1). Classification (GTDB taxonomy): domain Bacteria; phylum Actinomycetota; class Actinomycetes; order Propionibacteriales; family Nocardioidaceae; genus Nocardioides. The sequence goes on along the minus strand of NZ_DAOMFK010000011.1, from coordinate 26,021 downwards.
CTCGGCGAGGTGCTGGCCACGGGGCTCGAGCCGCTGATCGGCGACGGGATCGACGACGTGCGCAGCCGCGGCCTGTGGGCCGGCGTGGACATCAACCCCGACCTCACGACCGGACGCCACTTCTGCGAGGAGCTGATGAAGCGCGGCATCCTCGCCAAGGAGGCGCACGGCCAGACCGTGCGGCTCGCACCGCCGCTGGTCGCCACCGTCGAGGACCTCGACCTGCTGCTGGAGGCGTTCCGCGACGCGGTCGCCAGCCTGAGCTGATCGGGGCTCACACCAGCGGCAGGTAGCCGGCGAGGTCGGCCCGCTCTCCGCTGGCGCGCACCAGCCCGTCGGCCACGGCCTCGGCCCAGCCCAGCGCGCCGGTCGCGAGGGCGATCCAGGTGTCGGGGTCGAGCTCGACCACCGCCGGCGGGGTGCCCCGGGTGTGGCGCACGCCCTCGATGACCTGCACGGCGGCGTACGGCGGGACCCGCACCTCCACGGACCGCCCGGGCGCCCGTCGGGCGAGCAGGGCGAGGAAGTGCTTGGTGAGCAGCCGGCGCTCGGCCGGACCACGCGGCCCCGCCAGTGCCGCTGCGACGGCCTCCGGCTCCTCGGGCCTGAGTCTCGCGGGCATCAGCCGCTCCCGAGGTCGGCCAGCAGCGACACCGTGCGGGCCCAGGCAGGGGAGTCGAGGTCGACCACCGTGAAGTGGTCACCGGCGACGGCCAGCAGCCTCGCCCGGCCGCCGGCCGCCAACGCGGCGGACACGTAGGCCTCCGACTGGCTGAGCGGCACGTCCTCGTCGTCCCGTCCGTGCACGCACCACACGGGCACGTCGAGCGGGACCTGGCGCAGCGGGTCGACCTGGTCGTACGCCGGTCCCGGCGGACCGCCGACGAACCGCGCCACCGCCCCCGAGCCGAGGTCGGCGACGTGGGCCGCGGACAGGTCGAGCACACCGGCCAGCGAGACCACGGCGGTGACCGGAACGCGCACCGGCGACCACCGGGCGAACCTGGCCCGGCCCGCCGACCAGGCCGCGAGGTGACCCCCGGCGGAGTGGCCGAGCGCGACCACCCGGGTGAGGTCCAGACCCGGGACGTCGGCCAGGGCGTCGATTCCCGCGGCGAGGTCGTCCAGGGTGGCCGGCACCCCGCCGCCGTTACCCACCCGGCGGTACTCGAGGTTCCAGGCGGTCCACCCCTCCAGGGCAAGGCACTCCGCCAGCGGGCGCCCCAGCGACGCGTCGTACGCGGCCTTCCAGAACCCGCCGTGGATGACCACCACCACGCCTCGCGACGCCCCCTCCGGCGGGTACAGCTCGGCGTACTGGGACTCGTCGGCGCCGTAGGCGACCCGGTGCGCGCGGCCGCTCACCGCCGTCCCTCCAGCTCGGGGTAGGGCTGGACCACCTGCAGCACCAGATAGGTGCGCCGCTGGCCGTCGTCCCCGTCACGGCTGCGCCCGGCCCAGCGACGCAGCACGGCGTCCAGCTCGCGGACCAGCTCGTGGGCCTCCTCTCCGGTGAGCCGGAGCGACTGGTCGGTGACGGCGTAGGTGGCACCCGGCTCCCGGGTCTCGGCGAACGCGGACTCGACCACAGCCCGCGCCCAGTCCCCCGAGCTCCGCCGGAACACCGAGACGGCGGCCGCACCGCCCGGAGCCTTCTTCAGCTCGGCGAGATCGACCCGGAGCCCGGCAGGTGCCACCAGCCGCCAGACCCGGTCCCTCTTGTCGCGGGCGAGCTCGGGGGCGGGCTCCACCAGCCCGTACTTGGCGAGCTGCCGCAAGTGGAAGGAGGCCTGGTTGGCGGGGATGCCCAGCAGCTGGGCCAGGTCGGCCGCCCGCAGCGGCCCGGCAGCCTCGAGCTCGCCGAGCACGCGGTTGCGGACCGGGTGCGCGATGGCCCGCAGCACCCGTGGGTCGTGGACGGGGACCGGCGCGTCGGAGGCAGCCATGGGAGGAGTGTAGCAAATCTCGCACGCATACTTGCGCAAGTGATATTGCGCACTATAACGTGCGGGTATGACCTCCTACCGCACGCTGGCCCGCAACCACGACTTCACGGTCCTGTGGATCGGGGAGACGATCAGCACCCTCGGCAGCCGGATGTCGATGCTGGCGTTCCCGCTGGTCGCCTACGCGATCTCCGGATCCACGCTCACCGCCGCCTGGACCGAGGCCGCCCACCTCGTCGGCCTGTCGGCCACGCTGCTCCCGGCGGGCGTGGTGGTCGACCGGTTCGACCGGCGCAGGCTGATGGTGCTGGCGAGCGGTTCCGGCGTCCTCCTCTACGGCTCACTGGCCGTCGCTGGGATCCTCGGGTCCCTCACCATCGCCCACCTCGTGCTCGTCGCGCTGCTGACCGGCGCCGGCGCGGGGGTGTTCGGCCCGGCCCAGACCTCCGCCATCCGCAGCGTCGTACCCCGCGAGGACCTCCCGACGGCGCTCAGCCAGAACCAGGCCCGCGAGCACGTGGCCGGGCTGCTCGGTGCGCCGATCGGGGGCGCGCTCTACGCGCTGGCCAGGTGGCTGCCGTTCGCGGTCGACGCCGTGTCGTTCGCGGTGTCCTGCTTCACCCTCAGCCGGATCCGCACCGACCTGGCCCCCACCCGCCGGGGTGCGCGGAGCCGGTTGCGGACCGACCTCGTCGAAGGCCTGAGGTTCGTCGCGCAGCGTCCCTTCTTCCGAGTGATGCTGAGCTGGGCGGCACTGGCCAACCTGGTCACCAACGCCATCTTCTTCGTCGCGCTGCTGCGGATGATCCAAGACGGCCACGGCCCGGCCCGGATCGGCCTCACCGAGACCGCGGCGGGGCTCGGCGGGATCCTCGGCGCGGTGGTGGCGCCCTTCCTCATCGACCGCCTCGCCACCGGCCGGCTCACCGTGCTCGTGGCCTGGGCGCTGGTCCCGCCGACGATCCCGCTGATCTGGTGGAGCACCCCGCTCGCGGTGGGGGTCAGCCTGTTCGTGCTGATGCTGCTCAACCCCGCGGGCAACGCCGGCATCGGCGCCTACCGCATCGCGGTGACCCCGGCGGACCTCCAGGGGCGGGTCGCGGCGACCTCGCAGTTCCTGGCCATGTCGGTGATGCCGCTGTCCCCCGTGCTCGGCGGGCTGCTGCTCGAGACGTACGGCGGGGCGGTCGCGATCGCCGCCCTCACCGCGGCCAGCGCGGGTCTGGCCGTGCTGCTCACGGTGAGCCGCAGCGTGCGCACCGTGCCCCACCCCCGGCACTGGTCGGCGACCAACGAGCTGGCGACCGCGGCCTGATGCTGGAGCTCAGGCCAGTGCCGAGGGGAGGGTCCCGGACCAGGCGGCGCGCAGCTCTTCCAGCGGGATGCCGAAGCGGTCCTCCACGATCAGCTGGTCCCCTCCGGTGCGGCCGATGACCCCGGCGGGCACGCCAAGGCTGGCGGCCATGGCCAGCAAGGAGTCCACGTGCTGCTCACGCACCGTGACGATCGCCCGGTGCGCGGACTCGGAGAACAGCCCGACGAAGGGGTCGCCCTCCAGCCGGACCGAGACGCCGATCCCGCCGGCCAGACAGCTCTCGGAGAGCGCCTGGGCGAGGCCCCCCTCGGACAGGTCGTGGGCACTGAGCAGCACCCCGGCCCGGGAGGCGTCCACGAGGAGACGGGCCAGGTTGCGCTCGTCGACGAGGTCGACCACCGGAGGCCGGCCGCCCAGGTGCCCGTGCACCACGTGGGCCCACTCCGAGCCGGAGAGCTCCTCCCGGGTCCGGCCCAGGTGGACCACGGTGAGCCCCTCGGCGGTGAACCCGGTGGGCGTGCGGCGCGTGACGTCGTCGATCACGCCGAGCACGGCCACCACCGGGGTCGGCAGGATCGGGGTGTCCCCGGTCTGGTTGTAGAGGCTGACGTTGCCGCCGGTCACGGGGATGCCGAGCTCGAGGCAGCCGTCCTTCAAGCCACGGCAGGCCTCGGCGAGCTGCCACATCACCGCCGGGTCCTCGGGGGAGCCGAAGTTGAGGCAGTCGGAGACGGCCACGGGAGTCGCGCCCCCGGTCGCCACGTTGCGGTAGGCCTCCGCAAGCGCAAGGCGGGCGCCGGCGTACGGGTCGAGCCGGGAGAACCGGCCGTTGCAGTCGGTGGCGACCGCCACCCCGAGGCCCGTCTCCTCGTCGACGCGCACCATGCCGGTGTCTGACGGCTGGGCCAGCACGGTGTTCCCGCGCACGTAGCGGTCGTACTGGTCGGTGATCCAGGACTTGTCGCACAGGTTGGGCGAGGCCACCAGGCGCAGCAGCGTCGCGCGGAGCTCCTCGCTCGAGGAAGGCCGGGGCAGCCGCTCCGCGCCGTCGGCCTGCAGCCGGTCCTGCGAGTCCGGCCGGGCGAACGGACGGTGGTAGACCGGGCCGTCGTGGGCCACCGAGCGGGGCGGTACGTCGACGACCCGCTCTCCGTGCCAGTCGATCTGGAGCCGACCCGTGCCGGTGACCTCGCCGATGACGGTGGCGTCGACCTCCCACTTGGCGCAGATCGCGAGGAACGCCTCGACGTCGTCGGGCTCGACGACGGCCATCATCCGTTCCTGCGACTCGCTCATCAAGATCTCCTCCGGAGACAAGGTCGAGTCGCGCAGCGGCACCCGGTCCAGCTGCACGTGCATGCCGCCGTCACCGGCACTGGCGAGCTCGGAGGTGGCGCACGACAGCCCGGCCCCGCCGAGGTCCTGGATGCCCGCGACCAGGCCTGCGGCGAAGAGCTCCAGCGTGCACTCGATGAGCAGCTTCTCCATGAACGGGTCGCCGACCTGCACGCTCGGCCGCTTCGCCGGGCCACCCTCGTCGAAGGTCTCGCTGGCCAGCACACTGACCCCGCCGATGCCGTCCCCGCCGGTGCGGGCGCCGTAAAGGACGACCCGGTTGCCCTCGCCGGAGGCCTTCGCCAGGTGCAGGTCCTCGTGCCGCAGCACCCCCACGCACAGGGCGTTCACCAGCGGGTTGCCCAGGTAGGACTCGTCGAAGACCGCCTCGCCGCCGATGGTGGGCAGCCCCAGGCAGTTGCCGTAGCCGCCGATCCCCGCGACGACCCCCGGCAGCACTCGGTGGGTGTCGGCGGCCTCCAGCGGGCCGAACCGCAGCGGGTCCATCACCGCCACCGGGCGCGCCCCCATCGCGAGGATGTCGCGCACGATGCCCCCGACGCCGGTCGCAGCACCCTGGTACGGCTCGACGTAGGAGGGGTGGTTGTGCGACTCGATCTTGAAGGTGACGGCGTACCCCTGGCCGATGTCGACGACCCCGGCGTTCTCGCCGATGCCCGCGAGCAGGGGCCCGATGGGTGTGCGCTGGGGGATCTCCGAGAACTGGCGCAGGTGCACCTTCGAGGACTTGTAGGAGCAGTGCTCGCTCCACATCACCGAGTACATCGCCAGCTCGCAGCTGGTCGGGCGGCGGCCGAGGATCTCGCGGATCCGCAGGTACTCGTCCTCCTTCAGCCCCAGGTCGGACCAGGGCTGCGGGCGACCCGGGTCCCGCTCGGCCACGGCGACGGTGTCCAGCCCGCCTCCCGATGGGGCGGGACGGTCCTGGGTGTCCTCCGCGGAGGTGTCCTGGACGGGAGCGGGGGTCTCGGCCACGTGCGTCAATCTACCGGCGCCGCCACCGGATCCTCGGTTGGACCCCACGCCGCGACCGCACCGGAGAAGTACAGGGGTGTAGTTCACTGGGATCCCTGTTACTGGAGTGAATGGTGTGGTTATGGTGGCCGGGTCCTGCCCCCGAGACCGCCGTCCCCGGCGTGGAGCCGTGATGCCACCCCTGCCCCGACGCGTCGGCCGCGTGCTGACCGCGACGCTCACCGCGACCCTCCTGGTCGGCGGCCTCCTCGCCGCGGGCCCCGCCCGTGCCGGCAACGTCGCCACGCCGGGGGACTTCACCGGCTACGGCTTCGACCAGTGCCTGGCGCCGTCGCAGAAGGCGATGGACCGCTGGCTGAACTACTCCCCGTTCCTGGCCGTCGGGATCTACATCTCCGGCGACTCCCGCGGATGCCGGACCCAGCCCAACCTCACCCGCGCCTGGGTGCGCACCCAGCTGGCCAAGGGCTGGCGGCTGCTCCCGATCACGCTGGGCCCGCAGGCCTCCTGCCACCCCGGCTTCCCGCGGTACGGCGACGACGAGACCATCGACCCGCGGCGCGGCGCGAAGGGCACGTACCCGCGGGCGCGCGCCCAGGGGGCCGCGGAGGCCGGCAAGAGCGTCACCGCAGCCGGGGCGCTGGGCCTCGTCGCCGGCAGCACCCTGTGGTACGACCTGGAGGGGTTCGACGCCACGAACACCGCCTGCCGGGAGTCGGCCCTGCGGTTCCTCAGCGCCTGGACCCGGCGGCTGCACGCCCTGGGCTACGTCTCCGGCGTCTACTCCAGCGCGGGGTCGGGGATCAAGGTGCTCGACGACGCCCGCGTGGAGCGACCGGGGGCCTTCGAGCTCCCCGACCGCATCTGGATCGCCCGCTGGGACGGCGTGGCCAGCACCTCGACGTCCTACATCCGGCCCGACGGCTGGCTGCCGGGAGGGCGGATGAAGCAGTACCAGGGCGGTCACGACGAGGTCTGGGGGGGCGTGCGCATCAACATCGACCGCAACTGGCTCGATCTCGGCAAGGGCTCGGTTGCGCCGCCCGAGACCCACTGCGACGGGACCCGGGTCAGCTTCGGGCTCTACCAGCCCCTCGCGCCGGGCAGCCAGCGGCGGGCCAAGGTCAAGGCACTCAAGTGCCTGCTGCAGGAGAAGATCGGGTACGCCGGCGGAATCGACGGCACGTACGGCGCCGGGCTGGTCGCAGCCGTCAACCGCTGGCAGTCCGCGCACGGGCTGCCGGTCGAGGAGGGCTGGTCGACGACCGCCTGGATGACGCTGCTGGCCGACGGGGGCCGGCCGGTGCTCAAGGTCGGTTCAGCAGGTGGCGACGTACGCCGCCTGCAGCGGGCGCTGAACGCCTCATCGCTCGCCCGGCTGGCCGTGGACGGGGTCTTCGGCACGTCGACGCTCACCGCGCTGCGCACCTGGCAGCGGGCTGCCGGCCTCGAGGTGACCGGGGTGCTCTCCGCGCGCCAGTGGCTCGCCCTGCAGGCGGGCCGTGGCGCGTGATCAGGCCAGGGCCGCCACCAGGCTGGTGAAGAAGCCCAGCCCGTCGGTGCCCGGCCCGCACAGGTCCTCGACGGCGTGCTCGGGGTGCGGCATCAGCCCGACCACGTTGCCGCGGTCGTTGCAGATCCCGGCGATGTCGTGCAGCGAGCCGTTCGGGTTGACCTCGAGGTAGCGGGCGACCACCCGGCCCTCCCCCTCGAGCCGGTCCAGGGTCGGCTGGTCCGCGACGTAGGCGCCCTCGCCGTTCTTGAGCACGACGGTGATCTCGGCCCCCTGGTCGTAGGCGGAGGTCCACGGCGTGCGGTTGTTCTCGATCCGCACCCGCTGGTCGCGGCAGACGAACTTGCGGTGGTCGTTGCGGATCAGCGCACCCGGGAGCAGGTGGGACTCGCACAGGATCTGGAATCCGTTGCAGATGCCGAGAACCGGCAGCCCGCGTCCGGCCTCCTCGACCACCCGGCCCATCACCGGGGCGAACCGGGAGATGGCGCCGCACCGGAGGTAGTCGCCGTAGGAGAACCCGCCCGGCAGGACCACCGCGTCGACACCGCGCAGGTCGGCGTCGCCGTGCCAGAGGGCGACCGCGTCGTGCCCGCCCCGGACCACGGCCCGGGCGGCGTCGACGTCGTCGAGCGAGCCCGGGAAGGTGACCACCCCGATCCTCACGGCCGGCCCTCCTGGTGGGCCAGCTCCGCCACGGTCTGGTCGGCGACGTGCACCTCGAAGTCCTCGATCACCGGGTTGGACAGCAGCAGCTCGGCCATCGTGCGGACCTGGTCGAGCCGCGCCTCGTCGGCCTCCCCCTCGATCTCCAGCTCGAAGCGCTTGCCCTGGCGGACGTCGACGACCCCCTCGAAGCCCAGCCGGGGCAGCGCGCCGAGGACCGCCTTGCCCTGCGGGTCGAGGATCTCGCGCTTGGGCATCACGTCGACGACATAGCGGGCCATGGCGCTCAGTCTAGGGGTGAGGCGGCGCCCGGCCTGGGCAGGTCGGGCACACTGGACCCATGGCGAGCCCCACCCCGAGCCCCGGACGACGGTCCCTGCAGAACATGCAGCTGGAGTACCCGCAGTCGCTGGCCGTCTACGGGACGTACGCCGAGGCGCAACGCACCGTGGACTACCTGGCCGACCACGAGTTCCCCGTCGAGAACTGCCTGATCGTCGGCACCGACCTCAAGCAGCTGGAGCGGATCACCGGCCGGCTGACCTGGAGCAAGATCGCGCTCGGCGGCGCGCTCACCGGGCTGTGGCTGGGCATGTTCGTCGGGCTGGTCTTCGCGATGTTCAGCACCGAGTCCTCGATGGGCATGGTGGTGTCGACCGCGCTGTTCGGCGTCGCCTTCGGGATCATCTGGGCGGTCGCCGGGTTCGCCGCCACCCGGGGCCAGCGGGACTTCTCCTCGGTGAGCACCGTGGTGGCGACCAAGTACGAGGTGCTCGTCGAGCACCGGTACGCCCAGAGCGCCCGGGACCTGCTGGTCGGACTGCCCGGGGCGCTGCCCGACCCGTTCGCTCCCTAGAGCCGGCCGGAGCGCCCCGGGCGGGCCGCTGCTCAGCTGAGCTCGCGCTTGAGGATCTTCCCGGTGGCGGTCATCGGGAGCGTCTCCACGAAGGTCACGATGCGGGGGTACTTGTACGCCGCCATCTCGGCCCGCGCCCACGAGATGAGCTCGTCCTCGGTGACGGTCGCGCCGGGCTGACGGATCACGAACGCCTTGATCTCCTCGCCGTGGCTCTCGTGCGGAACGCCGATGACGGCCGCCAGCGAGACCTCCGGGTGCGACATCAGGGCCTCCTCGACCTCCCGGGGGTACACGTTGTAGCCACCGCGGATGATCATGTCCTTGGACCGGTCCACGATGTAGTAGAAGCCGTCCTCGTCGCGCCGCGCCAGGTCTCCGGTGCGGAACCAGCCGTTGCGCATCGCCTCGGCTGTGGCGTCGGGCCGGTTCAGGTACCCCGTCATCACGTTGTGCCCGCGGATCGCGATCTCGCCGATCACGTCGTGCCCCTCGACGGTGTTCCACTCCGGGTCGATCAGCTTCAGCTCGACCCCCCAGATCGGGACCCCGATCGACCCGGGCCGCGGGTCGCGGTCGGGGTCGGAGAAGGTAGCCACCGGGGAGGTCTCCGAGAGGCCGTAGCCCTCGAGGATCTGCACGCCGAGCCGGGACTTGACCTCCTTGATGATCTCCACGGGCAGGCTGGCGCCACCGGACACGCCGACCCGCAGGTTGCCGGCGATCTTCTCCACGTCGGCGCCCTCGAGCGCGCCGAGCAGCCCCCACCACATGGTGGGCACGCCGGCGAACGCGGTGATCTCCTCGTCCTGCATCAGGCCGACCGCCTGCTGCGGGTCGAAGCGCGGCACCAGGTAGAGGGTGGCCGCCATCGAGAACCCGGAGTTCATCTGCACCGTCGATCCGAAGGAGTGGAACAGCGGGAGCGTGACCAGGTGCTTGTCGGTCGCCGGCTCGGAGCGGAACAGCTGGTTGCAGGTCAGCGCGTTCATCATCAGGTTGCTGTGGGAGAGCTGGGCCCCCTTGGCGCGGCCCGTGGTGCCGCTGGTGTAGAGGATCACCGCGGTATCGGTCTCCATCCGCGGCACCGGCTCGAACTCCGGGGACTGCGCACCGATCGCCTCGACCAGGGTCGTGACCCCGTGGATCGGTGACGCGGCGCCCAGCTCCGCGGTGATGATCACGAAGAGCTCGCACCCCGGGGTGTCCTGGAACCCGGCGTACCCCTGCTGTCCCATCGGCAGGTCGGGGGTGCCCTCGAAGCAGATGTAGGCCTTCGCGCCGGAGTCGGCCAGGTAGTAGGCGTTCTCGCGGTGCTTGTTGAGCACGTTGAGGGGGACCACGACCGCGCCGGCCTTGAGGATCCCGTAGTAGGCGATGGGGAAGTAGGGCAGGTTCGGGCAGGTCAGCGCCACCCGGTCACCTGGCTGGATGCCCTGAGACACCAGGTAGTTGGCCACCTGGTTGGCCATGGCGTTCACCTGTGCGTAGGTGAGCCGCATGGCGCCCAGCACCAGGGCGTCGCGGGTGGGGTACTTGCGGGCGGAGTCCTCGAGCAGGATCGACAGGTTGTACATGACGCCAACCTAGAAGGTGAGGGGCCGGTGGCGCGAGGGGGGTGCCTCAGTCGCGGCGCTCGGCGAGGATCCGGTCGACGCGGCGCAGGTCGCTGCGCAGCGCGGCGGGGGCCAGCCGACCCGCCGCCTGAGCGGCGAGCCGCCAGGGCCCGGCGCCGTCGAGGGACACGCTGACCCGGACGTCGGTCTCCTCCCCCACCGCGACCAGGACGAGCGAAAGGTACGCCGTCAGGCCGCGCCAGCGGCCCTGCTCGGCCCAGGCGACGGGCGGGTCGTGGGTGACCACCTCCATCACCGGCCGCACTCCCGTCCAGGTGACGTCCCGCCACCGGGCGCCGACCCCCGTCATCAGGTCGGTGAGCGGCTCCACCCGCCGCAGGCTGGACTGCCACTGCGGCCGGGTGCGCGGGTCGGCGAGGTAGTCGAAGACGACCGGCGCCGGGTGGTGGAGGCGCACGGTGAGGGCGCGGGGCGCGGACGTCACAAGAACCGCTCCCCCGTGAGCCGCTCGTAGGCCTCGAGGTAGCGGCTCCTGGTGCGCTCGACGACCTCCGGCGGCAGCGGTGGCGGCGGGCCGCCCGCCGCACGGTCCCAGCCGGCCTCCGGCGAGAGCAGCCAGTTGCGCACGATCTGCTTGTCGAAGGACGGCTGGGCACGTCCCGGCCGCCAGTCGTCGGCGGGCCAGAACCGTGAGGAGTCGGGGGTCAGCACCTCGTCGGCGAGCACGATCGGGCCGTGGCGGCCGGGCCGGCCGAACTCCAGCTTGGTGTCGGCGAGGATGATCCCTCGGTCGCGCGCGACCCGCTCGGCGAGCGCGTAGACCTCCAGCGTGAGCCGGCGCAGGTCCGCGGCAGCCTGCTCGCCGACGGTGCCGACCACTGCCTCGTAGGACACGTTCTCGTCGTGCTCGCCCAGGGCGGCCTTGGTGGCCGGGGTGAAGATCGGCGCGGGCAGCCGCGACCCGTCCTCGAGCCCGTCGGGCAGCGCGATGCCGCACACCTGACCGGTCGCCCGGTAGTCCAGCAGCCCGGAGCCGGTGAGGTAGCCGCGCGCCACGCACTCCACCGGGAGCATCTCCAGCGCCTCGCAGATGACGGCCCGGCCGCGCACCTGCGCCGGAACGTCGAGGGAGACCACGTGGTTGGCGACCACGGGCGCCAGCTGCGCGAACCACCACAGCGACATCCGGGTGAGGATCTCGCCCTTGCCGGGGATGGTGGAGTCCAGGACGTGGTCGAAGGCCGAGATCCGGTCGCTGGCGACCATCAGCAGCCGCCCGGCGTACTCCCCCTCCTCGATCCGGTAGAGGTCTCGCACCTTCCCGGAGTGCAGGTGGGTGGTCCCCTCGATCGCGGGCGCGTCGGGGATGTTGAGCTCCGCCATGCCGGGAACACTATCGCCGACCCTCCCCCGCTCCCGCGGTGGCGAGGCGTGGCAAGGTGGGCCTGTGCCTGAGTCAGCCGAGGAGGTCTACGCCCGCGTGGTCGCCACGGTCGGGGAGGGCGGGCGGCTGCCGATGCCGCAGGTGGAGACCTGGGACGTGTTCCCCTGGGAGGTCGTCGACGGTGCGCTGGTCCCGCGGGTGCTGCGGCCGCCGGAGGAGCAGGAGCCGGCGCGGGTGGGCGCAGGCGGCCGGGACTGCTTCAACTGCGCCGGCGACGGCTCCGCGATCCGGGTGTGGGAGAACGACCGCTGGAAGGTGACCCATCCGGCGAAGCCCGGTGGGCTGCCGCTGGTGCTGTGGCTCGCGAGCAAGGAGCACCTGGACTTCCCGGACATGGACGACGCCCTCGCCGCTGAGTACGGGCGGATCAGCACCCGGCTGTGCCGGATCGTGGAACGGCTGCCCCACATCGGCCGGGTGCACGTGTGCCGCTGGGGCGACGGCTCGGAGCACCTGCACGTGTGGTTCATCGCGCGCACCGCCCGGCTCACCCAGATCATGGGGTCGATGGCCGTCGAGTGGGAGCAGATGCTGCCGCCGGTCCCCGAGGAGGTGTGGCGCGCCGACATCCGCACCGTGGCGGCCAAGTTGGCGAACCACGACGGGTGGGCGCTGGTCTAGAGGATCGCGCCCGGGGAGTACGCCGCGGCCTCGGGGTGCCGGGCCGCGACCTCGGCCACCCGGCGTACCACCTCCTGGGTCTGCGCCACCGCGGCGCCGGTGAAGGTGATCGGCGCGGCGACCAGGGAGTCGATCTGGGCGCGGGTCAGCCCGAGCCGGGGGTCGGCGGCCAGCGTGGTGAAGAGGTCGTTGTCGGCCCGGCCCTGGCGCATCGCCAGCGCCGCACCCACGGCGGCCTCCTTGATCGCCTCGTGCGCGGTCTCCCGGCCCACCCCGTTGCGGACCGCGGCCATCAGCACCTTCGTGGTCGCCAGGAACGGCAGGTACCGGTCGAGCTCACGCTGGATCACGGCCGGGAACGCGCCGAACTCGTCGAGCACCGTCAAGAAGGTCTGGAAGAGGCCGTCGGCGGCGAAGAACGCGTCGGGAAGGGCCACCCGGCGGACCACCGAGCAGCTCACGTCGCCCTCGTTCCACTGGTCGCCGGCCAGCTCGCCCACCATGGAGAGGTAGCCGCGCAGGACCACGGCCAGGCCGTTGATCCGCTCGCAGGAACGGGTGTTCATCTTGTGCGGCATCGCCGAGGAGCCCACCTGGCCCTCCTTGAACCCCTCGGTCACCAGCTCGTGCCCGGCCATCAGCCGGATGGTCGTGGCCAGGTTGGAGGGTGCGGCCGCCAGCTGCACCAGGGCCGAGAGGACGTCGAAGTCCAGGCTGCGCGGGTAGACCTGGCCGACGCTGGTGAGGGTCCGCTCGAACCCCAGGTGCTCGGCGACCCGGCGCTCGAGCTCGGCCAGGCCGGCCTCGTCGCCGTCGAGCAGGTCGAGCATGTCCTGGGCGGTGCCCATCGGCCCCTTGATCCCCCGCAGCGGGTAGCGGGCCAGCAGCTCCTCGAGGCGCCGCAGCGCTTCCAGCAGCTCGTCTGCCGCGGTGGCGAACCGCTTGCCCAGCGTGGTGGCCTGGGCGGCCACGTTGTGGGAGCGCCCCGCCATCACCGTGGTCTCGTGCTCGGCCGCCAGCCGGGCGAGCCGGGCGAGCGTGGCGACCGCCCGGTTGCGGAGGAGGGCGAGCGACTGGCGGACCTGCAGCTGCTCGACGTTCTCTGTCAGGTCGCGGGAGGTCATCCCCTTGTGGATGTGCTGGTGCCCGGCGAGCTCGCAGAACTCCTCGATGCGGGCCTTGACGTCGTGCCGGGTGACGCGCTCGCGGCGGGCGATGCCGGCGAGGTCCACCACGTGCACGACGCTCTCGTAGGCCTCGATGACGCCGTCCGGCACGTCGACGCCGAGGTCGCGCTGGGCGGTCAGCACGGCGATCCAGAGCCGTCGTTCCAGGACCACCTTGTGCTCGGGGGACCAGACCTCCGCGAGGTCGGGCGCGGCGTACCGGGTGGCCAGGACGTTGGGGACGGTCACGGGGGAGATGCTACGGCGCCGCGTCACGGAGGGAGCGCCGGAGGCGCGGCGCTGGGACAGCAGCTCCGGCGGCTCTAGTCGATGGCCTCTCCGGCGAGCGCCTTCGCACCCAGCCGCTCCTCCTCGCTGACCTGCCAGACCTCGCGGGCGGCGTGCAGCGCGAGCAGGATGATGAAGCAGCCGAGGATCAGGTCGGGCCAGCCCGAGTCCGTCCGAAGCGTCACCAGGGCCATGACGATGATCGCGGCGTTGACCAGCACGTCGTTGCGCGCCGACAGGAACGCCGCCCTGCTGAGCGAACCCCCGGCGTGACGCACCCTGGCGAGCAGCAGCGCGCTCGTCCCGTTGACCGCGATCGCGCCCAGCGAGGCCAGCACCACCGGCACGACGTCCGGCGCGACCGGCTCGGAGAACCGTCGGATCGCCTCCCAGCCCGCCACGGCCGCAGGACCCAGGATGACCACAGCCATCGCCTTCCCCATCGCCGCCCGCCGGGCCAGTGGCCAGCCGAGCGCGATGAAGATCAGCAGGTTGACGGCCGTGTCCTCGAGGAAGTCGACGCTGTCGGCCAGCAGCGAGATCGAGCCGGCCGCGAGCGCGACCGTGAACTCGACGAAGAAGTAGGACAGGTTCAGGAGCGCCACTGCGAGGACGGTGCGACGCAGCCGGCCCGCGTCGAGCAGCTCCTCGTGCTGTGACGCGCCGCCCAGCCCGTCCTCTCGGTCCATGACGGCGCAACCTATCCGAGGCTGCCGTCCGGGCGTCGTACCCCCACTGCCGCGGGGTTGTGGTCGCTCAGGACCCCCGAAACGGGCCGTTTGACGACAACAACCCCGCGGCAGACGGGTTCGGGCGACAGGTGCCCCAGGACACCCCGGGTCAGCCGCGCGACGCCTCGAGGGCGATGTCGGTGCGCCACTGGGCGCCCGGGAAGCTGATCGAGTGGACGCCCTCGTAGGCCTTGGCCCGCGCGTCGGCGAGGTCGGCCCCGACGGCGGTGACGGCGAGCACCCGGCCGCCGGCGGTCACCAGCCGCCCCTCGGCGTCACGGGCGGTCCCGGCGTGCAGCACGTGGACGTCGGTCTCCACCGACAGGGTCTCCGTGCCGACGATCACGTCGCCGGAGGAGGGGCTCTCCGGGTAGCCCTTGCTGGCCATCACCACCGCGACGGCGGAGCCGGGGCGCCACGTCGGCGGGGGTACGTCGGACAACGTGCCGGTGGCGGCGGCGTGCAGCAGCGGGGCGAGCGGCGAGGCCAGCAGCGCCATCAGGGGCTGCGTCTCCGGGTCGCCGAAGCGGGCGTTGAACTCCACGACGCGCAGCCCCCGCGAGGTGAGGGCGAGCCCGGCGTACAGCAGCCCTGCGAACGGCGTCCCGCGCCGGGCCATCTCGTCGACCGTGGGTTGAAGGACGGTGGCCAGCACGTCGTCGACGAGACCGGGCGGGGCCCACGGCAGCGGGGTGTAGGCCCCCATCCCACCGGTGTTGGGGCCCTCGTCGCCGTCGAAGATGCGCTTGAAGTCCTGGGCCGGCTGGAGCGGGTACACCGTCGACCCGTCACAGATGGCGAACAGCGACACCTCCGGACCGTCGAGGTACTCCTCGACCACCACCCGCTCGCAGGCGGCGGCGTGCGCGAGCGCGCCCTCGAGGTCGTCGGTCACCACCACCCCCTTGCCCGCGGCGAGCCCGTCGTCCTTGACGACGTACGGCGACCCGAGCTCCGCCAGTGCCGCCGCGGCCTCCTCGGGGGTCGTGCACACCCGGGCGCGGGCCGTCGGGACGCCGGCGGCCCGCATCACCTCCTTGGCGAACGCCTTCGAGCCCTCCAGCCGGGCCGCCGCTCGGCTCGGCCCGAAGCAGGCGACGCCCGCTGCCCGGACGTCGTCGGCCACGCCGGCGACCAGCGGCGCCTCGGGACCCACCACCACGAGGTCCACGCCGAGCCGCCTGGCCAGGGCGGCCACCGCGGCACCGTCCAGCGGGTCGACCGGGTGCAGGGTCGCGACCTCGGCGATGCCGGGGTTCCCAGGGGCCGCGTGCACCTCGCTCACCGCCGGATCCCTGCTCAGCGCCCACGCCAATGCGTGCTCGCGCCCGCCCGTCCCGATCACCAGGGTCCTCACGGGGGGTGATCGTAGTCGTGGCGCACCCGACCGCCGGGCGCGAGGCCAGGTAGGGCCGCTCGCCGGTCAGCCCCGCCGGGCGCGCTCCTCGTACGCCGCGCGGGCGGCCGGGTCGGCACCGGTCAGCACCGAGTCGGACCGGAACGCCCGGGCCAGCGTGGCCTGGACGGGCCGCGGGAGCACGCTCACCCCCCGTTGCAGGCCCTGGGTCCAGCGGGGCACCCACATCTCCGGCCGTGGGCTGCGGATCGTCGCCTCGATCACCTCGGCGACGTCCTCCGGCTCGACCTGCCTGACGAACCGCGCCTGCGGGACGCCGGCGGCCAGCTCGGTGCGGACCACCGTGGGCAGCACCAGCGAGACGTCCACGCCGTACGGGCGCAGCTCCTCCCGCATCGCCTCGCTGAACCCGACCACCGCGAACTTCGAGGCCGAGTACGTCGCGCCGTGCGCCGTGGCCAGGCGACCGACCGCCGAGGCGATGTTGACGAGCTGCCCCCGGCGTCGTTCGACCATCCCCGGCGCGAACGCCTTGGTGCCGAGGATCACGCCGTAGACGTTGACCTCGAAGATCCTGCGGGTGACCTCGTCGGGCTCCTCGACCAGCGGACCCAACGGCATGATCCCGGCGTTGTTCACCAGCACGTCCACGGCACCGGCCTCTCCGGCGAACGACTCCCACGACCCGGCGCTGGTGACGTCGAGCGGCAGCGCCACCACCCCGAGCTCGGCGCCGACCTGGGTGGCCAGCTCGAGGTCCCGGTCCCCGATCACGACGTGGGCACCGGCCTGGGCGAGCCGGGCGGCCGTCGCCCTCCCGATCCCGCGGGCGCCTCCCGTGACGGCGACGCGCATCCCTCGCAGCTCGGTCATCGGACCGCCTCTCATCAGGGTGTGTGGCGGGCACACCCTAACCGCCGCGGCCTCACCCGTGGACGACCAGCGTCTGCTCACGCCCGGGTCCGACCCCGACCCCCCAGATCCGCGCGCCGGACATCGCCTCGAGAGCCTCCACGTAGCGGCGCGCGTTCTTGGGGAGGTCGGCGAAGCTGCGGACGCCGGAGATGTCCTCGCCCCAGCCCTCGAGGTACTCGTAGACCGGGGTGGCGTGGTGGAACTCGGTCTGGGTCATCGGCATCTCGTCGTGGCGGACGCCGCCGATCTCGTAGGCCACGCAGACCGGGATGCGCTCCCAGTGCGACAGCACGTCGAGCTTGGTGAGGAAGAAGTCGGTCAGGCCGTTGACCCGGGTCGCGTAGCGGGCGATCACCGCGTCGTACCACCCGCAGCGCCGGTTCCGCCCCGTCGAGACGCCGACCTCGCCGCCGATCTCCCACAGCCTCTCCCCGTCGGTGTCCAGCAGCTCGGTGGGGAACGGTCCCGACCCGACCCGGGTCGTGTAGGCCTTGATGACGCCGATGACACGGTCGATCCGGGTAGGCCCGACACCGGCGCCCGTGCACACCCCGCCGGCGACCGGGTTGGAGGAGGTCACGAACGGGTAGGTGCCGTGGTCGACGTCCAGCATCGTCGCCTGGGCCCCCTCGAACAGCACGGTCCTGCCCTCGTCGAGGGCCCGGTTGAGCAGCAGCGAGGTGTCGGCGACCATCGGCCGCAGCCGGTCGGCGTACGAGAGCAGCTCCTCGACGACGCTCGCCGGGTCGACCGCCCGGCGGTTGTAGACCTTCGTGAGGAGGTGGTTCTTCAGGTCCACGGCGGCCTCGACCTTCTGCCGCAGGATGCCCTCGTCGAACAGGTCCGCGACGCGGATGCCGACACGGTTGATCTTGTCGCTGTACGCGGGGCCGATGCCGCGGCCGGTCGTGCCGATCCGGTTCCTGCCCAAGAACCGCTCGGTGACCCGGTCGATGGTCGAGTGGTACGACGCGATCACGTGCGCGTTGGCCGAGACCACCAGCCGTGGCTCCGGCACGCCGCGCGCGACGAGCGCGTCGAGCTCGCCGAAGAGCGCCTCGGGGGAGACCACGACGCCGTTCGCGATCACCGAGGTGCAGCCCGGGGTGAGGATCCCCGACGGCAGCAGGTGGGTGGCGAACCGCTCGCCGCCGACCACGATCGTGTGCCCGGCGTTGTGGCCGCCGGAGGTTCGCACCACGTAGTCGATGGTGTCGGTCGTCGCCAGCAGGTCGGTCGCCTTGCCCTTGCCCTCGTCACCCCACTGGGCGCCCAGCACCACGATCGCGGGCATCCCTGCCCTCCTCACCTACGACACAGCCCCGGCGCAAGGCACCGGGGCTCTTGCGGCAGCACGCTACCAAACCAGGCACCCGGCGCCGGACGGCTTGGGTAGTGTCCGAACCGTGGAGCCACTCCTCGTGATCGCCAACAGGGACGCCGGGACCGCCGAGAGCGAGTCGCTCGCGCGTGCCCTGGAGGTCCTGCGCACCGCGGCCTCCGTGGAGGTGGCGGTGACCTCGAACCCCGGCGAGCTCGACGGGGTGCTGCACCGGGCGGGCCCCCGCCGGATCGTGGTCGCCGGCGGTGACGGCAGCCTGCACGCGGTGGTCTCGGCGCTCTACCGCCGCCACGAGCTCGCGGACGCCGTCCTCGGGCTCCTCCCGCTGGGCACCGGCAACGACTTCGCCCGCACCATGGACATCCCCCTGGACGTCGAGGCGGCGGCCGAGGCCGTGCTGGGGGGGACGGTCCGCCCCGTCGACCTGATCGTCGACGAGCGGGGCCACGTGGTCGTCAACCACGTGCACGTGGGGGCCGGCGCCGATGCCGCGGTCCACGGGGCGGGGTGGAAGGAGCGGCTCGGCTCGGTCGGGGTCGGCGGGCTGAACCTGGGTCGCCTGGGCTACCCGATCGGTGCGGCACGGGCGGCGCTGCGCCCGCGCTCGCTCCGGCTGCGGGTGGAGGTCGACGGCGAGGTGGTCAACGACCTCACCCACCCCGTGCTGATGGTGGCGATCGGCAACGGCGCCAGCGTCGGCGGCGGCACCGAGCTCACGCCGGGGGCCGACCCGGAGGACGGCCGGCTGGACGTGATGGTGTCGCGGCCGAACGGAGCGCTCGCGCGGGCGGCGTACGCCCTCACCCTGCTGCGCGGACGGCACGAGGGGCGCGACGACGTGCTCCGGGTGCGCGGGCGGCAGGTGTCGGTCACCGGTGAACCGTTCCACTGCTCCGCCGACGGCGAGATCGACGGGCCCGAGCGGACGCGCACCTGGCGCCTCGAGCCCGGCGCCTACTCGATGGTGCTGCCCTGAGCAAGGGTCTGGTGCCGCGGCCGGACGAAGAACATCACCGCCACCAGCCCGACCACCGCGATCGCGGGCGCGAGCAGCATCGCCTCGGACATCGCGCGGCTGAAGGCGTCCACCACCTGCGGTGGCAGCCCCTCGCCCCCGGAGCCTTCGGAGGGTGAGAACACCAGACCGTTCGCAGCCAGCCGGGAGTCCATGAGTACGGCGATCGCCGCCGCTCCCAGCACCGCACCCACCTGGCGGGTCTCGTTGTAGACCCCGGCTCCGGCCCCGGCCTGGTGCATCGGCAGGTTCCGGTTGGCGGTCGCGGAGTTCGGGGCCCAGATGAAGGCGCTGCCGACGCCGAGCAGGGTGAGCGGCAGCACCAGCTCCCACAGCGGCGAGTCCGGAGTCATCACCGTGGCCAGCCAGACGAGGGAGACCAGCAGGCAGGTGAACCCCGTCCCGGTGAGCAGCCGGGGGTGCACCCGGTCGGTCAGGTGTCCCACCCAGCGGGCCAGGAGCAGCGACGGGAGCGCGATCGGTGCCAGCAGCAGCGCGCTCTGGGTGGGGGTGAGGCCCCGCACCAGCTGGGTGTACAGCATGAGCGGGAAGGTGAAGGCGGTGATCGTGAACGCGATGACGAGGATCGCCACGTTGGCGACCGAGAAGTTCCGGTCGCCGAACAGCCCGAGCGGGACCAGGGGCTCGCGGGGGTTCAGCCACTGCCAGATCCAGAACAGCGCCAGCAGGACCAGTCCGCCTACGATCAGCTCCGGCACGGTCAGCCCGGGCGTGATCTCGCCCCAGTCGTACTGGTGCCCCTCCTGGAGACCGAAGACCAGCAGGAGCATGCCCAGGCCGCTGAGCACGACTCCCAGCCAGTCGAACCGGTGCGGGTGGGTGGCCAACCGAGGGACCAGCCGCGCGGCGAGCACGAACCCGATCACCCCGACCGGCACGTTGACGAAGAAGATCCACTCCCATCCCAGGGAGTCGATCAGCAGCCCGCCGAGGATCGGGCCGACCAGCGTCGCCAGCCCCGCCGTGGCGCCCCAGAGCGCCATCGCCTGCCCGCGCCGCTCGGCCGGGAAGATCCGGGTGATGATCGCCATCGTCTGGGGCGACATCAGCGCGGCGCCCAGCCCCTGGACCACCCGGGCCAGGACCAGCCAGCCGATGGTGTGGGTCAGCCCGCACCACAGCGAGGCCGCGGTGAACACCGCGAGCCCGACCAGGTAGAGCCGCTTCTGGCCGAACCGGTCCCCCAGCCGCCCGGTGATGAGCAGCGGGACCGCGTAGGCCAGCAGGTAGGCGCTGGTCACCCAGACCACCGCGTTGACCTCGGCGCTGAGGTCCCGGATCAGCACCGGGGTCGCCACGGTGACGATGGTCGAGTCGACCAGGATCATGAAGAAGCCGAGGCACAGGGCGAACAGCGCCGGCCAGGGTCGCTGGTGCTCCGGCGGTGCCTCCACCTGCGCGGTCATCCCGGTCATGACTCTCCAGAACACCTCTCCGGCCCCGTGTGTTCCGGCCGGGCCGCGGACCCGCGTGGCAGGCTGGTCCGCATGAGCCACGTCGACCTGATGGCCGGGCCGCCTCCGACGCTGCTGCCCGTGGATCCTGCCTCCGCCGAGCTCGGCTCGGGCCAGCCGCCCACCGGCGTCGTACGCCGCCACCCCGCGTCGCCGGCGGCCTGGGCCGCGCTCGCCGACCAGGCCCGCCGGGAGGACGCCGACGAGGTCACCGTGTACGCCTACGCACGGGTCGGGTACCACCGCAGCCTGGACCTGCTGCGTCGCACCGGCTGGAAGGGGCACGGCCCGTTCCCGTGGGAGCACGAGCCGAACCGCGGCTTCCTGCGCTGCCTGGCCACGCTGGCGCTCTCCGCACGGGCGATCGGCGAGACCGACGAGTGGGAGCGCTGCTCGGCGTTCCTGCGCGAGTCCAGCCCTGCGGCGTACGACGCCCTGCTGCGCTGAGCGCCCGGGGGCGCCGCGACGCTCAGACCCCGAGGGAGTGGCCGGTGGAGCGCAGGTTCTCGCAGGCCTCGACCACGCGGGCCGCCATGCCCGCCTCGCCCGCCTTGCCCCAGGCGCGGGGGTCGTAGACCTTCTTGTTGCCGACCTCGCCGTCGACCTTGAGGACGCCGTCGTAGTTGCGCAGCATGTGGTCGGCCACCGGGCGGGTGTAGGCGTACTGCGTGTCGGTGTCGACGTTCATCTTCACCACGCCGTAGTCCACCGCCGCGGAGATCTCCTCCGGCAGCGAGCCCGACCCGCCGTGGAAGACCAGGTCGAACGGCTTGGCGCCGGCCGCCAGGGCGAGCTTCTCGACGACGGCGTCCTGGGCGGCCTTGAGGATCTCGGGGCGCAGCTTGACGTTGCCGGGCTTGTAGACGCCGTGGACGTTGCCGAAGGTCAGCGCCGTCATGTACCGGCCCTTCTCGCCGACGCCCAGCGCGGCGACCGTGGCCAGCGCGTCCTCGGGGGTGGTGTAGAGCTTCTCGTCGATGGCACCGACGATGCCGTCCTCCTCGCCGCCGACCACGCCGACCTCGATCTCGAGGATGATGTGCGCGGCCGCGCACTTGGCCAGCAGCTCCTCGGCGATCTGGAGGTTCTCGGCGAGCGGCACGGCGGACCCGTCCCACATGTGGGACTGGAACAGCGGGGCCTTCCCGCTCTTGACCCGCTCGGCGGACAGGTCGATCAGCGGCCGGACGAACCCGTCGAGCTTCGGCTTCGGGCAGTGGTCGGTGTGCAGGGCGATGTGCACGGGGTAGGCCTTGGCGACCTCCTCGGCGTACGCCGCGAACGCGACCGACCCGGTGACCATGTTCTTGACCGCGGGCCCGGAGAGGTACTCCGCGCCGCCCGTCGAGATCTGGATGATGCCGTCCGAGCCCGCGTCCGCGAAGCCCTTCAGGGCGGCGTTCAGGGTCTGCGAGGACGAGACGTTGATGGCCGGGAACGCGAAGGCGTTCGCCTTGGCCGTGTCGAGCATCTGGGCGTAGATCTCAGGGGTGGCGATGGGCATTCCGATGACTCCTCGACTCCGGTGTGTGGCCGGTCGTGAAGGTCGCGGCCACCGACTGCCCCCACCCTAGTGGCTCTCGCTGCGCACGCCGTACGAGGAGGTCCGGCCCCTCCGGGGGCCGGTGGCTCAGCCCCGCCAGGCGCGGTCGCCGGACAGGTCGGCGTACGTCCGGATCCACGCGTGCATCGCGATCGCCGCGGCGGCCGAGGCGTTGATCGAGCGGGTGGAGCCGAACTGGGCGATGGAGAACGTGCCGTCGCACACCTCGCGGGCGGCGGCCGAGAGGCCCGGGCCCTCCTGGCCGAAGAGGAAGCACACCCGCCGTGGCACCGCCATCGTCTCCAGGTGCGCCGAGCCGGGCAGGTTGTCGATGCCGAGCAGGCGTACGCCGCGGTCGTGAAGGTAGGCCGCGAGGTCCGCGGCGCTGGCGTGGTGGACGAGGTGCTGGTAGCGGTCGGTGACCATCGCGCCGCGGCGGTTCCACCGTCGGTTGCCGACGATGTGGACCTCCGCGGCGAGGAACGCGTTCGCGGTGCGCACGACCGTGCCGATGTTGAAGTCGTGCTGCCAGTTCTCGATGGCCACGTGGAAGTCGTGCCGGCGCAGGTCGAGGTCGGCCCGGATCGCCTCCAGGCTCCAGTAGCGGTAGCGGTCGACCACGTTGCGCCGGTCGCCGTGGGCGAGCAGCTGCGCGTCGTACCGCTCCCCGGTGGGCCACTCGCCCTCCCAGGGGCCCACCCCCACCTCCGCCGGACCGTGCGGCATCGGGTCGTACGGCGCCCGCTCCTCGTCCACGCCCGGATAGTACGGTCCCGACGCGGGGTCCCGACGGGGGGTCGACCCCGGACCGGGACCGTACTATCCCGGTTGCCGACTCCGGCTAGGGTTGCGCCCGTGAGCCTGACCCTCCTGCCGCACCTCTGGCTGTTCGGCATGGACTGGATGGATCCCTACTGGCTGCTGGACCGGTTCGGCACCGAGCTGTTCTGGATCAGCCTGATCATCATCTTCATCGAGTGCGGGCTGCTCTTCCCGTTCCTGCCCGGGGACACGCTGCTGTTCGCGCTGGGGCTGTTCATCGCGACCGGAGAGCTCAACCTGCTGCCAGGTGGCCCGTACGTCGAGCTGCTGGCAGCCCTGGTCGCACTCACCACTGCCGCGTTCCTCGGCAACGTGAGCGGCTACGAGATCGGCCGGGCGATCGGGCCTCCGTTGCACCGGCACGAGGGCCGCATCGTCAAGCAGAAGTACTTCGACAAGACCGACGAGTTCTTCGACCGGCGCGGCAACCTGGCGCTGGTGCTCGGCCGGTTCGTGCCCTTCGTACGCACCTACGTCACGGTGGTCGCCGGGATCAGCCGGATGCACCGCGGGAAGTTCATGATGTGGAGCTTCCTCGGCGCGGTGCTCTGGGTGGCGTCGATCACCATGCTCGGGTTCTTCCTCGGCGCCACCTTCCCCTCCCTGGGCAAGAGCATCGACAAGGCCGTGATCCTCATCCTGGCCTTCTCGATCATCCCCGTGGCCTACGAGTGGTGGCGGCACCGCCGCGCTGCGGCCCGGGTCTGACCCTGGTCAGAGCCCTCGGGTCTCAGCCGGCGCGCGCCGCGTCCAGCTCGGCCTTGGTAAGAACCGCTCGGACCTCCAGACCCACGTCGGCGAGCGGGTTGCCCCCAGGGGACCGGTCGATGGCGCAGACAACGACCTCGACGACCGCCCCTGCCTCCCGCAGAGCCCGGGTGGCGTCGCGCACCGCCCCGCCCGTCGTGATCACGTCCTCCACGAGCGTGACCCGGCGCCCGGCCACGTCGGGGCCCTCCGCGAGCTTGCAGGTGCCGTACTCCTTGGCCCGTTTGCGCACGAACAGCGCGGGGAACCCGGTTCGCGCGCTGAGCAGGGTGGCGATCGGGACGCCGCCGAGCTCCAGGCCACCCAGCAGGTCGGTGCCGGGCGGCACCAGCCCCACCATCCGCGCGACCACGCGGGACAGCAGCGCCGGGTCGGCCTCGAAGAGGTACTTGTCGAAGTACTCGTTGGCCAGCTGGCCCGAGCGCAGTGTGAACTGGCCGGTCAGCCTGCAGCAGGCGTCGACGTCTCGGGCAAGGGTGGGGTCGGTCACGAGCGGCACCCTACCGAGCAGGCCACCACCTCCCGAGTCGGCACGCGCCCCGGGCAAACAGCCACGGGTCGGCGTTACGGTGGGGGACCATGAACGACAGGCGTCGCGGCCACCACGGGGTACCGGCAGCGCGGCTGCGTGGCATCGCGCCGACGATCTTCACCCGGATGTCGGCGCTCGCCGCACGCACCGGCGCGGTCAACCTCGGCCAGGGGTTCCCCGACACCGACGGCCCGCCGTCGGTCATCGCTCGGGCCGTCGCCGCGCTGCAAGGTGGCAGCAACCAGTACGCCCCCGGACCCGGACAGCCCGCCCTGCGCCGAGCGATCGCCCGCCACCAGCAGCGGCACTACGGGCTGGAGCTCGACCCGGAGACCCAGGTGGTCGTCACCACCGGCTGCACCGAGGCGATCGCGGCCGCCGTCCTGGGGCTGGTCGACCCCGGCGACGAGGTGGTCGTGCTCGAGCCCTACTACGACTCCTACGTGGCGATGCTCCAGATGGCAGGTGCGGTACGCCGGCCGGTGACGCTACGGGCACCCGACTTCCGGCTCGACCCGGCCGAGCTGAGGGCCGCGGTGACCCCACGCACCCGGTTCCTGCTCGTCAACAGCCCGCACAACCCCACCGGCACCGTGCTGACCCTCGCGGAGCGGACCGCGATCGCCGACCTCGCCCGCGAGCACGACCTGGTCGTGATCACCGACGAGGTGTACGAGCACCTCACCTTCGACGGCACCCCGCACATCCCCCTCGCCACCCTGCCCGGCATGGCCGAGCGCACCCTGACGCTGTCCAGCGCCGGGAAGTCCTACTCGTTCACCGGCTGGAAGATCGGCTGGGCCACGGGCCCGGCACACCTGGTGGGCGCCGTGCTGGCCGCCAAGCAGTGGCTGACCTTCACCTCCGGAGCGCCCCTGCAGCCTGCCGTCGCGCACGCACTCGAGCACGAGCCGGACTTCCCGGGGGCCCTCGCCCGGGACCTGCAGCGCCGCCGCGACCTCCTGTGCGCGGGCCTGGCAGGCGCCGGGTTGCCGACCCGCATCCCCGCCGGCACCTACTTCGCCCTCACCGACATCACGCATCTGGGCTGGCCGGACGGGGAGTCCTTCTGCCTGGAGCTGCCCGCGCGCGCGGGCGTGGTGGCCATCCCGGCCCAGTCGTTCTACGACGACCGGGAGGCCGGGCGGCAGCTGGTTCGGTGGGCGTTCTGCAAGGACGACGAGGTGCTCGAGGAGGGGGTGCGCCGGCTCGCCGGGGCCGACCTGACCTACCACGCCGAGGCCACCCGATGAGCTTCGAGGTGGCCGCCGACGCCTACGCCCGGTTCATGGGTCGGTGGTCCGAGCCGCTCGCCGCGGAGTTTCTGCCCTTCACCGGCGTCGGACCCGGAGACCGGGTGCTCGACGTCGGCTGCGGCCCGGGCACGCTGACGGCGCACCTCGCGGACCTGCTCGGCCCGGCTGCCGTTGCCGCGGTGGACCCCTCCGAGTCGTTCGTGGCCGCGGCCCGCGCCCGCCTCCCCGACGTGGACGTACGCCGTGGGACGGCCGAGGCCCTCCCGTACCCCGACGGCTCCTTCGACGCCACGCTCGCCCAGCTCGTCGTGCACTTCATGTCCGACCCGGTCGCCGGCCTGCGAGAGATGGGCCGCGTCGTGCGCCGCGGGGGCACCGTCGCCGCGTGCGTCTGGGACCATGCCGGGCACACCGGCCCGCTGGCGGTGTTCTGGGCCGCCGCCGCCCGGCTCGACCCGGACAGCCCCGGCGAGGCCACCCTGCCGGGCACCGCCGAGGGGCACCTGGCGCAGCTCGCCGAGCAGGCCGGCTTGGCCGGCGTC
>NZ_DAOMFK010000010.1:23628-36780 GCF_035429765.1 Nocardioides sp. | reverse complement strand
GCGCAGGGGGGCCTTGCGTGCCACCGGGGCCGGCGCGGTCCCGGACGTGCCCTGGCCGGCAGGCGTCGTGACGGCCGCACTGGCGGGGACCCCGGCCGAGGCGAGCACCCGCGGCTCTGGCCGGTGCCGTCCGGGCACGTGCTCCTCGAGCACCACGTGGAAGTTCGTGCCGCCGAACCCGAAGGCGCTGAGACCGGCGCGGCGGACCCCGCCCCGGGGCTCGGGCCAGGCGCGCAGGTCGGTGTTGACCGCGAACGGAACGGTGTCCCAGTCCACGTTCGGGTTGGGCGTGACGAAGTGCAGGCTCGGCGCCAGCACCTTCTCGTGCAGGGAGTGGACCATCTTGAACAGCCCCGCGGTGCCGGCCGCGGCCTTGAGGTGCCCGATGTTGGACTTCACCGAGCCCAGGGCGACCGACCGGGGCGCCGCCCCGGCGGCGCCGAAGACCGCGGTGAGGCTGCTGAGCTCGGCGGCGTCCCCGACGCTGGTGGAGGTCCCGTGCGCCTCCACGGCGGACGCCGAGGCAGGGTCCTCGCCCGCCTTGGCCCAGGCCCGCTCCACGGCCAGCCGCTGGCCCACCGGGTTCGGCGCGGTGATGCCCTTGCCCTTGCCGTCGGAGGAGCCACCCACGCCGAGGACCACCGCCAGCACGCGGTCCCCGGCCCGCTCGGCGTCCTCGAGCCGCTTGAGCACGAACAGCGCGCAGCCCTCACCCATCACGAAGCCGTCCGCCCCGGCGTCGAAGGGCCGGGTCCCGGTCGCGGAGAGCGCGCCGATCTTGCAGAACTTCACGAAGGCGTCCACGCCCATGTTCCGGTCGATGCCGCCGGTCACCACGGCGTCGAAGTCGTGCTCGACGAGCCCGGTGACCGCGGCGTTGAGGGCCGCCAGGCCCGAGGCGCACGCGGCGTCGGTGGTGAAGTTGGGTCCGCGCAGGTTGAAGAGGTTGGCCACCCGACCGGCGATCACGTTGGAGAGCTCACCGGGCATGGTGTCCTCGGTGATCTCGCCCTGCTCGGCGAGGTACGCGTCCCGGGTCTGCGCCACGATCTGCTGCTGGACGTCGTCGGGGAGCGCGACCAGGGAGGGCGCGGCGCGCAGGTGGCGAAGCACCTCGGGCAGCTTGATCCGCATCGAGGACAGGTAGTGCTTCTCCCCGCCGATGGCGTTGCCGAGGATCACCGCGACGCGGTCGTTGTCCACGTCCCAGCCGGGCCAGCCGGCCTCCAGCAGGGCGCTGCGGGCGGCGGAGACCGCCCAGCGCTGGCCCTCGTCCATCTGCGCGGCCACCTTGGGCGGGATGGGCAGCTTCCACGCCACCGGTTCCCACGGGAACTCGCGGACCCACCCCCCGATGCGGGAGTAGGTCTTGTCCGGTGCCGCGTGGTCCTCGGAGTAGTACAGCGCCGGGTCCCACCGCTCGGGCGGCACGTCGGTGATGGAGTAGCGGCCGCCGGTGATGTTCGCCCAGAACGACGCCGCGTCGGGGGCCTGGGGCATGATGGCCGCGCTCGCGACCACGGCCACGGGAGTCATGAGGCCCCTCCCTGTCGGTCGTAGAGCACGTCGGCAACGGTGTCCAGGTCGGCGAGCAGCCCCGCCTGGGCCGCGGCGATGGCCGGCGCCGGAAGGTCGAGCGGCACGCCCGCCACGTCGGCCGCCCCCACGACGTACCGTGGGCCGTCGAGGGCAACCTTCTGGGCCGCCTCCCGGGCGTAGATCCGCGACATCGCCGCCAGGGCTGCGCCGTCGAACCGCTTCGGGCTCTTGGCGAAGCGCTCCCCGCCGAGGGCGGCCGCGGCCTGGCGGGCGAACGCCTCGGCGGTCTCGGCCCACGACACCAGCTCTCCCAGCCGGAACAGCACGTGCTGGTTGCGGGTGAGGCGGCCCACCCGGCAGGCCTCGAGGACCGCGGCCAGCGCCTGCATCGCCAGCGCCGCGATCCCGGCGCCGACGTCCGGGCGCGTCGCGTGCAGCATGGTGAGGGCCCGGGCGCGGTCGAGGTAGTACTGCCCGCGCGTCTTGAGGTGCTGCTGCCAACGGTCCCGGGCGATGGTCATCTCCATGATCTCCGAGGTGCCCTCGTAGATCGTGGTGATCCGCACGTCGCGCTTGATCTTCTCGACCAGGTAGGGGCGGGTGTAGCCGTAGCCGCCGTGGGCCTGGATGGCCGCGTCGGCGGCGGCGTTGCCGGCCTCGGTGGCGACGAACTTCGCGATCGCCCCCTCGGTGTTCATCGCGCCGTCGGCGCCCTCGCCCCGGTCCAGCCGGTCAGCAGTCTCCTCCATGAACGCGCGGGCGGCCTCGAGACGCACCGCGTGGGGGACCACGAGCTTGTGCGTGAAGCCCTGCTTCTCGCTGAGCGGCGTACCGCCCTGGACGCGCTGCTGGGAGTACTCGATCGCCCTGTCGAGCGCCTCCCAGCCGCCGCCGAGCCCGAAGGCCGCGACCATCAGCCGGGTGTAGCCGAACACCTGCTGGGCCTGCACCAGCCCGCGGCCCTCGACGCCGCCGACCAGGTGGTCGGCGGGGACCTCCACGTCGTCGAGGAAGAGACCGGCGGTGTTGGACAGCCGGATGCCGTGCTTGTCCTCGGGCGGGGCGGCGCTGAACCCGGGGGTGTCCTTGGGGACCACGAACCAGGAGGGGCCCGAGGGCGTCGCCGCGAGGATGGTCGTGAAGTCCGCGATGCTCCCGTTGGAGATCCACTGCTTGCGGCCGTTGAGGACGTAGGCCGTGACAACGCCCGACTCGTCGGTGACGGGCCGGGCGGTGGTGGTCATCGCGCCGAGGTCGGAGCCGGCCTCGGGCTCGGTGGCCCCGTAGGCGAACACCGTGCCCTCCTCGGCGATCGCCCCCAGCCACCCCTTCTTCTGGTTCTCGGTGCCGCCGACCAGGATCGGGTCGGACCCGAGGAAGGTGGCGAACACCGCGGTCGCCAGCCCGATGTCCCGGCGAGCCATCACCTCGCAGATCCGGTAGGAGTCGAACGCGCCGCCGTCCATGCCGCCGTAGGCCTCCGGGATGAAGACCATCTGCACCCCGAGCGTCTCGGGGTCGGACATGGCCCGGACGATGTCCTCGGGGCAGGTGTCCTCGTGGTCCAGCTGGAGCTGGAGGTCCACCGTCAGTGCGTCGGCGGTGAAGTCCTCGAGCGCCTCGAGCATGAGGACGAGATCACCGGCGTCCAGTCCCTTGCCGCCGAAGCCGTGGGGGGTCGAGTCGGAGGTCACGTGCGGGGTCCTTCCTCTGGGGGTGGTGACGATGGCGGGTGGGGCACCGGTCCTCAGCCTCGGCGCGCGAGGATCTCCTGGGTGAGCGCGGGCAGCACCTGGTGCAGGTCGCCCACCACGCCGAAGTCGGCGACGGAGAAGATCGCGGCGTTGGGGTCGGTGTTGACCGCCACGACGGTCTTGCTGCTCTGCATGCCGGCCCGGTGCTGGATGGAGCCGGAGACCCCGGCGGCGACGTACAGCGAGGGAGCGACGGTCCGCCCGGTCTGGCCGATCTGCAGGTCGTGGTCGACCCAGGCCAGGTCGGTGACGGCCCGGGTGGCGCCCACGGCGGCGCCGAGCGCGTCGGCGAGCTGCTCGACCACCGCGAAGCCCTCGCTTGACCCGACGCCTCTCCCCCCGGCCACGACGACCTCGGCGTCGGTGAGCTCGGGACGGCCCGACGTCGAGCCCTTCGGGGTGCGGTCGGTCACCCGGGCTCCCCGGGCGGACTCCGAGAACTCCATCTCGACCGGTTCCACCACCGGGTCGACGGCGGCGGGAACCGCCTCCACCGCGCTCGGGCGGAGCGCGACGACAGGCGTGCCCCGGACCACCTCACTGGTGACCAGCCGGGTGCCGGAGAACACCGGCTGGGTGGCCCGGACGGTCTGGCCGGCCAGGGCGACGTCGACGGCGTCGGTGAGGATTCCGGAGTCCAGTCGTACGGCGACGCGCGCGGCCACGTCCTTGCCCTCCTGACCGGAGCTGACCAGGATCGCGACCGGCTGGACCCGCCCGGCCAGGGCCACCAGTGCCTCGGCCTTGGGCACCGCGAGGAACTGCTCGGGCTCCTCCCCCGCCACGGCGTAGACCCTCGTGGCGCCGTACGCGCCGAGGGCGGCGACCAGCTCCGGGTCGGGTGGGCCGAACAGGACGGCGCTGGGGTCGCCGAGCCGACGAGCCGCGGTCAGCAGCTCGAGACTGGCCTTGCGCACCCCGCCTGGGGTCCGTTCCACGAGCACGAGCACTTCCGGCACGATGTCTCCTCTCATCGCCGGGTGGGGGTCACAGCAGGCCGCGGGCGGCCAGGAACTCCGCGAGCTGGCTCGCGCCGGTGCCGTCGTCGGTGACGAGCACCCCCGCGGGCCGCGGCGGAGCGGTCTCGGTCCCGACCACCCTGGTCGCCGACGCCGCCAGCCCCACCCGCTCGGCGTCGACGGACAGGTCGGCCAGCGACCAGGTGGCCACCGGCTTCTTCTTGGCGAGCATGATCGCGCGGAACGCGGGGTAGCGGCTCTCCCCGGTGCGGTCGGTCACCGACACCACGGCGGGGAGGTCGGCGCTGACGTGCTCGACAGCGGTCTCGGTCTCGCGCTTGATCGTGACGGTGCCGTCGACGACCGCGAGCTCACCCGCGAACGTGGCCTGCGGCACCCCCAGCCGGTCCGCCACCATCGCGGGCATCACCGACATCTCGGCGTCCGTGGAGCCCATTCCGGTGAGGACCAGGTCGAAACCGGTCCGCTCCAGGGCGGCCGCCAGGACCAGCGAGGTGGACAGCGCGTCGGAGCCGTGGATCGCGTCGTCGACGACGTGCACCGCGGCGTCCGCCCCCATCGCCAGGGCCTTGCGCAGGCCGTCTGCGGCGGCCGGTGGCCCCACGGTGAGGCAGGTGACCTCGGCGTCCAGCCCGCCCTCGACCAGACGGACCGCCTGCTCGACGGCGTACTCGTCGAGCTCGGAGAGCCGGCCCTCGACCGCGGCGCGGTCCAGGGTGAGGTCGGGGGCGAAGGACCAGGTGGCGTCCGGGTCCGGAACGTGCTTGACGAGGACGACGATCTTCATCCGCAACTCCCTGTCGGGGTGATCACGCTCACGACGGCCGTGACCCGAGTCACCTCACGCAACTAGTGGCACGTTACAAGTCGCGGCGCGGAGGCAACAGGGTGGGGTGGCCCTGTGATCAAACAATCAGGGGCGCGGTGTGACTCAGCGCACCGAGTAGTCGCGGAACCCGCGCTTGGTCTTGCGGCCCAGGTAGCCGGCGGTGACCAGGTGCTCCAGCAGCGGGGCCGGGGCGAACCCGGGCTCGCGGAACTCCAGGTAGAGCTCGCGCTGGATGGCCAGCGAGACGTCGTTGCCGACCACGTCCAGGAGCGCGAACGGGCCCATTGGCAGCGCGCACCCCTGCTTCATCGCGGTGTCGATGTCGTCGGCGGTGGCGTAGTGCGCCTCGAGCATCTTCACGGCGTCGTTGAGGTAGGGGAACAGCAGCGCGTTGACGATGAACCCGGCCCGGTCGCCGCAGGACACCGCCACCTTGCCGACCCGCTCGCACAGCGCCCGGACCGTCTCGCCCACCTCGTCGGCGGTGGCCACGGTGGAGACCACCTCGACCAGCCTCATGATGGGGGCGGGGTTGAAGAAGTGCATGCCGATGACGTCCTGGGGACGCGAGGTGGCCTTCGCGCACGCGATGATCGGGAGCGAGGAGGTCGTGGTGGCCAGGATGGCTCCGGGCTTGCAGATGTCGTCGAGGTTGGCGAAGAGCGTGGTCTTGATGGCGAGGTCCTCCGCGATCGCCTCCACCACGAGGTCGACGTCCTTGAGGTCGTCGAGGGAGGTCGTGCCGGTCAGCCGGCCCAGGATGACGTCCTTCTGCGCCTCCTCCAGCTTCCCGCGCTGGATCGCCTTGTCGAGCGAGCGCTCGATGGTGGCGCGCACGCCGTCGACCTTGTCCTGCGAGCGACCGACGTAGAGCACGTCGTACCCGCTCTTGGCGAACACCTCCACGATGCCCGAGGCCATCGTGCCGGTGCCGACGACACCCACCAGCCGGATGTCGTGCCGCAGCTGCGGCTTGTCGTCGGCAGAGGGCGTGTGCGCGTCGGGGACCACGACCGGGCTGTGCGGAGCCTCGTAGGTGTAGAACCCACGCCCGGTCTTGCGGCCCAGCAGCCCGGCGGTGACCATCTGCTTGAGGATGGGGGCCGGGGCGTGCAGCCGGTCCCGACCCTGCTTGTACATCGTGTCGAGGATCTCGTACGCCGTGTCCAGGCCGATCAGGTCCAGCAGGGCCAGCGGTCCCATCGGGTAGCCGCAGCCGAAGCGCATGGCGGCGTCGATGTCCTCGCGGGTGGCGTAGCGGGCCTCGTACATCGACACCGCGTGGTTGAGGTAGCCGAACAGCAGGGTGTTGGCGATGAACCCGGCCTTGTCCCCGCACACCACCGGCGTCTTGCCCAGACGGCCCACCAGCGCCTGCACGTCGGACAGCACCGACGGCTCGGTCACCACCGTGCGGACGATCTCGACGAGCGTCTGCACGGGCGCAGGGTTGAAGAAGTGCACCCCGACGACCCGGCCGGGGTGGGCGTTGGCGGTGGAGATCTCGGTGACGGACAGGGAGGAGGTGTTGGTGGCCAGGATGGCCTCGGGGGCGACGATGTCGTCCAGCGCCCCGAAGATGCCCTTCTTGACCTCCAGGGACTCCACGACGGCCTCGACCACGAAGTCGGCGGGGGCGAGGTCCTTCAGCTCGGTGGTGAAGGTGATCCGGCCGACCAGCTCGGCCTGCTCCTGCTCGGTCAGCTTGCCGCGCCGGACCGCCCGCTCGGTCGAGTGCTGCACGTGCTGGCGACCCCGCTCCAGACCGTCCTCGTTGGCCTCGACACCGACCACGTCGAAGCCGTGCCGGGCGAAGACCTCGGCGATCCCGGCCCCCATGGTGCCCAGGCCGATCACGCCGATGGTCGAGAAGGTGCGCGCTGAGTCAGTGCCGGTGCTGGTCATAGGGACGATCATCGCATCCTCGTCCCGCTCCCCGCCGTGAGGTAGTTCACGGGGCCGGGCGGCCCCGAGGTAGATTCGGGGCCCGTGAGACTCGTCGTTGCCCGCTGCCAGGTCGACTACGCCGGGCGGCTGACCGCGCACCTGCCGATGGCCACCCGGGTGCTGATGCTCAAGGCCGACGGGTCGGTGCTGGTGCACTCCGACGGCGGCTCGTACAAGCCGTTGAACTGGATGTCCCCGCCGTGCACGGTGCGGGAGGTCACCACCGCCGAGGGCCACGTGGAGTGGGTGGTCACCAGCCGCACCGACGACACGCTGCGCATCCTCATCGAGGAGATCCACCACGACTCCTCCCACGACCTCGGGGTCGACCCGGGGCTGCAGAAGGACGGGGTCGAGAAGCACCTCCAGGAGCTGCTCGCCGAGCACCCCGCCACGCTGGCCGACGGCCTCACCCTGGTCCGCCGCGAGTACCCGACCGCGATCGGACCGGTCGACCTGATGTGCCGGGACGCGGCGGGAGGGTCCGTGGCGGTGGAGGTCAAGCGCCGGGGGGAGATCGACGGCGTCGAGCAGCTGACCCGCTACCTCGAGCTCCTCAACCGCGACCCGCTGCTCGCGCCGGTGCGGGGCATCCTGGCCGCCCAGGAGATCAAGCCGCAGGCCCGGGTCCTGGCGGGCGACCGGGGCATCACCTGCGCGGTGGTGGACTACGACGCCCTGCGCGGCCTCGACGACGCCGAGCACCGGCTCTTCTGACCCGCCACATGCACCTCTTCCACGTGACCACCGCCTCGGCGTGGGCCGAGGCCCGTGCGCGCGGCAGCTACACCACCTCGACGCTAGGCCGTAGCCTGGCCGAGGAGGGGTTCATCCACGCCGCCCGGCGCGAGCAGGTGCCGACGGTGTTCGAGCGGTACTACCGCGACGTGCGGGAGCCGCTGGTGCTGCTCACCATCGACACCGCACGTCTCGAGCCGCCCTGGCGCGAGGAGGCGGTCGGCGAGGAGACCTACCCGCACATCCTCGGCCCGGTGAACACCTCCGCGGTGGTCGCGGTGGCCCCGCTGGACCGCAGGGGGCGGCCCCGGCCGTTCACCACGGTGTTCGTCCGCGACCTGGCGCTGCGGGCCGGGCTGGCGATCCTGGCGATGCTGCTGGCGGTGGTGGGGGCGGCCCTGGCCCCGGAGTGGGGGCGGCTGCTGGGTGCACTGGCCGGGCTGGGCGTCGGTGCCGTCCTGTACGTCCGCGTGCAGCGCCGCCGCTGACCGCATCCACCACCCGGGGCGATCAGTACCTGATCTCGCGTCCGTGGGCGATGATCGCGAAGAGCACCAGGGTCCCCAGGGCGATCATCGTGAGCGACCAGAGCGGGTAGGCCGCGAGGAAGACGAAGTTGACGACCATGTGGAGGCTGATCGCGATCACCCCGACGATGCGGGCCCACGTCCTGCCGGCCAGCAGTCCGACTCCGGCGGCGAGGACGAGCAGGCCCAGGAGCAGGTGGACCCAGCCCCAGGTGGTGTAGTCGACGGTCACGAGGAGGTCCTTGCTGGGGACGAGGTAGACCTCCTCCTTGAAGATCCCGACCAGGCCGGCGAGCGCGCCGAACACGCCGACCATGATCATCATGATCGCGCCGAAGATGACCCAGCCGACCCAGCGGGTGGGTTCGGGCATCTCGTCGTACTCGGGGTTGGTGGACATTGCCTTCTCCTTCGTGCGTCGTGGTGTGAGGGTCGCGGCTCCGGCGGGTCGCGCCGGGGGCGGGCGTGGGTGTGGTGTCGCGCTGGTCACGACGTCGCGCCTGCCGCCGGTCCGCCGGCGCTGACAGCGGCGCCGATGGTGCCGTGGAAGTGGGTCGGGCCGATCAGCTCGGTGAGACCCACCTCGTCGAACCGTTGCCGGAGCTCCACGGTGGCGCGCGCGACGTGCAGCTCGATGTTGCGCTCGAGCAGCCCGTCGACGACCTCACGGAGGGCGCCCTCGGCGCTGGCGTCTATGTCGCTGATGAAGGAGGCGTCCAGGACCACGTGGCGCACCGGCTTGGGCGCACCGTCGACGGCCGCCCACAGCCGCCGCTTGAAGAAGTGGGCGTTGGCGAAGAACATCCGGTCCTGGATGCGGTACACGACGACCCCGTCGCTGACGCCCGCGTCCGGGTGCTCGGTGACGTCGACGTAGCGCCCGTCCGCCTCGGACCACCCCAGCACGGCGTCGTCGGGTCGGGCTGCTCGCCGGATGACGTCGGCCACGGACAGCACGACCGCGACCGCGATGGCGAGAAGCACTCCGATGGTGACCACGACCAGGCTCGTCACCGCGGCGATCACGACCTCGGTCCGGCTGCTTCGGGCCAGCGAGCGCCACTGGTCGGGATCGATCAGCTTCGACGCGGCGAAGACGATCACGGCGCCGAGGATCGCCGAGGGTAGGTACTGGATGGGCCCGGTGAGGAAGATCAGGATGAGGGCGATCATCGCGGCCGCCGTGAGTCCGCTGACCTGGCTGGTCGCGCCCATGTCGTCGTTGACCGCCGTGCGCGACCCGCTGGTGCCCACGGGGATTCCCTGGGTCACACCGGAAGCGATCTGAGCGATCCCGTGCGCGAGCAGCTCCTGGTTCGCGTCCACCACCTCGTGCCGTCGGGCGGCGAACGAGCGGGCGGTGAGGATGGAGTCGGAGAAGGCAACCAGGAAGATGGCCGCCGCGGCGGCCATGAGCGTGCCGAGGTCGGACCGGGACACGTCGGGCATCGCGAACGACGGCAGTCCGCTCGGCACCGGGCCCGTGACGGCGACACCCGCAGACGCGAGGTCCAGCGCCCACGACGCAGCGATGCCCAGCACCACCAGGAGGAGTGCCGCGGGGATGCGCTTGCTCGCCCGGCCGAGGCCGACCAGCAGCAGCAGGGAGACGACGGCGACCACCACCGTCTCCGCGTCTGCCTGGTCCAGGTGGGTGAGGATGTCGAGGGCCTCACGGACCGCCCCGTCCTCGTCGCTGGAGACGCCGACCAGCTTGCCCAGCTGACCCAGGACCAGCACCACGGCGACCCCGGTGATGTACCCGACCAGCACGGCCTGGGAGAAGTAGTCGGCGATCCAGCCGAGGCGGACCAGTCGAGCCGCCAGGAACACCAGGCCGACCAGGAGGGCGAGCATCGATGCCAGCACCGCGTACTCGTCGGTCCCACTGGCAGCGAGCGGAGCTACCGCGGTGGCGACCAGCAGCGACACCGTGCCCTCGGGGCCGATCACGAGCCGCGGCGCCGATCCGAACACGGCGTACGCCGCGACCGGCAGCAGCAGGGCGTAGAGGCCCGAGCTCACTGGCGCGCCGGCCAGCTGCGCGTAGGCCATCGCGGACGGA
Organism: Nocardioides sp.; assembly: GCF_035429765.1. Classification (GTDB taxonomy): domain Bacteria; phylum Actinomycetota; class Actinomycetes; order Propionibacteriales; family Nocardioidaceae; genus Nocardioides. Next base: position 26,401 of record NZ_DAOMFK010000010.1, on the reverse strand, counting down.
AGCGCCAACGCCGCCACCGTCACGCCCGCGAGGACGTCGGGCCGGACCCGCGCCCGGGAGTACTCCCCCAACGAGCGGGGCAACGGCACGTACCGCGTCGCGATCGGGGGACGCCTCTCCGAGGCGAAGGGCGGACGCCCCTGGTAGGCCTCGCGGAAAGGCTTCACGCCTCTCATGCAAGTCGGCCGTGCGGTGCCGGGCATCGTCCTCGGAGGATGAGAGCCGCACCGCTCCCCGCAGGCACCGGGCCTGTGATCAGTCCGACACCGACGCCTCGACCAGCCCCAGGGCGCGCGCCCGAGCGATCGCGTCGTCACGTGAGGACACGCCGAGCTTGCGGTAGATGGCCATCGCGTGGGTCTTGACCGTGGCGCGGGACAGGAACAGGTGCTCACCGATCTGGGCGAAGGTGAGCCGGCTGGGGAGGAACTGCAGGACCCGCAGCTCGCCGGCAGTGAGCGGCTCGGCGAAGCCCCCTTCGGTGGGGGAGGTCCCCAGGATCGCCAGGAGCTCGGCCAGGAACTCGCCCAGGACGGTCTCGGCGAGCTCCGCCGTCAGGTGCCCGCGGGCCTCGGTGCACAAGGCTCGGGCGAGAGCCCGGTCGCCGATCAGGAGCGCCGCGCGTGCCTGCACCAGCGGACCGGCGACCGAGAACCAGGGGGCGATCCCGCGGACACGAGTGGTCAGCCGCCGGGCGGCGCCGAGGGTGACCCGGGCCTGGTCCTTGTCACCGCGAACCGCCAGCAGGAGGGCCACGGCGGTGACGGTGTTGGCCGACGTGGCCAGCCGGTCGAGGCGATGTGCTTGGACGAGGTCGTGTGCTCGGGAGATCTGGGCGGTCCCGGACAGGTCACCGGTCAGCATCGCGAGCATGCCCCGCCAGGCCAGCGCGTTCGCCTCGATGATGGGGACACCCAGGGCCCGCCCCAGCCGCTCAGCCTCGCGCAGACTGGCCTGGCCCTCCTGGAACCGACGGGTCAGGGTCAAGAAGACACCTGCGTTCTGGTACGCGGCCGCCCGGAACCCCGAGTCACGCGGAAGGCCCTGCTGCGCGTCCCGGCACATCGCGAGGGACCCTTCGAGGCCGTAGTCGCCGACCACGACGTGAAGCGCAGCGAGGGAGGCCGCGAAGACGTCCCCGGCGACTCGGGTCTCCCACAGGGGTCCCGCGTGCTCCTCCGCGGCCAGCAGCCACCGGGCCCTCGACTCCGAGTCCCCGGTCTGCAGACCGAGCCACGCCGCGGCCAGCGTGAGCCACCGGTCCGACCTGATCTGGACGTCGGTCAGGTCGGCCAGCCACGCGGCGAGCTGGTCCGAGCGCCCGGACGCGATGCTCGCGGGCACGCCCGACCAGACCAGCGTCCCGACTCGGGTGAGGTCCCCAGCGGCCTTCGCGTGCCGGATCGCCGGGTCCCGGTCCCCGCGGGCGGCGTACCAGTCCGCGGCGCGCAGGTGCAGCTCGGGAACCAGCCACGGCTCCTGGCCCTCCAGGTCGTCGCGCAGGGCGTCGGTGAGAAGGGTGTGGCGGTGGTAGCGGTGCGTCTCCGGGTCGTCAGGCACCACGAGCTGCAGCTGCGCGGCGAGGTTCGCCAGGACGGCCCCCGAGTCCACGCGCTCCAGCACGGCGTCGCACAACGGGGCGGACAGCTCGTCGAGGACGGCTGTGCGGCGCAGGAAGTCACGGGACGGCTCCGGGAGCCCGGCGAGGATCTCAGCCCTCAGGTAGTCCACGACGAACCGGTCCGGCGCCGCCACGGAGTGGTGGTACGACGGTGCGACGCGGGCTCCTCGGTCACGCAGCGCCAGTGCCGTCAGGTACAGGCCCACCGGCCAGCCCTCGGCACGCCGGACCACCCGGGCGGTCTCCTCCTCGGAGAGGGAGAGGCCCAGGCCTTCGAGCAGGAGGCGGCTCTCGCAGTCGTCGAACGCCAGGTCGGCCGGGCCCCACGCGACGAGGCGGCCCTCGGCACGGACCCGGGCCAACCAGGGTGGCGGGTCCAGCCGGCTGAGCAGCGCCACCTGGGATCCCGGCGGGACTCCCTCGCACACCGCCCGCAACAGGTCATGGCAGGCGGGCCGGGTGAGGTGCTGGATGTCGTCGACGACCAGCACGAAGGCGCTCCCGCGGGAGGCGACGAGGCTGGTCATCCCCGGGAGGAGCCTGGCCGAGAACTCCGGCTCGGCACCGGTCACCGCGGAGCGGATGTCCCCGACCCCCGGACCGACGCCCTCGAGTGCGTCGACCAGGCACCGCGCCAGCGCCGCCGGGTCGTCCAGGTACGGCGCGAGGCGCACGCCCACGTGGGGTCGCGGGTCCCGCTGGGCCCACTGTCGGGCCAGCGTGGTCTTGCCGAACCCGGCGCCACCATGGACGACCACCACGGGCACGTCGGCGGTCTCGTCCAGGCGGAGGAGGAGGCGGCTGCGCGTGACCTGCGACCCGCGCGTCGTCGTCCTGCCGGGATCCTGCACCCCGTGATCGTAGTGGGTTGCGCATTCCGTCAATGGGTGGCCCGGCGCGCGTCGTCACTCATCCCCCCTGGTGGATGCCAGGCGCCCAGCCACCCGATCCGCTGGTCGAGGGGCCCTCGCCCGGCAACGCGCCCCGAAGGAGCAGCACCCAGCGAGTCGCAAGGAGTGATGAGATGAAGCTGCAGCACGTGTCCGTACTCAGGTAGCCCTTCGGACCGCCGGTCGCCAGGACTGTCATGTTCTCCACCACGGCTCACGAGGTCACCGTGCACTTCGTGCACGTGGCCCGGGGTATGCGGTA
>NZ_DAOMFK010000010.1:20145-23528 GCF_035429765.1 Nocardioides sp. | reverse complement strand
CCACGGCTCACGAGGTCACCGTGCACTTCGTGCACGTGGCCCGGGGTATGCGGTACGACGGCCGCACGCTGGTCCTGGTGGACCTGTCGCCCTCCACGATCTGGCTGTCGCCCGCGCGCGAGCCCGGGGTCGGTTATCTCCCGACGGGTGACTTCCTGGACCTGTGGAGAGCGCCCGGCCCCGCAACGGCGAGCACCAGGCGACGGGTCCGGGCGACCTTGGCGCTGCTCGACGCCGACGCGCGGGTCCTGGGCGACGTCGCGCTGCTGCTCGGCGAGCCCCGCGTGACCGTGGCCGGGCTCGCCTACGACGCCCAGGTCGTGGAAGGTCTCCCACCGGCGAGCTCCGGGGCCTGCGTGCTCTTCCTCGAGTGGATCAGTGGGCCAACGGGTGCCAGCGGCAGGATCAGTCGGTGAGCAGGGCGTCGGCCCACCAGGCGGGTGGGTCGTGGGGCGCCGACATCGGAGGGCCGGAGACCTGCGTGGGGCCGAGGACCGGCCAGGGCACAGCGTCGACGACCGCCTGGCGGACGACCAGCCCGTCCGCCGTGATGTTGAACACCGTCAGGTCCTGGGCGATCGTCACCGGACCGTCATAGGTGGTCCGCATGTCTCGCCAGGCACCTGCGACGGTGTCGTGGTCGACGGCGAGGTGCCACATCACCGACATCCGCGCGCCGACGCGGGCGAAGACCCGGCCCGCCATCGCGGGGCTGGTGTGGACGCCGTTGACGATCTGCTCGGCGAACGCCGGTGGGACCCCGGCCTTCTCCGCATAGACGTCGGGCGAGGGGAAGGTCTCGTGGATGAGCAGGTCCGCGCCGGCACCGGCGTCCACCAGCGTGCGGCACGGTCGCGTGTCGCCGGAGAAGACCACACTGAGGCCGGCGTAGTCGAGCCGGTAGCCGACCGCACCGTTCTGGATGTGGATCACGGGGAAGGAGGTGATGGTGACGCCGTTGCGTTCGTAGGCGACCGCCTGGGCGTCGTAGGGGACCTCGGTCACGCTGGCCCGGGCACCGGACTGCCCGGGGTGGCCGCTCAGGGACTCCATGTCCCAGGCGTGCGCGGCCTGGAGCTGGTCGAGGTAGGCGCGGGTCCCGAGTGCATCGTTGTCCGACGCGGGGCCCCAGACCTCGACCGGGTCCCGGCGACCGGCCTTGGCCAGGCTGAAGATCAAGGTCGGCAGATCGCCGACGTGATCGGCGTGCAGATGCGTCAGGAACACCTTGGTGGTGGCCGTCACGGGCAGGCGCAGCCCGTCGAAGTTCTTCAGCGCCCCTGACCCGAGGTCGAAGAAGAACAGGTCACGCTCCGGGTTGCCCACCTCGATGAGGATCGAGGCGGAGGCCTGGGAGGGTCGCACGAACGGATCGCCGCTGCCCAGGATCGTGACGCGGATCTCTCCCTCGGCGAGTTCCTCCGCCTCCGGGACGAAACGGTCGGGGTAGGGCGGGCTCGGCGTCCCCACGACGGGCGTCGTCGTCAGCGGCTCCGTGCTCCCCTCACAGGCGAGCGGGGTCTTCTCGTTGATCTCAGTCATGTCTGCAACCTTCCTGTGCTGGTACCTTGCGGCCCCTCGACGGCAGCGGCCACCGACGGGTAGCAGTCGACGAGTTCGCGAAGCTCCGCGATGCCAAGCCTCTGCACGTACTCGCGTACGCCGGCATGGGCGCCGGCGAACCGTACGGTCAACCCCGCGGAGCGGACGTCCGTGACGGCCGCGGCGAGCGCGGTCGCGGCCGTCACGTCGATCTCGGAGACCGGCTCGAGGTCGAGGACGACCAGGTCGGGTCTCGGCTCGGCGTCGAGGCTGCGCCTGCGCATCTCGTCGATCACCGGGTCGATGCTGGCGAAGACGAGGGGGCCGTCGGTACGCAGGATCACCACTCCAGGGACGGGTTCGGTGCCGGGATTGGCGTCGATGGCCACGAACCCGCGGACCGGGTGGCGGCCCAGCACCGCGACGTGCGGGGTGCTGAGCCGCTCGAGCAGCAGCACCAGGCTCAGCAGCACGCCGATGAGCACACCGGCCATCACCTCGATCAGGACGACGCCGAGGCATGCCGAGAGGGCCAGCCAGAAGTCGGGCACCTGGACCTGGCGCAGCCGCCAGATCTTGCGTGGCCGGATCATGCCGACCACCGCCTCGATCACGATCGCGCCGAGCACCGGTTCGGGCAGGTTGGCGAACACCCCGGTCAGGAACAGGACCGTCAGCACGACCAGACCGGCCGTCACGACGAAGCTCAGCGGCGTGCGCGCGCCGCTCCCCTCCGCGGCTGCTGACTTCGAGAGGCTCCCCGCGGGGGGGAACCCCTGCAACGCCCCGGCCCCCACGGACGCCGCACCGTAGGCGAGCAGCTCCCGGTCGGCGTCCAGGACGGTGCGGTCCTTGGCGGCGTAGGCCTTCGCGACCGCCAGCCCCTCGGCGAACCCGACCACGACGATGCCCAGGGCACCGGGCAGCAGGTCCAGGACCATGTCGAGGCTCACCCCGCTCCAGGGGGCGAAGGCGAATCCCGACGGGATCTCGCCCACGACCTCGACACCCTTGGCCTCCAGCGAGAGGGCCGGCACCAGGAGCACCGTCACCACCACCACCGCCAGTGCGGCGGGAACCCTGGGCGCCAGGCGGTGCAGCAGCATCAGCGCGGCGAGCGAGCCGACCCCGACCACCAGGGTGGCCGTGTTCCACGACCCCGCGTCCGAGAGCAGGCCGGCGAGCTGCTGGAGGGTGTTGCCCTCGTGCTTCTCCGTGCCGACGAGCTTGGGGAGCTGTCCCACAGCCACGTAGAAGCCGAGCCCGATGATGAACCCGTCCAGGACCGGCTCGGCGAACAACCGCGAGATGAAGCCCATCCGGAGGGCAGCGAGGACGAGGAACACCGCGCCGGTGAGCAGCGAGAGCATGGCGGTGAGCACGACGTACTGGTCGCTCGCTACGGCCGCGAGTGGCGCCACCGCCGTGGCGGTGAGCGCCGCGATCGTGGAGCTCGGGCCGACGAACAGCCGGGGCGAGCTGCCCAGCCATGCGTACGCCAGCACAGCCAACGGCACCGAGTACAGGCCGAACTGCGGGGGGACGCCGGCGATCGACGCGTACGCCATCGCCTCAGGCACCACGAGCGCCCACAGGGTCAGCCCGGCGACGGCGTCGCGGGTGAGCCAGGCCCGCTGGTAGGTCCGGAGCCAGGGCGGCGGCGCCAGCGACCTCGGCGACCGAGGTCCGAGTCCTGCGGTGCCCACCCGGCCCACCTCTTCCGTTTCCGCCGTTATTCTCGCCATCGCGCGCGGATGCCGTCCTCATCCCCCGGGGATGAGGACCGGCCGGGGGTGGCGTGGAGACTAGGAGGGTGGGGAGGGACGATGGGCGACATGGTG
>NZ_DAOMFK010000010.1:14398-20045 GCF_035429765.1 Nocardioides sp. | reverse complement strand
CCTGCTCCTGCCGACACTGTGGATCGTGCTCGCGTGGATCCTGCCGGTCGGCGGCACCAGCGGCATCTACCAGTTCCTGTTCTGGCTGGGCGTGGTCATCACCGTCCTGGGGCTGCCGGCGTTCGCCGCCTTCCTGGTCCGACTGCTGATCCCGACGGCCGAGCGGCTGCAGGGCCGGGAGAGGCTCACCGCCATCGCGGTGGTGCGCGCAGTGATGCTCGGCTCCTTCGTCCTCGGTACCCAGCACCCACGGATCCTCACCTGCGAGGACTTCACGATCAGCGGCAACTACGCACCCGAGAACTGCTCGCCGGGCACCGGCAGCACCGTGAAGTGACACCGTCGCCCTCGGGCCGGTCCGGGAGCGGCAACCACAGGGAGGTGCTCTGGTGACGACAAACGACGAGGCCACCCCGCGGCGCGGGGTCGCCGGCGCAGCGCAACGCGGGATCGCGGCACTCGAGCTGCCCACGTGGCTGAGGACCGCCGGTGTCGGGTCCTGGCTCGTGCTGGGTCTGGCCGGAGTCCTCGCCCTGGCGCTGCTGCTGATCGCGTTGGTCGCCGAGGTGGCCATCCCGCTGGCGATCGCCGCGGTGCTGGCAACGATCCTGGTGCCGCTCACCGACCGGCTCGAGCGGTGGCGGGCGCCACGCTGGCTGGGAGCCACCCTCGTGCTGATCCTGGGCCTGACGGTCGTCGTGGCGACAGGCGTGGTCGTCATCAGCGGCCTGATCAGCCAGAGCGACGAGATCTGGGCCCAGGTCGAGGAGTCCTGGCAGCACGCGGAGCGCCAGACCTCCTCCGGCGAGGGCGCGAGCGACGAGCTGGTCGCGCTCACCCAGAGCGTGGTCCGCACGCTCACCTCGGGGCTGCTCGGCTCCCTCTTCAGCTCTGTGGGCAGCCTCGTGGTCGGCGCCGTGCTCGCCCTCTTCGTGCTGCTGTTCCTGCTCAAGGACTGGGACCAGATCACCGGCTGGGCGGTCCTCCACGCCGGGGTGGCGCCGGCGGCAGCGCGTTCCATCCTCGACGGGACGGTCAGCGCGTTCCGCGGGTACGCCACCGGGCTCACGATCATCGGGGCGGCCAACGCCCTCGTGGTCTGGATCGGTGCACTGCTGCTCGACGTTCCGCTGGCCGGCACGATCGCGCTCGTGTCGTTCATCACGAGCTACGTGCCCTACATCGGCGCGTTCGTTGCGGGGGCGTTCGCGGTGCTGATCGCCTACGGCTCAGGGGGACTCGCGGTCGCCCTGGGCATGCTGGCGCTGGTCCTGCTGGCCAACAACATGATCCAGAACCTCGTGGAGCCGTTCGCCTTCGGAACCCGGCTGCGACTCCACCCGTTGGCGGTTCTCCTCGTGGTGACCACGGCGACCCTGCTCTTCGGGCTGATGGGCGCCATCCTCGCTGCCCCGCTGACCTCGGCGGGAGTCAGCGCCTACCACCGGGTCAAGGGGACGACCAGCGGGGACGCCGACGGGAGGCCGGACCCGGAGCTGCCGTCAGGGGAGGAGGAGGAGAGCGGCTAGCCGCGCCCCCGGTGGCCCGGCGTCAGGACGGGTCGATCCGACTGTCCGGGGCTCACGGCGCTCCCGCGGCGCGCGGCGCCGTCGGGTCGATGCCCCCACCGCCGCTCTCGCGCGCCACGTAGTCCTCGATGTTCTCCACGTCGTCGCGGTTGCGCTCGACCACCGCGAGCAGGTCGCTCATCGAGGCGACCTCCTCCACCTGCTCCTTGATGAACCACTGCAGGAACTGCTCGGAGGCGTAGTCGGACTCCTCCCGCGCGGTGCGCAGCAGACCGTTGATCTGTTCGGTGACCCGCCGCTCCTGGTCCAGGGCGAGTGCGACGGGGGCCACCACGTCCGCGAACGTCGACACCGGGGCCTCGACGCCCGGGATGGTCACCTCGGCGTCGATGTCGAGGAGGTACTGCACCATCATCATCGCGTGGCCGCGCTCCTCGAGCGCCTGGCGGTAGAAGTACGCCGCCATCTGGGGCAGCGTCAGCGCGTCGTAGTGGACGGCGATCGCGACGTACTGGTTGTGGGCGGCGAGCTCGTTGCCGATCTGGGCGTTGAGCGCGGCGGCGAAGCGTCCGGCAGGCACGGTTCTCCTCAGGTGGTCAGGCAGCCTTCGCAAGCCTCTTGCGCTGCTTGCGGGTGCGCACCAGCTTGCGCTTCCTGACCGTATACCCCGGAGGGAGGGTGCCGTCCTTCAGCATCCGGATCGGACACCGCCGGCAGCGTGGCTTGCTCACGCAGCACTTCTTCTTCGGCGGCTTCGGCTTGGACACCGCTCCAGGGTAGCGGCTCCGGGTAAGCCTAGCCTTACCTGTCCCGCATCCAGGGAGACTGGTCAGGCCAGGCCGTGCGCGGCGCGGATCACCCGGACGATGCCGGCCATGATCTCGGTGAGCCCGAAGTCCTTGGGGGTGTAGACCGCTGCCACCCCCCGCTCGACCAGCGCCCGCGCGTCGGACTCGGGGATGATGCCACCCACGACCACCGGCACGTCTTCCAGCCCGGCGGCGCGCAGGCCGTCGAGCACGGCCGGCACCAGCTCCATGTGCGAGCCGGAGAGGATCGAGAGGCCCACGCAGTGGACGTCCTCGGCGACCGCCGCGGCGACGATCTGCTCCGGGGTGAGCCGGATCCCCTGGTAGATCACCTCGAAGCCCGCGTCGCGGGCGCGTACGGCGACCTGCTCGGCCCCGTTGGAGTGGCCGTCCAGCCCCGGCTTGCCGACCAGCAGCCGGAGCCGCCCGCCCAGGGCCTCGCCGGTGGACCGCACCTGCTCGCGCACCGCGGCGAGGTCCGCGCCGGCCTCCGTCACACCGACCACCCCGCTCACCCCCGTGGGAGCCCGGAACTCCCCGAAGACGCCACGCAGCGTCTCCGCCCACTCCCCTGTCGTGGCACCCGCGCGGGCCGCGGCGAGGGTGGCCTCCATCAGGTTGGTGTCGGTCTTCGCCTCGGCGGCGAGCCGGGCCAGGGCCTCGGCCACGGCCGCCTCGTCGCGCTGGGCCTTCCAGGCGTTCACCGAGTCGATGGCCGCCTGCTCGGCGGCCGGGTCCGCGGTCTGGATCGCCGCGTCCAGGTCCGCGGTGAGCGGGGACGGCTCGGTGGTGGTGAAGGCGTTGACGCCGACGACCTTCTCCTCGCCGGCCTCGATCCGGGCCCGGCGTGCCGCGTGGGCGGACACCAGCGACTGCTTCATGTAGCCGGACTCCACCGCGGCGATCGCACCGCCCATGCCCTGCACCCGGTCGATCTCGGCTCGGGCACCGGCCACGAGCTCGGCCACCTTGGCCTCGACCACCGGCGACCCGTCGAAGAGGTCGTCGTACTCCAGCAGGTCGGACTCGAAGGCCAGCACCTGCTGCAGTCGCAGCGACCACTGCTGGTCCCAGGGACGCGGCAGGCCCAGGGCCTCGTTCCACGCCGGCAGCTGGACCGCCCGCGCCCGCGCCCTCTTCGACAGCGTGACGCCGAGCATCTCCAGGACGATGCGCTGCACGTTGTTCTCCGGCTGCGCCTCGGTCAGGCCGAGGGAGTTGACCTGGACGCCGTAGCGGAAGCGCCGCATGGCCGGGTCCTGCACGCCGTACCGCTCGCGGGTGATCTCGTCCCACAGCTCGACGAAGGCCCGCATCTTGCACATCTCCTCGACGAAGCGCACGCCGGCGTTGACGAAGAAGGAGATCCGACCGACGACCTTCTCGAAGTCGGCCTCGTCGACCTGCCCCGAGGCCCTGACCTGGTCCAGGACCGCGATCGCCGTGCACATCGCGTAGGCCACCTCCTGGACCGGCGTGGCTCCGGCCTCCTGGAGGTGGTAGCTGCAGATGTTGATCGGGTTCCACTTCGGGATCTGGTGGACGGTGTAGGCGATGACGTCGCTGATCAGCCGCAGGGAGTGCTCGGGCGGGAACACGTAGGTCCCACGGGAGAGGTACTCCTTGATGATGTCGTTCTGGGTGGTGCCGGCCAGCCGGCCGGCCACCTCGGCCGGGTCGGTCCCGGGGTTCTGCTCCTCGGCGGCAACCTGGTAGAGCGCCAGCATCCACATCGCGGTGGCGTTGATCGTCATCGAGGTGTTCATCTCGGTCAGCGGGATGCCGTCGAAGAGCCGGCGCATCTCGCCGAGGTGCGGCACCGGGACGCCCACCTTCCCCACCTCGCCCCGGGCCAGCGGGCTGTCGGGGTCGTAGCCGGTCTGGGTGGGGAGGTCGAAGGCCACCGAGAGCCCGGTCTGCCCCTTGGCCAGGTTGGTCCGGTACAGGGCGTTGGACGCCGCCGCAGTGGAGTGCCCGGCGTAGGTGCGCATGACCCAGGGCCGATCCTTCGTCGTCATGCATCGAGGGTAGGCGGGCCGCGGACCGGACGTCATCGTCTGGGAGTGTGAAGCGGCCAACACCGGCTCCGGCCTAGGCGGGCACCCGTTCCACCTCGAGCACCCGGATCAACCGACTCACGTGCAGCAGCCGACGGACGTTGGGGCAGCAGCCGCGGAGCCTGAGATGGCGGTCCCCCCGGGCCGCCTCGCGGGTGGCGACGGCCAGCACGCGCAGCGCGGTGAGGTCCACGCTGGTGACCTCGGTGAGGTCCACCACGACGTCCGCGTCCTGCTCGGCGAGGGTCCGGTAGACCGCCTCGCGCACCTGGCCGGTGCTCCGGACGTCGAAGTCGCCCTCGAGGACCACCCGTGGCCCGTCGATCTCGATCCGCATGCTCATCCCCGCTCCCCGGGGCCCCGTGACACCCCGGATCCGTCGCAGGCATCCCCCGATGCCGTCGGCCGCTCATCCGGGAAACGCAGGATGAGACGTCGATCACACCCACTATCGCACGCCACCGGCCGTCGGGGCCTCTCCATTTGCGGTGGGTCGCCACGCCGCCGCCGGGCCGGCCCTGGCGCCGGGCCCTCGCGGGGCTCCTCACGGTTCCCCCGGATCCGGGCACGACTACCCTCACCAGCATGGTCAACCTCACCCGCATCTACACGCGCACCGGCGACGGCGGCACCACTCGGCTGGGCGACATGAGCGAGACGTCCAAGACCGACCTCAGGCTCGCGGCGTACGCCGACGTGGACGAGGCGAACGCCCACGTGGGCGTGGCCCTGGCCCAGGGCTCGCTCGACCCCGACGTGGTGGCGCTGCTCACGCGCGTCCAGAACGACCTCTTCGACGTGGGAGCCGACTTCGCGACCCCGGTGGTGGCGAACCCGGCGCACCCCCCGCTGCGGGTCGAGCAGGACTACGTCGACCGGCTGGAGGCGTGGTGCGACAGCTACAACGAGGGGCTGGCCAACCTGCGCTCGTTCGTGCTGAGCGGCGGCACGCCGGGCGCCGCGCTCCTGCACGTGGCCCGCACGGTCGTCCGCCGTGCCGAGCGCTCCGCCTGGGCGGCGTACGCCGTCCACGGCGAGTCGATGAACGTACGGGCGATCACCTACCTCAACCGGCTCTCCGACCTGCTGTTCATCCTGGCCCGTCACGCGAACAAGGAGCAGGGCGATGTGCTCTGGATACCCGGAGGGGACAGGTCGTAGCGAGGGACGAGCGGAGACCTGGAGCCGACCAGCGGGCCGGAGGGGACAGGTCGTAGCGAGGGACGAGCGGAGACCTGGAGCCGACCAGCGG
>NZ_DAOMFK010000010.1:13260-14298 GCF_035429765.1 Nocardioides sp. | reverse complement strand
GCCGGAGGGGACAGGTCGTAGCGAGGGACGAGCGGAGACCTGGAGCCGACCAGACCGGGGCGAGTGCTGGTCGCGATCCACTGTTGTGGTCACCAGCCCCCAGGTACGATCTCCGGAGCAGGGAGCGGGTGGTTCGGGACGCCGCGCGACGGGGATCACGACGGGTGAGGGTGTGGTGGCGCGTGCGGGGGATCCACGGGCGGGTAGATCCGCCTCGTAAGTTCTCGTTTGGCCTGAGGGTCCTGGCGGCCAGTGTGGCAGGCGCGACCGTGCTCGCCCTGGCGCCTGCCGCCTCGGCCACCGACTACGGCGCGTCCCTCTCCCCGCAGGCGCCTGCGGACGAGGCGCGCTGGCTGAGCCGGTCCACCGTGGCCCGCGTGTTCGACACCGGCACGCTCGACACGTGGGACTCCTACCCTCCCTTGCAGCGTGCCTACGACGCGGGCATCCGCAAGTTCGTGATCTCGTGGAAGGGGACCACGGGCGCCGAGATCCGCACCTTCGCGGCCACCATCCCCGCTGACGCGACGGTGTTCGGCACCTGGTGGCACGAGCCGGAGAACGACATCGCCACGGGGGAGTTCACCCTGCGCTACTGGAAGCGCACCATGGTCCGGCTCTGCGGCGTGATGCGCAGGAACGGCATCATTCCGATCCGGGTGCTGATGGCCTGGAGCCTGTTCCCCCAGTCCGGTCGCAACATCCGGTCCTACGACCTGCCCAAGGGCACCATCGCGATCGCGGCCTTCGACGGCCACGTCTACGACAAGATGCCGCGCAACGTGGCGCGCCACCTGCTCGAGGAGAAGCGCCGGAACAAGCTGCCGCTCGCGATGGCCGAGACCTCGGGCCCGGCCAAGCGGATCCGGACGCTGCGCCACCTGCTCGACGGCAAGATGCGGTGGGCCACCTACCTGACCCGTGACGGCATGACCGTGCGCCAGGCCAACGCCTGGTTCGGCCGGCCGGGCTGAGGCACCGGAGTCAGCGCACCACGACCTTGAGCACCGCGCTGGCGTTGCCCACGTGCGGCACGGT
>NZ_DAOMFK010000010.1:0-13160 GCF_035429765.1 Nocardioides sp. | reverse complement strand
GTCAGCGCACCACGACCTTGAGCACCGCGCTGGCGTTGCCCACGTGCGGCACGGTGCGGGCGCCGACGTCGGTGTACTTCGCGCCGCCCTTGAACCACACGCGTACCCAATAGGTGCCCCGCCTGCTCGGAGTCCAGCGCCACGAGGCGCGTGAGCCCTTGGTGAGCTTCTTGGTGGCCAGGGTCCGCCAGCCGGAGTAGGCGTACTGGCGACCGCCGAGGTAGTAGGCGTGGGTGAAGGTCTGCCGCGTACCCCGCTGGAACCGCACAGGGTACCCGCGGAAGCCGGGGGTCACGTGCGCCCGCAGCGTGACGCTCTGCCCGAGGCGCACCGTCGCCCGGGTCGCCGTGCCGGTCACGGTCGGCACGAGCGCGACGTACAGCTCGTAGGCGAGCGACCCGACCTCGGTGCCGGGAGTGTTGGTCCACTGCCGGGAGTCGGCCCAGATCACCCGGGCCCCGCCGGGCGCCGTCCCGATGGTGGGGTCCTGTTGTCTCCTCAGCCGGTTTCCCGGCGCCTGCCCGACCGAGCAGACCGGGACGTTCTGCCCGGTGGCCTTGTCGAAGAAGAAGATGTCGGGGTCGCCGTCGGTGGCCCCACCATGACCGCCGGTGAGCGCGAACCTCATCCCGGTCACGTCGAACGCCGTCGGGTCCGCAAGCGTGGTGACGATGCCGGCGGCGCCGGCCACCTTCTTCACCCAGGGCTCGAAGGGACCACCCGCGATGCCGGGGCCGAGCCAGGCGGCGCCCTGCCCGGTCGCCCGGGGCTGGGTCACCGGCTGGTCGAGCGAGTTGTTCCAGAACCGGCCCACCGTCCACGGGGTGACGCCGAGGTCGGCCCGGTACACGTCGGACTCGCCCGAACCGCCCGCGGCCCGGTCGTCGAGCCAGAACACGCCCTTCGAGCCGACGGCCGGCTCGTGCTGGCCGAAGTACTCGTCACCGCTCGGGTCCACACGCGTCCCGGCGGTTGCCGGGTCGAAGGACGCCTCGAGGAAGTCGGGCGTCCCGTCGACGTCACCGTCCGCGGTCAGGTCCAGCAGGTAGATCTCGCCGGCGGCTCCCGCCGTGTCCCGGTCGTCGACCCAGGCCACCACGAGGTGCTTCCCAGCCGGTGTGGCGGCGAGGGCCAGGTCCGGCGAGGTCTGCTGGGAGTACGCCGGCCCGAGGACCAGCATCCGGGGGAAGCCCGCATCGGGGTTCCCCTGCTCGTCCCCGCGCCACAGGTAGAGGTCCCAGCTGCCGGTCACCGGGTCGTCGCGCTGCTGCCAGACCACGTAGACGTCGCGGGTGCCTCCCGCTCCGGGCACGTCGGCCACCGCGGGCTGCCGCTGGTCGGCCGTCACCGGCAGGTGCGGCACCGTGGCACCGATGGCGCGGTTCTCACCGGTCGCCGCGTTCCAGAACATGGTGCGAGCCACCTGGTCCTTGACCACCGGGCCGTCGGCCGGGTCGCTCAGGCCGTACAGCTCGAAGGTGAGTGCCGGACCGCTGAGGTCGGGGTGCTCCATGCTGGTGAGTGAGTAGGCGGAGTCGACGCCGGGCGGGTAGAGCGGCACGCCGTCGGCGGCCTGGCCCGGTCCCGCCAGCAGGGTCATGGTTGCGAGGACGGTGAGCGCCGGAATCCCGCGTGCCCACCGGCGCGGCAGAGACTGGCTCATGATTCCCCCTTGCAGAGCCCGGCAGCTCGAATCTACGCCTGACGGAGAGGGCTGGGAGGTGAGGCGGCTCACAGGGGTGCCGGTCAGCGGTGCGGCTCCCGGGCGGCCGGGACGACCAGGGCCGAGGGCAGCAGGACGAGTGCGACCGCCAGCAGCGCGTCGAGGGTTCCCACGTGGTCGGCCAGGAAGCCCAGCAGTGGCGGCCCGGCGAGGAACGCGGTGTAGGCGATCGTGGAGACCACGCTCACCCGAGCCGCGGCGTGCACCGGGTCGTCGGCCGCGGCGCTCATCCCCACCGGGAAGCCGAGCGAGGCGCCGAGACCCCACAGCACGATCCCGAGGACCGCGAGGGCGGGACTCCCGCCCAGCACCAGCAGGAGTACGCCGACCGCGGCGGCCGCCATCGTCGACCAGAGCACCGGGACCCGGCCGTAGCGGTCCAGGAGCGGTGGCCCGGCGACCCTGCCGGCCGTCATCGCCGCCACGAACAGCCCGAACCCGGTGATGCCGAGCCAGCGGGGGACGTCGTACCCGTCGATGAGGGCCAGCGCGAGCCAGTCGTTCGCCGTGCCTTCGGTGAGGGCCAGCGCGAGCACCATCAGGCCGATCAGCAGGGTCCGTGGCTCACGCCAGGCGTGCAGGGCGGACCGGCGCTCACCGCCCGGGGCCGGGTCCTCCTCGCCGCGCGGCAGGAAGCTCCCCACGGTCGCCTGGGCCAGGACGAGGATCGCGAGGGAGACCGCGAGCAGGTGCCAGGTGAGCGGGACGCCCAGGACGGTCGTGGCGGCCCCCAGGGCCGCGCCCAGGACTGTGCCGAGGCTGAAGCCCGCGTGGAAGCGCGGCATGATCGTGCGTCCGAGGTGGCGCTCCACGGCCGCTCCCTCGACGTTCATCGCCACGTCCCAGACCCCGATCCCCAGGCCGTAGGCCATCAGGCCCGCCGCCGTCAACGGCACGGAGTCCAGCACGCCGATCCCGACGGCGGCCACGGCGATGCCGACAGCGTCGAAGGTCACGCCGACCCGGACGATGCGGGCCGCGCCCCACCGGTTGATCAGCGCGCCGGTCGTCGGCAGGGTCAGCACCGACCCGGCTGAGACCACCAGGAGCAGCAGGCCCAGCCCACCGTTGGTCAGCCCGAGCTCGGCACGAGCCTCCGGGATGCGCGAGACCCAGCTGGCGAACCCGAAGCCGTTGAGCACGAAGGAGAGCATCACGGCGTCCCGTGCCCGGCGCAGCGCGAGCGGCCCGACCACGGCGGACGCCGCGCCGCCGGCCCCGCCCACCGGAGATCCCACGCCGCGCCTCAGACGATGCCGGGGGTGTCGCCGGGCCGGACCCCGCGGGTGCCGGGGGGCATCGCCTCCAGCCAGGCCTGGAACCCCATCAACGACCCCGGCGTCATGGCAAGCTCCAGGTCACCCCACGGGGTGTCACAGGTGACCACGACGTGGTCGGCGTACAGCGACTGGGCCTCGAGGCCGACCGGGTCGCGACGGCCGGCGTACTCGAGGTCGGCACGGTTCCAGGAGCGCTTGGGCCGTGGGGAGAGGGAGAACACGCGGTACCACTGGAGGTACTCGCCGGAGTAGCGGCCGAGACCGAGAAGCCAACCGCGCCCGGCCTTGTCGGACCGGGCGCGGTAGCTGAGCTCGAAGGTGACCCCGGAGCGGGCCAGGCCGCGTCGGCGCAGGACGAGGGCGACGCCGTAGAGCAGGATCAGGAGCAGCACGACGCCCACGGCGTCGAGCAGCACCTGCCACACCGGCATGCCTCCCCCTTTCCCGGACGGGTCAGGTGGCCCGTTCGGCCGCCCGGATCCGGGCCTCGGCCCGGCGGACGGCCTCCTCGGCCTCCTCGTCGTTGTACTCCCCAGAGGTCCGGGCGCGCTCCAGGTCGGCACGCGCCTTCTCCAGGTCGATGTCGTGGGAGGCCTCGGCGACCTCGGCGAGCACCGACACCCGGTTGTTGGCCACGGACAGGAAGCCCGTGCTCACCGCCGCCACCCATGACTCGCCCTCGGCCGTGCGCACGTCCACGACGCCGTCGACGAGGATCGAGAGCAGCGGCGAGTGCTCGGGCAGTATCCCGACGTCCCCCTCGGTGGTGCGGGCGATGACCATCGTGGCCTGGCCCGACCAGATGAGGGCGTCCGCGGAGACGACCTCGACCTGCAGCAGCTGGTCGCTCATCAGAGGTTCTTCTGGATCTCGGCCCACTTGGCCTCGACGTCGTCGAGACCGCCGCACATGAAGAACGCCTGCTCGGCCACGTGGTCGAACTCGCCGTCGGCGATCTTGTTGAACGCCTCGATGGTGTCGACGACCGGGACGGTCGAGCCCTCGATGCCGGTGAACTGCTTGGCGACGTAGGTGTTCTGCGACAGGAACCGCTGGATCCGGCGAGCCCGGTGGACGATGATCTTGTCCTCCTCGGAGAGCTCGTCGACGCCGAGGATCGCGATGATGTCCTGGAGCTCCTTGTTGCGCTGCAGGATCTGCTTGACCCGGATCGCGGCCTGGTAGTGGTCCTGGCCGATGTACTGCGGGTCCAGGATCCGCGAGGTCGACGTCAGCGGGTCCACCGCCGGGTAGATGCCCAGGGACGCGATCTCGCGCGAGAGCTCCGTGGTGGCGTCCAGGTGGGCGAACGTGGTCGCGGGCGCCGGGTCGGTGTAGTCGTCGGCGGGCACGTAGATCGCCTGCATCGAGGTGATCGAGTGGCCCCGCGTGGACGTGATCCGCTCCTGGAGCTGGCCCATCTCGTCGGCCAGGTTGGGCTGGTAGCCCACCGCCGAGGGCATCCGGCCGAGCAGCGTCGACACCTCGGACCCGGCCTGGGTGAACCGGAAGATGTTGTCGATGAACAGCAGCACGTCCTGCTCCTGGACGTCACGGAAGTACTCCGCCATCGTCAGCGCCGACAGGGCCACCCGGAGCCGGGTGCCCGGGGGCTCGTCCATCTGCCCGAAGACCAGCGCGGTCTGGCCGATGACGCCGGCCTCGGTCATCTCCTGGATCAGGTCGTTGCCCTCGCGGGTCCGCTCGCCGACGCCGGCGAACACCGACACGCCGCCGTGGTCCTTGGCGACGCGGGCGATCATCTCCTGGATCAGCACGGTCTTGCCGACGCCGGCGCCTCCGAAGAGGCCGATCTTGCCGCCCTGGACGTAGGGGGTCAGCAGGTCGATCACCTTGATGCCGGTCTCGAACATCTGGGTCTTCGACTCCAGCTGGTCGAAGGCCGGCGCCTTGCGGTGGATGCCCCAGCGCTCGGTGATCTCGAGCTTCTCGCCCTCGGTGAGGTTCAGGCAGTCACCGGTCACGTTGAACACGTGCCCGAGGGTGACGTCGCCGACGGGGACGGTGATCGGGGAGCCGCTGTCGGTGACGACGGCGCCCCGGACCAGCCCGTCGGTCGGCTTCATGGAGATGGCCCGCACCATCCCCTCACCGATGTGCTGGGCGACCTCGAGGGTCAGCTGCTTGGTCTCGCCGGCGAGCGTGAGCTCGCAGGTGAGGGCGTTGTAGATCTCCGGCATCGAGTCCACGGGGAACTCGATGTCGACGACCGGCCCGATCACCCGGGCGATCCGGCCCACGCCGCCGCTGGCCGCGGTGCCCTTGGTCTCTTCAACAGTCGCGGTCATATCTGTCTCACTCACTCCCGGCTTGGGCGTCGGCAAGGGCGTTCACACCGCCGACGATCTCGCTGATTTCCTGGGTAATTCCGGCCTGGCGGGCCTGGTTGGCGATACGCGTGTACTTCTTGATGAGCTCGTCGGCGTTGTCGGTCGCGGACTTCATCGCCTTCTGCCGCGCGGCCAGCTCGGAGGCGGCCGACTGGAGCAGGGAGAAGTAGATCCGGCTCTCGACGTACCGCGGCAGCAGGGTGTCGATCACGTCGCCCGGGGTCGGCTCGAACTCGTAGAGCGGCAGGAGGTCCTCCTGCGTGGGCGGCTCCTCCCCCTCCACGACCTCCAGGGGGAGCATCCGCCGGGCCACCGGCTCCTGCTGCAGCATCGAGACGAAGCGGGTGTACACCACGTGCACCTCGTCGACACCGGCCGGCGCCGTGTCGACCGCCGCAGCCGGCCGCCCTTCGTCGTCCCGGTTCATGAACGCCGAGATCAGGGTGTCGGCGATGTCGCGGGCCACGTCGAAGGGGGGCTGGTCGGAGAAGCCGGTCCAGGCGTTGACGACCCGGCGCTGACGGAACTTGTAGTACGCCTCGCCCTTGCGACCGGTCAGGTAGACGTCGACCTCCTTGCCCTCCTCCCGCAGCGTCTCGGTGAGGCGCTCGGCCTCCTTGAGCACGTTCGCGGAGTAGGCGCCCGCCAGGCCCCGGTCGCTGGTCACGATCAGCACCGCGGCCCGCGTCGGGTGGTCCGACTCCCGGGTCATCGCGTGGTCGAAGTTGGAGTACGTCGCCAGCGCGGACACCGCCCGGGTCAGCTCGCGGGCGTACGGCGTGGCCGCCTGCGCACGCTGCTGCGCCTTGATGATCCGGGAGGCCGCGATGAGCTCCATGGCGCGGGTGATCTTCTTCATCGACTCCGTCGACTTGATCCGCGCGCGGTACTCGCGCAGGGAGACGGCCATGCTCAGCCCCGCTTCTGCTTGACGATCGTCTCCTGCTCGATCTCGGCCTCGGGGAGCGCCTCGACCTCGGTCCTGCCGGCCTTGATGGGCTGGCCGTCGGAGGTCTCGAACTGGCCCAGGAACTCGTCGTACGCCGCCTCGAGCTCGGCCTCGGCGGCCCCCTCGAACTTCGTGGTCTCCCGGATGCTGGACAAGATGCCCGGGTGCGAGTGGCGCAGGAAGTCGAGGAACTCGTGCTCGAAGCGGAGCACGTCCTCGGTGGGCACCCGGTCGAGGCGGCCGGTGGTGCCGGTCCACAGCGACACGGTCATCTCGTCGAGGGGGTAGGGCGAGTACTGCGGCTGCTTGAGCAGGGCCATCAGGCGCTGACCCCGGTCGAGCTGCTGCCGCGAGGCCGCGTCGAGGTCGGAGGCGAACATGGCGAAGGCCTCCATCGCCCGGAACTGGGCGAGGTCGACCTTGAGCGAGCCGGTCACCGCCTTCATCGCCTTGGTCATCGCCGAGCCGCCCACGCGGGACACCGAGATGCCCACGTCGATGGCGGGGCGCTGGTTGGCCGCGAACAGGTCGGACTGGAGGAAGATCTGCCCGTCGGTGATCGAGATGACGTTGGTCGGGATGAACGCCGAGACGTCGTTGGCCTTGGTCTCGATGATGGGCAGGCCGGTCATCGAGCCGGCGCCCATGTCGTCGGAGAGCTTCGCGCAACGCTCCAGCAGCCGGCTGTGCAGGTAGAACACGTCACCGGGGTAGGCCTCGCGGCCTGGCGGGCGACGCAGCAGCAGCGAGACGGCACGGTAGGCCTCGGCCTGCTTGGTGAGGTCGTCGAAGATGATCAGGACGTGCTTGCCGTCGTACATCCAGTGCTGGCCGATGGCCGAGCCGGTGTACGGCGCGAGGTACTTGAACCCGGCCGAGTCCGACGCCGGGGCCGCCACGATGGTGGTGTACTCCAGCGCGCCGGCCTCCTCGAGGGCGCCCCGCACCGAGGCGATGGTCGAGCCCTTCTGGCCGATGGCCACGTAGATGCAGCGCACCTGCTTGGTCGGGTCGCCGGAGTCCCAGTTCTGCTTCTGGTTGATGATCGTGTCGATCGCGATGGTGGTCTTGCCGGTCGCCCGGTCGCCGATGATCAGCTGGCGCTGGCCACGGCCGATCGGGGTCATCGAGTCGATCGCCTTGATGCCGGTGGCCAGGGGCTCGTGCACCGACTTGCGCTGCACCACGGTGGGCGCCTGCAGCTCCAGGGCGCGGCGGTCGGTGGCCGCGATCTCCCCCAGGCCGTCGATCGGGATGCCCAGCGGGTCCACCACGCGGCCCAGGTAGGCGTCGCCGACAGGCACCGAGAGGATCTCCCCGGTCCGCTTGACGCTCTGGCCCTCCTCGATCTTCTCGAAGTCACCCAGGACCACCACACCGATCTCGCGGGTGTCGAGGTTCAAGGCGATGCCCAGGGTGCCGTCCTCGAACTCGAGCAGCTCGTTGGCCATGGCCGAGGGCAGGCCGCTCACGCGGGCGATGCCGTCGCCCGCCTCGGCCACGGTGCCGACCTCCTCGCGGCTGGCGGTCTCGGGCTGGTAGTCGGCCACGAATCGCTGCAGCGCGTCCCGGATCTCCTCCGGACGGATCGAAAGCTCCGTCATCACTCTTCCTTACTGTTCGTCTGCTCTGAGGTTCTTGGATGCGCCGGGACTAGCCGGCAAGCTTGCGACGCGCGTCGTCGAGGCGGCTCGCGACCGTCCCGTCGATCACCTCGTCGCCGATCTCGACGCGGATGCCGCCGATCACCGAGGGGTCGACCACCACGTTGAGGTGGATCTCCCGGTCGTACTTGCGGGCCAGCGCCTCGGTCAGCCGCTGCCGGTCGCCCTCGCCCAGCGGCTGCGCGACCCGGACGGTGGCGATCTTCTGCCGGTGCACCTCCGCGGCGACCTGCTGGTAGCTCTCCAGCGCGGCCCCGACGGTGCGGAAGCTTCCGCTGAGCGCCTGCTGGGCCAGCGCCACCGTCGCCGGGAGGGCCTTGCCGTCCAGCAGCCGGGCGAGCAGCGCACGCCTGTCGGGCACCGAGCGGGCCGGGTCGGCGAGCGCGTCACGCAGCTCCGGGTGGGTGCGGACCAGCTCCGCGACGGTGAAGAGCTCGTCGGAGAGCCGCTGGGAGTCAGCGTCCGCCGACCGGACCAGCGCGACCACCCCGAGGTGCTCCAGCACGTCGGCGAGGTCGCGGGTCGCGGTCCAGCGACGGCCGACCGCGTCGCCCACCAGGCCGAGCGTGAGGTCCCCCACCTTGCCGGCGAGGAGCCCCCGCACCAGCCGCTGCTTGGCGCTTGCCGCCACCGACACGTCCGTGGCGATCCGGCGCAGCTGCGGCTCACCGCGCAGCACCGACGCGACCGCGAACAGGTCGTGCCCGGTCGTCTCGGCGTCACCGCCCGCTGACAGGGCGGCCTCGAGCTCTCCGGCCAGGACCCGGAGAGCCTCGGCCGACGCGCCACGGAAGGTCATCAGCTGACCCCGCTCTGCGCCGGTCCCTCGGCCTCGAGCTCGGCGAGGAACCGCTCGACGACCCGGCTCTGCCGGGCCTCGTCGTCGAGGCTCTCGCCCACGATGCGGCCGGCGAGACCGGTCGCCAGGGCGCCGACCTCGGCCCGCAGCGACGCGACCGCGTGCTGGCGCTCCGCCTCGATCTGGGTCTTGCCGTGCTCGACGATCCGGGCGGACTCGGCGTGGGCCTGCTCACGCATCTCCGCGACGATCTGCGCTCCCTGCTCCCGGGCCTCCTCGCGGATCTTGGCCGCCTCGTGGCGGGCCTCCGAGAGCTGGCTCTCCAGCTGGGCGAGCGCGGCGTCCGCCTCGGCCTGCTTGGTCTCGGCCGCGGACAGGCCGCCCTCGATCGCCGCCGTACGCTCCGCGAAGGTCTTCTCGAAGTTCGGGACGACCCACTTCTTGATCGCGTAGTACAGGAGGCCGAAGACGACCAGCGCGAGGAGGAACTCCACCCACACGAAGGCGAGCGGGCTCTCCTCGTGGCCCTCGGCAGCCTGGATGATGAACGTCTGCATGAGACAGGTCCTTCGTCAGCGGCCGGGGGTCAGAGCACGAACGCGAGGGCGATACCGATGATGGCCAGCGCCTCGGCCAGCGCGAAGCCCAGGATCGCGATCGACTGCAGGCGGCTCTGGGCCTCCGGCTGCCGGGCCACGCCGGAGATGTAGGCCGCGAAGATCAGGCCGATACCGACGCCGGGGCCGATGGCGGCGAGACCGTAGCCGACCATGTTGAGCGAGCCATCCATTGTGTTTCCTTTCGGTTGGTACTACTTCAGTGTTGTTCTCTGGCGCTCTCAGTGTTCGTCTGCGATAGCACCGGAGATGTACATGGCGTTGAGCAGGGTGAAGACGTAGGCCTGCAGGAACTGCACCAGCAGCTCCAGGAACGAGATGGCGATGAACAGCAGCCAGGCGAGCAGACCGACCGGCTTCACCAGCAACGAGCCCTCCTGGAGCATGTAGAGACCGCCGGTGGCGAACAGGATCACCAGCAGGTGGCCGGCGAGCATGTTGGCGAAGAGACGGAGGGCCAGCGTGACCGGGCGGACCAGGATGTTGGAGAAGAACTCCAGGGGCACCAGCAGCGGGTACATGAACGGCGTCACGCCCGCTGGCACGCATTGCAGCTTGAGGTAGCCCGCGAAGCCGTGCCGCCGGATTCCGGCCGCGTTGTAGATCACCCAGCTCAGACCCGCCAGCGCGTAGGCCATGGACGCGCGCGAGAAGGAGGGGAACTGGATGCCCGGGAAGGAGCCGAAGAAGTTGTTGACGATGATGAAGAAGAACAAGGTGACCAGGTAGGGCACGTACTTCATGAAGTCGTGGCTGCCGATGATGTCGCGGGCCACGGAGTTGCGCACCATGCCGTAGGCACCCTCGGCGGCGAACTGGAAGCGCCCGGGCACCAGCTCTCGGCGCTTGATGGCGGCGTGGAAGAGCCAGAAGACCAGGACGGCCGCGATCACCAGCTGGACCATCGGCTTGGTCACGGGCTGGCCCGCGACCTCGAAGAAGCCTGGCAGGTCGAAGTTGCCCGGTCCCGGGGGCGTGAAGGAATCGCCCTCGGTGCGGATGCCGACCATCCCGATCACACTCACCGCGTCTCCTGCGTCGTCGTCACGTGCTGCCTCATGAACTCTCCCCGTCCTGCGAGCTCTCCTCGACCCTCCTGGGACGGAACCGCACCCACGTGAGGTACAGCCCCAGCCCAGCGCCGACCAGGATCCCGATCGCGACGAGGAACGAGGTTCCCAGCCAACG
Organism: Nocardioides sp.; assembly: GCF_035429765.1. Classification (GTDB taxonomy): domain Bacteria; phylum Actinomycetota; class Actinomycetes; order Propionibacteriales; family Nocardioidaceae; genus Nocardioides. Next base: position 2,589 of record NZ_DAOMFK010000010.1, on the reverse strand, counting down.
GTCCAGCGCCCATCCGATCAGTCCGTAGAAGCACACCCCGGCGGTGAGGTACCCGACCGCGTGCCAGGGGTCCCCCTGCGGAGCCTCGTCGAGGGGCTCGGACGGCGGACTCGGTGAAGACATCGCGCCCCGGACAATAGCAGCCGGCCTCGGTCACCGTTCACCCCCGGTCAGGGCAGGAGCGGACTCCCCGGGGGGAAGGTCGTAGGCGGGGATGCGCTGCCGAGTGGTGAGCGTCACCTGCCCGGTGAGCCAGCCCAGCGTCGCGGCGATCATCGCCGCGCCGAGCCACTGCTTGTCCAGGGTCGAGCCTGCCTCCGCGGAGGTGGACACCGCCCAGAACACCAGCCCCATCAGCACCACCTGGAGGGTGTAGGTGAGCAGGGCCACCAGCAGCGCCGCGGAGGGCATCACCCCCGCCACGGCATTCACCACGAAGGCGCCGAAGGCGAACACGCCGGTCGCGAGCAGGGTGCCGAGCACCGCGCCGAAGACCGCCTCCGAGCCACCGGCGAACCCGGCCAGGACCACCACGACCGTCCCCGCGAGCACCGCCGCCACAGCCGCCCCGAGCAGCGGCCGGAGCCCGGCGAAGGGGGTGCGGGTCGTCGCGGTCGTCATGTCGGCGGCCTTGGTCTTCGAGGGGGTTGGCGGGGTCACCGGCCCCGGATCGGGGCCTCCTGGACTGCTCGTGAAAGTTATCACAAGGGCTCGGACCCCCCGAAATCGCGACCCGTCGCTCAGCCGGGGTCGGGGGGCGCGTGGGGGTGGTGGAGGTTCGGCCGGTGCACCACCGGGAGCACGAACGTGGCGGACAGGGTGACCGCGACACCGACACCGATCGCGACCCACATGAGCGGGCCGGTGTAGAGGCTGATCACGACAGTCCCGAACGCGATCAGCGCGGCCCACAGCCACATGATGAAGACCGCCCGACGGTGCGAGTGGCCGATCTCGAGCATCCGGTGGTGCAGGTGCTGCTTGTCCGGGGCGAACGGCGAGCGGCCGGCGCGGGTCCGGCGTACCACCGCGAGCACGAGGTCGACCAGCGGCAGCATCAGGATCGAGATCGGCAGGGCCAGCGGCAGCAGCATCGGCGCCCAGCTCGCGTCGGACCCGAACGCCCCCTGGCTGATCGAGGACGCGGGGAACTGTCCGGTGAGCGTGATCGCGGAGGCGGAGAGGAACAGCCCGATCAGCATCGAGCCGCTGTCGCCCATGAACAGGCGGGCGCGGTGCACGTTGTGCGGCAGGAAGCCGATGCAGGCACCGGCCAGCGACGCACTCAGCAGCGCGCCGGTGGTGGCCAGCGAGACCTTGTTGAGCGCCGCCAGCTGGTAGCAGAAGACGAAGAACGCCAGTGCGCCGATACCCACCACACCGGCAGCCAGCCCGTCGAGGCCGTCGACGAAGTTCACCGCGTTCACCGTGGCCACCACGATGAAGACCGTGAGCAGGGCCCCTTGGGAGAACTGCAGCGAGAACTGACCGCCGTCGGCCTTGATGAAGAAGTTGAACTGGATCTGGTTGTAGACCAAGAAGGCCGCCGCCAGCAGCTGTCCGCCGAACTTCGTCAGCGCGTCGAGGTCGAAGATGTCGTCGAGCACGCCGACGCCGCAGATCATCGCCCCCGCCACCAGCACCACGCCGGCGTCCCGGAAGACCAAGGGGTCGCTGAGCGAGAGGAACGGGAGCTGGCGTGCCACGACGTACGCCGCGGTCAGGCCGCCGAGCATGGCCAGGCCGCCGAGGTACGGGATCGGCTCGTCGTGCACGTCGCGGTCCCGCACCGCCGCGACCGCGTGGGTGCGGATCGCGATCTCGCGGGCGATCACCGTGAGCAGGTAGGTCACCGTCACCGCGGTGAGGAACACCAGGGCGTACTCCCGCACCGCTCAGTCCTCGTCCGCGAGGCTGAGCCCGAACTCCTCGAGCACCTCGTCGAGCTCCTCGACGGTGAGGAGGCCGGCACGCAGCACCCGGGGAGACGTCCCGGTGACGTCGAGGATGGTCGAGGCGGTCACCCCGAGCGTCGGGCCGGCGTCGAGGACCACGCTGACCCGGTCCCCCAGCATCTCCTCGGCCTCCTCCGCGGTGGTCGCGGGTGGCCGGCCGGTGGTGTTCGCCGAGCTCACCGCCAGCGGGCCGGTGCGCTCGAGGACCTCCAGCGCCAGCTCCTGGTCGGGCATCCGCAGCGCCACCGTGCCGCGGGTGTCACCCAGGTCCCAGCGCAAGGACGCCTGGGCACGGCAGACCAGCGTGAGCGGACCCGGCCAGAACCGCTCCACCAGCGCCCGCGCGTAGTCGGGAAGTCCGGCGGCCAGCGCGTCCACGGTGGTGGCCGCGCTGACCAGCACCGGCGGCGGCATGCTGCGCCCGCGCCCCTTGGCCGCCAGCAGCCGGCCGACGGCGTCCGGGTCGAACGCGTCGGCCGCCACGCCGTACACGGTGTCGGTGGGCAGCACCACCAGGTCACCGCGTGTCAGCGCAGCGGCGGCCTCGGTCACCGCCTCCTCCCGCTCCTCCGCAGTGCTCGTGGGCAGGCGGGTACTCACCGGCGGGACCTCCTCATGGGGTCATCGTGCCAGT
>NZ_DAOMFK010000009.1:0-37941 GCF_035429765.1 Nocardioides sp. | reverse complement strand
AGCGCCCCGAGCAGCACGCCCGCAGCCAGCGCGACCACCGAGTAGAGACCGGTCCCGGAGAAGTCCCTGGCCAGTCCGGGACCGTCGAGGAAGAACTCGTGGTGGCTCACCACACCTGTCGGGGGGTCCCACCAACGCTCCCACACGATCCCCGCCAGCACCCCCCCGGCCAGCATCACCAGCGCGACCAGCAGGGCCTGGACGGCCCGGGACCGGGCCGGGCTCAGCCGGCCAGGCACCCCGGACCCAGCAGCTGCTTGAGGTCGGCGAACAGCGCCGGGCTGGGCGAGACGCGCAACCGGTCGTCCAGTCGCATCACGGTGGTGCCGCCCCGTGCCAGCAGCCGCAGCTGGACCTCGGTCAGGCCCGGGTGCGTGGCGAGCACGTCGCGCAGCTGCTCGACCACCGGAGCGGTGCACCGGGTGGAGGGCAGGCTGATGACCACCGGGCCGCTCGGTCCCTGCGACAGGTCGGCGACGGTGACCTCCTGGCCGTGCAGCTCGGGCTGGTCCTTGCTGCGGGAGAGGCGGCCCTTGACCGTGAGGATCGCGTCCTCGGTCAGGTGCGGGGAGGCCAGCTGGTAGGCGCTGGGGAAGAGCAGCACGTCGATGGCGCCGTCGAGGTCCTCCAGGGTGACCATCGCCCAGGCGTCGCCGCGCTTGGTGACCTTGCGCTGGACCGAGGTCACCAGTCCGCTCAGGGTGACCACGGCACCGTCGGGACGCTCCTCGTCGAGCATGAGCTGACCGATCGTGCAGTCGGTGCCGGCGGCAAGCACGTGCTCGAGCCCCAGCAGCGGGTGGTCGGAGACGTAGAGCCCGAGCATGTCGCGCTCGTGCCCGAGCAGCGTCATCTTGTCCCACTCGTCGATGTCGGGCACGGCCACCGAGATGCCGAAACCGCCGGCGTCGGCGTCGTCGAGCCCCCCGAAGAGCGAGTCCTGGCCGATCGCCTCGTTCTTCTTGATGTCGACGTACTGGTCCACGGCCGTCTCGTGGATGGCCACCAGGGCCCGCCGGCGGTGCTTCATCTCGTCGAAGGCGCCCGCCTTGATGAGGGACTCGATCACCCGCTTGTTGCACACCAGGGCAGGGACCTTCTCCATGAAGTCGTTGAAGTCGACGTAGCGACCCTTCTCCTGCCTCGCCCGGACGATCTCGGCGACGACGTTCGACCCCACGTTGCGGACCGCCGTGAGCCCGAAGCGGACGTCGTTGCCCACCGGGGTGAAGGTCGCGTCGGACTCGTTGACATCGGGCGGGAGCACCTGGATCTTCATCCGGCGGCACTCGTTGAGGTAGATCGCCGACTTGTCCTTGTCGTCCTTGACCGAGGTGAGCAGGGCAGCCATGTACTCGGCCGGGTAGTTGGCCTTGAGGTAGGCGGTCCAGTAGGAGACCAGGCCGTACGCCGCGGAGTGCGCCTTGTTGAAGGCGTAGTCGGAGAACGGCAGCAGGATGTGCCACAGCGTGTCGACCGCGGACCGGGAGAAACCGCGCTCCTGCATGCCGGCGGAGAAGGTCTCGAACTGCTTGTCCAGCTCCTCCTTCTTCTTCTTGCCCATCGCCCGGCGCAGCAGGTCCGCCTGGCCGAGGGAGTACCCGGCCACCTTCTGGGCGATCGCCATGACCTGCTCCTGGTAGACGATCAGACCGTAGGTCTCCCCCAGGACGTCGGCCAGTGGCTCGGCCAGCTCGGGGTGGATCGGCTCCACCGGCTCGCGCCCGGTCTTGCGCCGGGCGTACTTGTTGTGGGAGTCCGCGCCCATCGGCCCCGGCCGGTAGAGCGCACCCACGGCCGAGATGTCCTCGAAGCAGTCCGGCCGCATCGAGCGGAGCAGGGCTCGCATCGGCCCACCGTCGAGCTGGAACACGCCGAGGGTGTCCCCCCGGGCCAGCAGCTGGTAGGTGGCCGGGTCGTCCAGGGTGAGCTCCTCGAGCACGACCCTCTCGCCGCGGTTGCGCTCGATGTTGACCAGGGCGTCGTCGAGGACGGTGAGGTTGCGCAGCCCCAGGAAGTCCATCTTGATCAGGCCCAGGCGCTCGCAGGTGGGATAGTCGAACTGGGTGATGATGGTGCCGTCCTGAGGCCGGCGCATGAGTGGGATCACGTCCAGCAGCGGCTCGCTGGACATGATGACGCCGGCGGCGTGCACGCCCCACTGCCGCTTGAGTCCCTCGATGCCCATCGCGGTGTCGACCACCGTCTTGACGTCAGCGTCGCCCTCGTAGAGGCTCCGGAACTCCCCGCCCTCCCCGAACCGCTTGTGGGAGGGGTCGAAGATCTCCTTCAGCGGGATGTCCTTGCCCATCACCGCTGCCGGCATCGCCTTGGTGATGCGGTCGCCCATCGCGAAGGGGTAGCCGAGGATGCGGCTGGAGTCCTTGACCGCCTGCTTGGCCTTGATCGTGCCGTAGGTGACGATCATCGAGACCCGGTCCTCGCCGTACTTCTCGGTGACGTAGCGGATCACCTCGCCGCGCCGACGCTCGTCGAAGTCGATGTCGAAGTCGGGCATCGAGACGCGGTCGGGGTTGAGGAAGCGCTCGAAGATCAGGCCGTGCTCGAGCGGGTCGAGGTCGGTGATCCGCAGCGCGTAGGCGCACATGGAGCCGGCGCCCGAGCCGCGCCCGGGTCCCACTCGGATGCCGTTGTCCTTGGCCCAGTTGATGAAGTCGGCCACCACGAGGAAGTAGCCGGTGAACCCCATCTGGCAGATGACCTCGACCTCGAAGTCGGCCTGGGCCCGGACCCGGTCCGAGACGCCGGCGGGGTAGCGCTGACGCAGGCCCTTCTCGACCTCCTTGACGAACCAGGAGTTCTCGTCCTCCCCCGGCGGCACCGGGAACCGCGGCATGTAGGTGCCGCTGCCCTCGGTGAACGACACGTCGCAGCGCTCGGCGATCAGCAGGGTGTTGTCGCAGGCCTCGGGGAGGCCGTTGCGGCCGGCCCACAGCTCGCGCATCTCGGCCGGGGACTTGATGTAGTAGCCGTCGCCGTTGAACCGGAACCGCTTCGGGTCCGACATCGTGCTGCCGCTGGAGACGCAGAGCAGGTGCTCATGGGCACCGGCGTCCTCCCGCATGACGTAGTGGGAGTCGTTGGTGGCGATCGGGGGGATGCCCAGGTCCTTGCCCAGGCGCAGCAGACCCTCCCGGACGCGGTTCTCGATGTCCAGGCCGTGGTCCATCAGCTCCAGGAAGTACTGGTCGCGGCCGAGGATGTCCTGGAAGTCCGCGGCCGCCTGTCGTGCCTTGGCGTAGTCCCCGATCCGCAGCCAGGTCTGCACCTCCCCCGAGGGGCACCCGGTGGTGCCGATCAGACCGGTGGAGTACTCCGCGAGCAGCTCCCGGTCGGCGCGTGGCTGGTAGAAGAAGCCCTCCATCGAGGCCCGGGACGAGAGCCGGAACAGGTTGTGCATGCCCGCCGTGGTCTCGGCGAGCAGCGTCATGTGCGTGTAGGCGCCGGAGCCGGAGACGTCGTCGTCACCGCCGTCGTTCCAGCGGACGCGCCGGCGCTCGTGCCGTGGGGTGTTCGGGGTGAAGTAGGCCTCCATGCCGATGATCGGCTTGACCCCCGCGGCCCGCGCCTTGCTGTAGAAGTCGAAGGCACCGAACACGTTGCCGTGGTCGGTCATGGCGATCGCGCCCATCCCGAGCTCGGCGGTGCGGGAGAACATCTCCCCGAGCCTGGCCGCCCCGTCGAGCATGGAGTACTCGGTGTGGACGTGCAGGTGGACGAAGTCGCCGGAGGACATGATGCGGACGCTGCTCCCAATACGGCTCGAGACGGACTGACGGAGGCCTACGCCCGGGGGTGCAGGGCGTCTGTCTCGGGGAAGGCGCCCAGCCTAACCCGCCCGCCGGAGCCATGGTGGCAGGGCGCACCGACACCGCGGTGCCGCGGCTACCAGCTGCGGGGTTCCTCCGCCGCCGCCAGGCTCTCGGTGATCAGCAGGTGTACGAGGCGGGCCACCCGGTCCGGACCCAGCTCGGGGGCCCGCGCGGTCACGGTGGCGACGATGTCGGCCTCACGATCGGGGTCCCGCGTGACCGGACCCGCGGGAGCCTTGTGCCGCTGGACCGCCCGGGTGAGCGCCACCCGGCGGGCCAGCAGGTCGCCCAGCTCGGTGTCCACCTCGTCGATCAGGCGCCGGTAGAAGACCAGCGGCCGGTCGCCCGGCCAGGCCATCTTGATGTCGGGGGCGTGCTCCTGGTTCCCCGACCCGTCGGTGCGCTCCAGGGCGACCAGGCCCCGCCGGTCGTAGAAGCGGCGAGCCGGGAGGTTGCTCTCGAAGACCCACAGGCAGAACCCGGCGGGGCGCAGCCCCTTGGCCAGGTCCAGCAGGGCCCCGCCGACACTCTGCCCGGCGGCCTCCGGCGTGACGTAGAGGGAGTCCAGCCAGTCCCCCTCGAGAACCAGGTACCCCACCACCCGGCCCGCGGCCTCGGCCAGCCACACCTCCCGGGCGCCCAGGTCCCAGCCCGCCACCCAGGCGCGGACCTCGCCGGGCGGGTGGATCCCCCGGGGGAAGGCGGGGTACGCCGCGGTCCGGGCCTGCAGGTGCACCTCGGCCACCGCACCGAGGTCGGCGGCGGCCGCGGGGCGCAGGACGAGCGCGTCGGTGTCCATCAGTGCTCCTGACGGATCAGCTCGAGGGCGTGGGCCAGGTCGGCGGGGTACTCGGACTCGTACTCGACGTACTCCCCGGACCCGGGGTGCTCGAAGCCGAGGCGCACGGCGTGGAGCCACTGCCGCTGGAGCCCGAGGCGGCGCGCGAGCACGGGGTCCGCACCGTAGGTCAGGTCACCCACGCACGGGTGCTTGAGGGCCGCCATGTGCACCCGGATCTGGTGGGTCCGGCCGGTCTCCAGGTGGATCTCGAGCAGGCTCGCGAACCGGTGCGCCTCGAGGGTCTGGTAGTGGGTGACGCTGTGCCGTCCGTCCGACATCACCGCGAACTTGTAGTCGGCCTTGGGGTGCCTGCCGATGGGTGCGTCCACGGTCCCCTCGAGAGGGTCGGGGTGGCCCTGGACCAGGGCGTGGTAGGTCTTGTCCACGGTGCGGTGCCGGAAGGCGTTCTTGAGCAAGGAGTAGGCGCGCTCGGACTTGCAGATCACCATCACCCCCGAGGTGCCCACGTCCAGTCGCTGGACGATCCCCTGGCGCTCAGGCGCACCGCCGGTCGCGATCCGGAACCCTGCTCCGGCGAGGTGCCCCACGACGGTGGGGCCGGCCCACCCCGGTGAGGGGTGCACGGCGACCCCGACCGGCTTGTCGACCACCACGATGGACTCGTCGTCGTGGAGGATCCGGATCCCCTCGACGACCTCGGGGACCACCGTCAGCGGGTCGGCCGCCGAGGGGATCACGACGTCGAGCATGGCGCCCGCCTCGACGCGGTCGCTCTTGCCGACGGTGGCGCCGTCGAGGTGCACGTGGCCCTGGCGGACCAGATCGGCGGCCCGGGTCCGGGACAGCCCGAACATCCGTGCCATCGCCGTGTCGACCCGCTCCCCGGCCAGCCCCTCCGGCACGAGCACGACCTTGTGCTCGGGGGGCAGCGTCATGAGGGGTCCCCGGGACCGGAGGGCGGCTCGGACGCGCCCGGGTCGCCGCGGGTGCCGTCCAGGCCGACACCCCGCAGCGCGAGCACCACGATGAGGATCGCGGCGGCGTCGATGCAGATGTCGGCGACGTTGAACACCGGCCAGTTCGGCAGCCGCAGGAAGTCCACCACGTGCCCTCGGAACGGGCCTGGCTCGCGCAGCACACGGTCGGTGAAGTTGCCGGCCACGCCGGCCAGCAGCAACCCCAGCGCGACCGCCCACCCGCGACTGCGGATCCGGCGGCTGAGCGTGACCACGACGACGATGGCGGTCAGGGCCAGGGCGCTGAGCAGGTAGGTGAGCCCTGTGCCGGTACTGAAGGCGGCGCCCGGGTTGCGCACCAGGGTCAGCTGCAGCCAGGTCCCGACGACCTCCACGTCCGGTTGGCCGGTGAGGTGGCGCACCGCGAGCACCTTCGTCACCACGTCCAGGGCGTACGCCGCGGCGGCGACTGCCACGAACAGGGTCCGGGGGCGCGCCCACCACCGCTCGGGGTGGGTCGGAACGGGTGCGCTGGGAGTCAGCGGCGTTCCTCGCGCTGCTTGCATGACATGCAGAGTGTGGCACGCGGGAACGCCATCACCCGCATCTTGCCGATCGGGCGGCCGCAGGACTCGCACACGCCGTAGGTGCCGTCTTGGATGCGGGCGAGCGCGCGGTCGATCTGGGCGAGCATGTCCCGCTCACTGTTGACCACGGTGAGCTCCTGGTCGCGTTCGAAGCTGGTGGCGCCCATGTCGGCCTGGTCATGGCCGGCGCCGTCACCGGCGTCGCGCATCAGCCCGGCCAGCTCCACCTCCTGGTCCTGCAGGAGCAGCGTGAGCCGGTCGCGGTTGCGGTGCAGCTCCTCGAGGACCTCGTCCAGCTCCGCCTGCGTCCAGGGACTCTCGCCCTCGCCGACGGCGAGGCCGAGGCCGTGCGCCCTGGGGCTCGTGGCGGGGGCGGTCTTCTTGGCGGGGGCGGTCTTCTTGGCGGGGGCGGTCTTCTTGGCCGGGGCGGTCTTCTTGGCGGGGGCGGTCTTCTTGGCGGGGGCGGTCTTCTTGGCCGGGGCGGCCTTCTTGGCGGGGGCGGCCTCGACGGGGGTCTCGACCACGCTGGGCCGGCGACCGATGACCTTCTTCGCCACATCCGCTGCAGAGCTGGCGAGGGCCTTCGCGGTGCTGCGACTCATGGTCCTGCCTCCTCGGCACGAGTGCTGCAACAGGCGTCACAGCGTGTCGGGAGGGTAGCCAATGCCGTGAGGGGACTCAAACCGGCACGCCCGCAGCACCACGGCCGGCTTCCCGCGGTGCGGGAGGCCGGCCGCAGGGGTGAGCCGGAGGTGGGTGGGGCTCAGCCCTCGTCCTCCCCCAGGATCGAGCGGAGCCGCTTGGGTGCCGGCGCGGAGTCGCCGGAGGCCACCGAGCCGTCCGCGGTGTTGTCCAGCGCCTCGAGCTGCTGGGTGAAGTAGGACTTCAGGCGAGAGCGGTACTCACGCTCGAAGGAGCGGAGGTTCTCCACCTCGAGGTTGAGCTTGTCGCGGTCGCGCTCCAGCTCTCCGAACAGCTGCTGGCGTCGCTCCGCGGTCTCGGAGTCGAGCATCTGCGAGCGGGTGCGCGCGTCGGCCTCGAGGCGGTCGGCCTTCGTCTTGGACTCCGACTCCAGCCGCTCGGCCTTCGTGCGGGCCTCGCCGACGATCCGGTCGGCCTCGTTCTTGGCCTCCTCGACGAGCTCGTCGGCGTTGCGGGTGGCGATCTCGAGCAGGCGGGCGGCGGCGTTGGACGCCTGCGGCACCGTCTCGACGCGCAGCGTCTCCACCGGCGCGGCGGCCGGGACGGGCGCCATCACGGGCTCGGGGGCAGGAGGGGCCTCCACCTCGGGGGCCGGGGCCTCCTCCACGGGAGCGGGCGGCGCGGGCGCCTCGGCGACCGGTGCACCGGCCTGGGCGGCCACGAGCTTGGCCCGCAGGTCCTCGTTCTCCTTCGTCAGCCGCGCCAGCTCCGCCTCGACCTCGTCGAGGAACTGGTCGACCTCGCCCATGTCGTAGCCCTCGCGAAGGCGGACGGGAGTAAAGCGCTTGTTGCTCACGTCCTCAGGCGTCAGCGGCATGACCTCACCCATTCGTAGTCTCGGAAGTACTTCTCTGGCGAACAATAGCGCCTGGCCACAGGTCTGGCGCGCATACCGTCGGTTACAGCGCGAAGATCATCCGGTTCACCATCAGCAACAACCACGCCCCCAGCAACACCAGCATCGAGCTCAGGTCGATGGCGACCCCGCCGATCCGCAGCGGCGGGATCACCCGGCGCAGCGCCTTGATCGGCGGGTCGGTGACGGTGTAGGTGATCTCGAGCAGCACCAGCAACGGGCCGTGCGGGCTCCAGGAGCGCGCGAACGCCTGGACCCAGCCCGCGACGAAACGCACCCACAGCAGTGCCATGAAGGACCACAGGACGATCTCCAGGATCCAGCCGACGATGACCACGCGCGGTCAGCTCTGGTTGAAGAAGCCGCCCTCGGCGATGCGCTGCTTGTCCTCGGCGGCGACGCTGACGTTGGGTGGCGAGAGCAGGAACACCTTGTTGGTGATCCGCTCGATGGTGCCACGCGTGGCGAAGACGAGGCCGGCGGCGAAGTCGACGAGCCGCTTCGCGTCCACGTCGTCCATCTCCGAGAGGTTCATGATCACCGGGGTTCCCTCGCGGTAGTTCTCCCCGACCGTACGGGCCTCGTTGTAGGTGCGCGGGTGCAGGGTGGTGATGCGTGAGAGCTCAGCCACCACCCCCGTCGCGGGAACCGGCCGGGGACGTCGCTGGGCGAGGTCGGCCACCTCGCCGGCGTGCGCCTCGCGGCCCCGCCGCTCGGGAGCACGGTCGCGGGGAGCCGCCTCGGGCGCGTCGTCGTAGCTCGCGTCGTACTCGTCGTACCGGCCGGTGTCCTCGAGCAGACCGAGGTACTCACCGATCTTGCGCATGGCGCTCATGACTGTCGTCCTCCGGGACTCCCGCACCCCCTCCGGGGGCGCTGCTGTGGTCGTGACACTACTTGATCTCCGGTCGCTGACCGAGGACCGCGGAACCAACGCGCACGTGTGTCGCGCCGGCGGCGACTCCCGCCTCCAGGTCGCCGCTCATGCCTGCTGACAACCATCCGGCGCCCGGGTGCGCGCGCAGGAGCTTCGCCCGGATGGAGGCCAGCTCGGCGAAGGCCTGCACCGGGTCCGCACCCAGCGGAGCCACCGCCATCAGGCCGCGGAGCCGGAGCGAGGCGAGCCCCTCGATGTGGGCGGCGAGCTCGGCCAGCCCGGCCGGGTCCACGCCCGACCGGCCGGCCGTCCGGTCGGGCGGGTCCAGGCTCACCTGGACCAGCACGTCCAGCTCTCGCTCGTGGGCCTGGGCTCCGCGGTCCAGCGCGGTCGCCAGCTTCACCCGGTCCACCGACTCCACGACGTGGGCGTAGCCGGTGACCGGTCCGGCCTTGTTGGTCTGCAGGCCGCCGACGAAGTGCCAGGTCAGCTCGAGGTCGTGGCACTCCGCCGCCTTGAGGACCGCCTCCTGGTGCCGGTTCTCGCCCACGTGCCGGACCCCCAGGTCGGCCAGGAGGCGCACGTCGGAGGCGGGGAAGAACTTCGTCACCACCACCAGGGTCACCTCGTCGGGGTCACGTCCGGCGGCCGCGCAGGCACGCTCGATCCGAGCTCGGACTGCGGCCAGGTTGGCCGCGATCTCCTCGCGCCGGGTCATGCCCGCCACACCACCCCGGCGAACCGCCCGGCGCGCGCGCCGTCGCGACGGTGGGAGGGCCACCGCGGCACCTCCCGGGTGCACTCCGGCCAGCCGCGCACGTCGGTGCAGCCCGCCGCGCCGAGCTGCGCGGTGACGCCTGCCCCGAGGTCCAGCGACGGCGTGCCCCACGACGTGGTGGCGCGCGCCTCGGGAACCACCGCGGCGACCTCGTCCTGCAGCGCGGGCGGCACCTCGTAGCACCGACCGCAGATGTGCGGGCCCAGCCAGGCGGTGACCCTGCGCGCACCGTGCGCGCGCATCCGTGCCACGGCGCGTGGCACGACCTCGTGGGCCAGGCCGCCACGTCCGGCGTGCACCGCCGCCAGCACCCCGACGTCTGGGTCGGCCAGCAGGAGCGGGACGCAGTCGGCGGCACGGGTGGCCAGGGCCACGCGCGGGAGCAGGGTGACCAGCGCGTCGGCGGTCGCCGGCTCACCCCCCCGCTCGGTCGCGACGTCGGCGACCACAGCACCGTGGACCTGGCGCATCAGCACCGTCTCGACTCCCGTCTCCCTGGCGAGGGCGGCCAGCCCGGCCCGCCGCACCGACTCCTCCGCCCGGTCCCCCAGATCCAGGCCCGGCGCGGTGAACCCGACCTCCACCCGCCCCGCCTCGCCGGCGAGGTGGTCGCGTCGGGCGAACACGCTGGAGGCGTGGCCGAGAGCGCCCGGGGTCACTTGAGGAAGTCGGGCACGTCCAGGTCGTCCTCGCCGAACTGGATCTCCTCCGACGCGCGGGACCGGGCTGCCACGGCCACCGGCGCGGGGGCGCTCTCCACCCGGGCGGGCTCCGGGCGGACCGGAGCGCCGGCGGGGGCCGCAGGGCCGGGCTGGTGGGTGAGCTCCTGCACCGCCGCCTTCGTCTCCGCCTGGGTCTGGCGGGGGGTGGGCACGGGGGTCCTCCGCAGACCGCTGCCCTCCTCGCGTCGCTTGGGCATGCCACCGTCGAAGCCCGCGGCGATCACCGTCACCCGCACCTCGTCACCCAGTGCGTCGTCGATGGTGGCGCCGAAGATGATGTTCGCGTCGGGGTGCGCGGACTGGGAGACCAGCGCGGCAGCTTCGTTGATCTCGAACAGACCGAGGTCCGAGCCTCCCGCGATGGAGAGGAGGACGCCGTGCGCGCCGTCGATCGAGGCCTCCAGCAGGGGGCTCGACACCGCCACCTCGGCCGCGGCCACCGAGCGGTCCTCGCCCCGGGCCGACCCGATCCCCATCAGCGCCGAGCCGGCGTTGGCCATCACCGACTTCACGTCAGCGAAGTCGAGGTTGATCAGCCCCGGCGTGGTGATCAGGTCGGTGATGCCCGAGACGCCCTGCAGCAGCACCTGGTCGGCCTGCTTGAACGCGTCGAGCACGGAGACGGACCGGTCGCTGATCGACAGCAGCCGGTCGTTGGGGATGACGATCAGCGTGTCGACCTCCTCCCGGAGTGCGGCGATGCCGTCCTCCGCGGACGTCGCCCGGCGCCGCCCCTCGAAGGCGAAGGGGCGGGTCACCACGCCGATGGTGAGTGCGCCCAGCGAGCGGGCGATGCGGGCGACCACCGGAGCGCCGCCGGTGCCGGTGCCCCCGCCCTCACCGGCGGTGACGAAGACCATGTCGGCCCCCTTGAGGACCTCCTCGATCTCCTCCGCGTGATCCTCGGCCGCACGCGTCCCGACCCCCGGGTCCGCACCCGCACCCAGGCCGCGGGTCAGCTCCCGGCCGATGTCGAGCTTGACGTCGGCGTCGCTCATCAGCAGCGCCTGGGCGTCGGTGTTGATGGCGATGAACTCCACGCCCTTGAGTCCGACCTCGATCATCCGGTTGACGGCATTCACGCCACCGCCGCCGATTCCCACGACCTTGATGATGGCCAGGTAGTTCTGGGCTGCTGCCACGGCTGTGCCTCTCGGGTGCGGTTCGGCTGCTGCCGAACATCGGGTACGTCCTGTGGCGAGTCGATGAACTCTAACCCTGAGCCTGAGGGTTATAGTTATGTCAACCTCGCGTTGCCCATGACCCTAGGCAGCCGGCGCACCGTGATCGTGGACGACACGCGGAGCGTCGCGGATTTCCGGGCCGGTCCGACCCCGGGCGAGCTGCTCAGCCGCGGGTGGTCGGCTGGCCCGGCACGCTGACGTCGTACTCCTGGGCCGGGTGCGCCAGCAGCGCCAGCAGCACGCGGGCCTTCTCCGCGGAGTCCGCCGCGCTCCCCCACACCACGCTGCGCCCGTCACGCAGCACGAGCCTGATCTGGTCGACCGACTCGACCTCGAGGTGGTCCACGCGCCGCGCGAGCTCGGCCGGCATCGCGGCCACCACCCCCGCGGCCTCCTGGCGGGCGTCCGCGTCGGCCCCGGCGAAGGTGCGCACCACCGGCAGGTCTCTCGGCGCGCGGGGGTACTCGCGGAACAGCACCCCCTCGGCGTCCATCCCGCGGACCACGCCGCCCACGTCGACGACCGCCACGGGCACGCGCTCGGTCACCGCGATCCGCACCCGGTCGGGCCAGGCCCGGGTGACGTCGACCGTGGCGACGGGAGCCAGCGCACTGACCCGCGCGGTGACCGCGGCCAGGTCCACGCGGGCCAGCTGTTCCCCGACCGGGACGTTCGCGGCGTCCTCGACCTCGGCGGCCGTGAGGTACCCGGTGCCGGTGACGGTGACCCCGGAGACGGCCAGCAGCGAGCTGAACCAGACCACCCACACGCCGAAGGCCAGCAGCGCCCCGACCAGCACGGCGCCGACCAGCCACTTCCAGGCACCCCAGCGCCGCGCCCACTGGCGGCGGGCGAACCGCTTGCGGGTGCGCGTGACCTCGGGGGTCTCCTGGACCTCCCCGCTATGCATCCGACCCCTCCCGCAGCAGCGCGAGCAGGCGGGGCCCGAGCGTGGTCACCGAGCCGGCACCCAGGGTGAGGACCAGGTCGCCGGGGCGGGCCCGCGCCGCGAGCACTGCCGGGACCGCCTCCAGGTCGGGCACGTACTCCACCCGTTCCGGGGGGAGCGGTACCGCGCGCGCCACCAGCTCGCCGGTGACGGCTGGGTCCGGAGCCTCGCGGGCGACGTAGACGTCGAGCACCACCACATGGTCGGCGCCGGCCAGCGCGCGGCCCATCTCCTCCCCGAAGATCCGGGTGCGCGAGACCAGGTGCGGCTGGAAGGCGACGACCACCCGTCCGCCACCGGCCAGGGCTCGGGCCGCCTCGAGATCACCGACGATCTCGCGTGGGTGGTGGGCGTAGCTGTCCACGACCCGGACCCCGCCCTCCTCGCCCTTGGGCTCCATCCGGCGGCGGGTGCCGGTGAAGGAGGAGAGACCGGCCACGAGCCGGTCGAACGGCAGCCCCAGCCCGAGCCCGACTGCGAGCGCCGCCAGCGCGTCGAGCAGGTAGTGCCGGCCCGGGATGCCCAGCCGCAGGGTGCCGAGCACCCTGCCACGCTCGGTCACCGTACAGGTGGTGCGACCCTCGAGGACCTGAACGTCGGTGGCTCGCAGGTCGGCCGCGGGAGCCAGCCCCACACCCACGACCCGCCGTCCGCGGGCCCGTGCGCTCTCCGCGAGCGCCGCGGCGCCGGGGTCGTCGACGCAGCAGACCAGGAAGCCGCCGGCGTCGACGGTGTCCACGAACTGCTCGAACGCCGCCCGGTAGGCCTCGACGGTCCCGAAGTGGTCGAGGTGGTCGGCGTCGACGTTGGTGACCACCGCGGCGTAGGGGCGGTAGACGAGGAAGGCGCCGTCGCTCTCGTCGGCTTCCGCGACGAAGAGGTCGCCGGTCCCCGTGTGCGCGTTGGTCCCGGTCTGGGCCAGGTCGCCGCCGACGGCGTACGTGGGATCGGCCCCGGCCGCCTGCAGCGCGACCGTGAGCAGGGAGGTCGTCGTGGTCTTGCCGTGGGTCCCGGAGACCGCGAGGACCCGCCTGCCGTGCATCACCGCGGCGAGCCCTGCCGAGCGGGGCAGCAGCCGCAGTCCGCGCCGGCGCGCCTCGGCCACCTCCGCGTTGTCCTCCGGGACGGCGGTGGAGACCACCAGCGTGTCGGCGCCGGCGACGTGGGCCGCGTCGTGCCCCACCCACACGGTGGCGCCGAGGTCGCGCAGGGCCTGCAGCGTCGGCGAGTCCGCGCCGTCGCTGCCGCTCACCGGGACGCCCCGCTCGCGCATCAGCCGCGCGATGGCGGAGAGGCCCGCTCCGCCGATGCCCACGAAGTGGACCCAGCCCAGCGCCTCGGCGGGCAGCAGCACCTCGGGGACGGGGATCCTCACCGGGCGCACTCCACGACGAGCCGGGCGAGCCGGTCGTCGGCGTCCCGCGGGATCAGTGCGGACGCGGCGGCCCCCATCGCCGCCAGCCGCGGGGCGTCCCCGACGAGCCCGGGGACGGTGGCGGCCACCCACTCCGGGGTGAGGGCCCGGTCCTCAAGCAGCAGGCCGCCGCGCGCGTCCACGACCGGTCGGGCGTTGAGCCGCTGCTCTCCGTTCCCGATGGGCAGCGGTACGAACACGGCCGGGAGGCCCACGGCCGCGGCCTCGGTCACCGAGGACGCGCCGGCCCGGCACACCACGAGGTCCGCGGCGGCGTAGGCCAGGTCCATCCGCTCCACGAAGCGTTCCACCACGTACGGCGGGCCCGAGGTCGCCGGGAGGTCCACCTCCCCTTGCGGTCCCACGACGTGGAGCACCTGGACACCCGCCGCGGCGAGCGGGACGGCCGCTTCGGACACTGCCCGGTTCAGGCTGCGGGCGCCCTGTGAGCCGCCGGTGACCAGCAGGGTCGGCAGCTCGGGGTCCAGCCCGAAGAACGCACGGGCCTCGGAGCGGTGCGCCGTGCGGTCGAGGGTCGAGATCATCCGGCGGATCGGGAGCCCGACGTACTCCGCCCGGGGCAGCGGCGTGTCGGGGAAGCTGACCGCGACCCGGGCCGCGATCCGGGCACCCGCCCTGTTCGCCAGCCCGGGCAGTGCGTTCTGCTCGTGCACCACCACGGGCAGTCGCCGGCGGCGGGCGGCCAGGTAGGCGGGCATCGAGACGTACCCCCCGTAGCCGACCACGACGTCGGGCCGGACCCGGTCCAGCACGGCCAGCGTGTCGGCGACGGCGGCGCGCAGGCGACCGGGGACGCGCAGCAGCTCCCCGCTGGGCTGGCGCGGCAGGGGCACCGGTGGGACCAGCTCCAGCGGGTAGCCGGCGGCCGGGACCACGGTCGTCTCCAGCCCGCGCTGCGTGCCGAGGCAGGTGATCTCGCAGTCGGGCACCGCCCGGCGCAGGGCGTCGGCGGTGGCGAGCAGCGGGGAGGTGTGGCCGGCGGTTCCGCCACCGGCGAGCAGGATGCGCATCGTGGCCAGCCTAGAGACCGCGTCCGCCTACCCGCCCGGCGGACAGGCCGGCGGACCGTCCGCGGCGCTTGGCCGCGAGCGCTCGCGCCGCCTCCGGCTCGCGGCGGGCGAACCCCAGCAGCAGCCCCAGCGCGACCAGCGACGGGAGCAGCGCGGACCCGCCGTAGGAGACCAGCGGGAGCGGGATCCCGATCACGGGGAGCAGGGCGAGGACCATCCCGACGTTGATCATCATCTGCCCCAGCAGCCAGACGGTGATACCGAAGGAGGCGTAGCGGACGAACGGGTCCTTGGTGGAGAGGGCGACCCGGGTGGCGGCGAACGCGATGGTCAGGAACAGGGCCACCACCAGCAGGGTGCCGATCAGCCCGAGCTCCTCGCCCAGCACGGCGAAGATGAAGTCGGTGTGCGCCTCGGGCAGGTCGCCCCACTTCTGCCGGCTGGCGCCGATGCCCTCGCCGAACCAGCCTCCGCTGGACAGGGCGTAGAGCCCGTGCGCCGGCTGCCACCCGGCGCCCAGGAAGTCCTGGAACGGGTCGGTGAAGCTCAGCAGCCGCTCGCGCCGCTCAGCGCTGGTGGTGGCGAGGTAGAGCGCGCCGACCCCGGCCATGGACAGGGCGAGGGCGAAGAGCCGGCCCGGGGCGCCGACGATCCACAGCATCGCCAGCATGATGGCGAGCAGCACCAGCGCGGTCCCGAGGTCGCGTTGCCACAGCACCAGCCCGACCACCAGCAGCATGCCGGGGACCACGGGCATCAGCACGTGCTGCAGATGCCCCAGCCGACGCTCCTTGTTCGCGTAGACGTGCGCAGCCCACAGCACCAGCCCCAGCTTGGCGAACTCCGAGGGCTGCAGGGAGAGCTGGCCCACGCCGATCCAGTTCCGGTTCCCGTGCACCGAGATGCCCAGCGGCGTCTGGGTCAGCGCCAGCATCACCACGGCCACCACGAGACCGGGCCACGCCAGTCTCCGCACCAGGCGCAACGGCACCCGCGAGGCGAGCCAGGCCACCGGCAGCGCGGCGAGCACCCACACCAGCTGCCGGCGCACCCAGAAGTAGCTGTCCTGGTGGTTCTCGAAGGCGTCCACGCTGGAGGCGCTGAGCACCATCACCAGCCCGATGGTCAGCAGCAACGCGGGGGCGACCAGCAGCAGGTAGTACGACGTCAGCGGGCGGTCGAGGGCGTGCCGTGCCGCGGCCACCCAGGAACGCGGCCCGAGGTGCTCCGGGGCGGCCTCCGCAGGCGGCCGGGAGTCGGGGTGCGTGGTGGTCACCGACGTCCCCTCCCTGCTCGTGCCCGCTGGACCGGACCGGTCGTCGGTCCGCCTCGCCAGTCTCCCCGCCCGCGGGGTCCATGCCGGGCAAGGCGCCGCGCGTGTCGGCGAATCGGGCCGGCCCTCAGCCCGCGGCCAGCTCGCGGACCGCGGCGGCGAACGCGTCACCGCGGGCCGCGTAGCTCGCGAACAGGTCCATCGACGCGCAGCCCGGGGCGAGCAGCACCGTGTCGCCCGGGTGGGCCAGCGCCGCGGCCGCCCGGACCACGGCGCGCATCGGGGCCTGCGCCGCGTCCTCACCGATCTCGACCACTGGGACGTGGGGGGCGTTCCGGGCCAGGGCGTCCGCGACGACCCGTCGGTCGCGGCCGAGCAGGACCACCCCGCGCAGCCGCTCCGCCGTGGCCCGGACCAGGTCGTCGAAGTGGGCGCCCTTGGCCAGTCCACCGGCCACCCAGACCACGGGGGCGTAGGCCTGCAGCGAGGACTGGGCGGCATGGGGGTTGGTCGCCTTGGAGTCGTCCACCCAGGTCACCCCGGCGACGGTGGCAACCTCGGCGATGCGGTGCCCGTCCGGCCGGAACGAGCCCAGCCCGTCGCGGACGGCCACCTGGGGGACGCCGTGCGCACGGGCCAGCGCGGCGGCGGCGAGCGCGTTGGCGACGACATGGGGCGCCGAGGAGGCCAGGTCGGCGACCGTGCACAGCTCCGCGGCGCTCGTGGCGCGCTCCGGGACGAACGCGCGGTCGACCAGGACGTCGTCGACCACGCCCAGCATCCCGACCTGGGGCAGGCCCAGGGTGAAGCCGATGGCTCGGGCCCCTTCCCGGACGTCGGCGGCGCGGACCAGCCGCTCGGTCTCGGGGTCGGCGACGTTGTAGACGCACGCCCGCTCGACCCGCTCGTAGATCCGCCCCTTGTCGGCGGCGTACTCCGCCATCGAGGCGTACCAGTCGAGGTGGTCCTCGGCCACGTTCAGCACCGCGGCGGACTCGGCCGCCACCGAGTGCGCGTAGTGGAGCTGGAAGCTGGAGAGCTCGACGGCCAGGACGTCGCACGGTGCCGGGTCCATGACCGCCTCCACCACCGGGCGGCCCACGTTGCCGACGGCTGCGCTGCGCAGGCCCGCAGCGCGGAGGATCGCGTCGAGCATCTGGACGGTGGTGGTCTTGCCGTTCGTGCCGGTGACGGCCAGCCAGGGCGCGGGCCGCTCGGGGTCGCGCAGCCGCCAGGCGAGCTCGACCTCGCCCCACACCGGGACGCCGCGCTCCCGGGCCTGCTCGAGCAGAGGCGCGGTGGGCCGCCAGCCGGGCGAGGTGACGACCAGGTCGACCTGCTCGGGCAGGGTGCTGGTCGTCCCCGGACCCAGCCGTACGTCGGCCCCGAGGATGCCCAGCAGCTCGGCCCGCTCGGCGTACTCCTCGGTGCGGACCTCGTCGAGGGCGGTGACCCGGGCGCCCAGGTGCAGCAGCGTGTCCGCCGCTGCGAAGCCCGACACGCCGAAGCCGGCCACCACCGCCCGCACCGGCTCCCAGGAGTCGTGCCGGCCCAGCCCGGCCGGGTTCACGAGCCGGCCACCCACTCGGCGTAGAAGATGCCCAGCCCCCCGGCCACGCACAGGCCGGTGATGATCCAGAAGCGGATGACCACGGTGACCTGCTCCCACCCGAGCATCTCGAAGTGGTGGTGCAGTGGCGCCATCCGGAAGATGCGTCGGCCGCGGGTGACCTTGAAGAAGCCCACCTGGAGCATCACCGACAGCGTCTCCACCACGAAGAGGCCGCCCAGGACCACCGCGAGCAGCTCGGTCCGGGTGAGGACGGCCAGCCCGGCGAGGGCCCCGCCGAGGGCGAGGGAGCCGGTGTCACCCATGAAGATCGCCGCGGGAGGGGCGTTCCACCACAGGAAGCCGAAGCAGGCACCCGTGATGGCCGCCGAGATGATGGCCAGGTCGAGCGGGTCGCGCACCTCGTAGCACTTCGGGCCGGGCAGCTCCTGGCAGAACTGGTTGCGCTGCCAGATGTTGACCAGCGTGTAGGCGCCGAACACCATCACCGAGGCTCCGGTGGCCAGGCCGTCCAGGCCGTCGGTGAGGTTCACGCCGTTGCTGAAGCCGGCCACGATCCCCCAGATGAACAGGATGATCACCACCGACGGAAGCGCCAGCGACGGGATGTCGCGCAGGAAGGAGACCGCCTGGGAGGCGGGGGTGCGGCCGTTGTCGTCCTCGAGCGCGGGAGAGATCGCCAGCGCCCCGAACACCAGGGCCACCACCGTCTGGCCGATCATCTTGGCCTTGCTGCGCAGCCCCAGCGAGCGTTGCTTGACGATCTTGATGAAGTCGTCGAGGAAGCCCACGAAGCCCAGCCCGACGAAGAGGAACAGCAGCAGCAGCGCCGACTCCGACGGGCTCGTGCCGGTGAGGAGCTTGGCCAGGAAGTAGCCCAAGACCGCGGCGAGGATGATGACCAGGCCGCCCATCGTGGGGGTCCCCCGCTTGGTGTGGTGGCTGGTCGGCCCGTCGTCGCGGATCTCCTGGCCGTAGCCCCGGGCGGACAGGGCGGAGATCGCCACCCGCGTGCCGAGCAGGGAGATCAGCAGGGAGAGCCCGCCACCGAACAGGATGGCTCTCATGGCGTGCGGTCTCCTTCGTCCGGCGGGGCAGCGAGCAGGCCGTCGGCGACGCGCTCCAGCCCCGCGCCTCGGGACGCCTTGACGAGCACGACGTCCTCGGCCGACACATTCTCCCGCACCCAGGCCAAGGCCTCCTCACGCCCCGCCGTACGCACCGCGCGTCCCTGCCAACCGGGCACGTCCCGCGTCCCGTCCGAGATCGCGTCGGCCTCGGGGCCCACGGTGACCACCACGTCGACACCGGCCTCCGCCGCGTGGCGACCCACGCCGCGGTGCTCTGCCGGCGCGTCGGCGCCCAGCTCGCGCATCTCCCCGAGCACCGCGAGGGTCCGGCGGCCGGCGCGTCGGCCGATGGTCGTGAGCGTGTCGAGCGCGGCGGCCATCGACGCGGGGTTGGCGTTGTAGGCGTCGTTGACCACCACCAGCCCGTCGGCACGCTGCGTCAGCTCCATCCGCCAGCGTGAGACCTGCCGGCTGGCGGTCAGCGCCGCGGCCACGGCCCTGAGCGGGAGTCCCACCGCGAGCGCCATCGCCGCCGCCGCCGCGGCGTTCTCGACCTGGTGCGCACCGAGCTGGTCCAGCCGCACGGGGCACCACTCCCCCGCGTACCCCAGCTCGAACGTGGGCCGGCCCAGCTCATCGAGCACCAAGGACCGCCAGGCGACCTCGCCGTGCGCCCCGAAGGTGAGGACCCGGGCCCGGGTGCGGGGCCTCATCGCGACGGTGAGCGGGTCGTCGGCGTTGAGCACGGCCACGCCGTCGGGTGGCAGGGCCTCCACGATCTCGCCCTTGGCGGTCGCGATCGCCTCGCGCGAGCCGAACTCGCCCAGGTGCGCGCTGCCGACGTTGAGCACGGCGGCGACCGCGGGGGGCGCGATGCCGCACAGGTAGGACACGTGCTCCAGGCCACGCGCCCCCATCTCGAGCACCAGGTAACGGGTGCCCGCGGTGGCCCGCAGGACCGTGAGAGGCACGCCGAGCTCGTTGTTGTTGTTGCCCCGGGTGGCCACGGTGGGACCCGCGGTGGCGAGGACCTGGGCGAGGTAGTCCTTGGTCCCCGTCTTGCCCTGGGACCCGGTGAGCGCCAGGACAGTGACCCGGTCGAGCCGGCCCAGCACGTGCCGGGCGAGCCGTCCCAGGGCGACCACGGGGTCGTCGACCACGACGGTGGGAGCCTCGGTGGCCCGCGCGGCGAGCACGGCCGCTGCTCCGGCGGCCACCGCATCGCCCGCGTGCAGGTGCCCGTCGGTCCGCTCGCCGGGCACCGCGACGAACAACCCGCCGGGGACCGGCTCGCGGGTGTCCAGGAAGGCCTCGCCGGTCACCTCGAGGTCCGCGTCACCGTGGACGGTGCCGCCGACGACGCCGGCGATCTCGGCCAGCCGCAGGGGGATCATCGGGCGGCCAGCTCCTCGGCCGCCACCTGCCGGTCGTCGAAGGGGTGCACCACGGCACCCACCTCCTGGCCGGTCTCGTGGCCCTTGCCCGCGATGAGGACGACGTCCCCGGGCCGCGCCCGGTCCAGGGCCTCGCGGATGGCAGCGCGGCGGTCGCCGATCTCGAGCACCTCGGCGGTTCCCCGGCGCGCGCCTGCCAGCAGGGCGGCCCGGATCACTGCGGGGTCCTCCGAGCGTGGGTTGTCGTCGGTCACCACCACCAGGTCGGCACCGCGGCCGGCGATCTCGCCCATGAGCGGCCGCTTCCCGGGGTCGCGGTCCCCGCCCGCGCCGATCACCACCAGGAGCCGACCCCGGGTGACCGCGCGCAGCGTCTCGAGGGTGGCCGCCACGGCGTCCGGCTTGTGCGCGTAGTCCACGACCACCTCGAAGCCGCCCGCGCCCGGCACCCGCTCCAGACGACCGGGGACGCCCTCGCCGCGGGCGATCCCGGCTGCCACGGCGGCGGGGTCGAAGCCGACCTCTGCGCAGGCCGCCACCGCCGCCAGCGCGTTTGCCACGTTGAACGCCCCCGGCAGCGGGACGGAGGCGGCGACCCGGACCCCGTCGGGCCCGGTGACGGTGAAGCTGGAGCCGGCGGCACCGGAGCGGACGTCGACGGCACGCCAGTCCGCCTCCCGACCGTCGCTGGCGAAGGTGCGGATCGGGATCTCCGCCTCCGCGGCCAGCCGACGGCCGGAGGCGTCGCCGGCGTTGACCAGCCCCCGCCTGGCCCGCTCCGCGGTGAACAGCATGGCCTTGGCCCGGAAGTAGTCCTCCACATCGGTGTGGAAGTCGAGATGGTCGCGGCCGAGGTTGGTGAACACGGCGAGGTCGAACTGCACGCCGTCCACCCGGCCCATCACCAGCGCGTGGCTGGAGACCTCCATCGCGCACGCGTGGACGCCCTCCTCACGCATCCGGGCGAACAGCGCGTGGAGGTCCGGCGCCTCGGGCGTGGTCAGCGCGGTGCGGACCTCCTGGCCCCTGATCCGGGTCCCCACCGTGCCGATGACCGCCGCCGGCACTCCGGCCGCGAGCAGGCCGCCCTCGGCGAGCCGGGTGGTGGTGGTCTTGCCCTGGGTGCCGGTGACGGCGATCATCCGCAGGGCCGCGGCGGGGTCGCCGTACACGTGCGCCGACAGGCGCCCGAGCACCCGGCGGGGGTCGTCCACCTGCAGCAGCGGTACGTCGGGGGGCAGGGCCTCGACCCCTGTGGCGTCGGTCAGCACCGCGACCGCCCCCGCGGTCGCCGCCGCGGCGGAGTACGCGGCGCCATGGGCGCGGGTGCCCGGCAGGGCGACGTACAGGTCCCCAGGGAGCACGCGCTGGGAGCTGAGCGTGAGGCCGCGGACGCACACCTCCGGGGCCCGGGCGGCACGGACCTCCACCCCCTCCGCGCGCAGCCACGCGGCGAGGTCGCCCAGGGTGGTCTCCGGCGGGTGGGCCGGCCGGGCGGCCGCCAGCTGGTCCTCGCTCACCACGCCGCGAGGGTACCCCGCGGGGGCGCCGGCACCCGACTCACCGGGGCCGCCACTCGACGGGCAGCCGGGAGGGCTGGGTGCCGGTCGGGGGGATCCCGTAGTGGCGCAGCGCGTAGCCCATGATCCGGCTGAACGCGGGTCCGGAGACCGAGCCGCCGCCGCCGCCGTTGCGAGGGTTCTGGACCACCACGTAGACGGTCAGCCGGGGGTCGTCCGCGGGCGCGAAGCCCGCGAAGGAGACGGTGAAGGTCCCGTCGTAGCGCCCGTCCTCGCCCACTCGCTGGGCGGTGCCGGTCTTGCCGGCCACGCGGTACCCGGGCACGGCGGCGCCCGGGGCCACCCCGGCCTCCGGGTCCACGACCCGCTCCATCATCAGCATGGTCTGGTGGGCGGCCCGGCGGCTCACCACCCGGTGCGTGGTCGTCTCGTCCGTCCCGACGACCTGGCCGCCGCGGGCCCGGGCACTGCCCTGGATGAGGCTCGGTGCGACGTAGACCCCGCCGTTGGCGATGGTGTTCACGGCGGCCGCCATCTGCAGGGCGTTCACCGACAGCGACTGGCCGAAGGCGATCCGGTCCTTGGTCTGGGGGGTCAGCGCCGTCCCGGAGGGGAGCAGACCCGCGGCCTCGCCGGCGACCCCGACGTCGGTCACCTTCCCGAGCCCGAACGACGACAGGTAGTCGCCCAGCGTGCGGGCCGCCATCTTGTCGGCCGCGAGCACGGTGCCGATGTTGGAGGACTTGGCCACGACGCCGGCCAGCGTGAGGCGGAGGTAGCCATGGGTGAACCAGTCGTGGATCACCCGGTCCTGCCGGTGCAGCTCGGGTGGCACCAGGATCTTGGTGTGCGGAGTCACCAGTCCCGCGTCGATCAGCGAGGCCATCGTGAGGACCTTCTCGACCGAGCCGGGCTCGTAGATGTCGCTCATGGCGCGGGAGCCGAGATCGCCCTTGGGGGACTGCAACGGCCGCGTGGCGTCGAAGGTCGGGTGGTCAGCCAGGGCCAGCACCTCGCCGGTGCGGGTGTCCTGCACGACCACCAGGCCGGAGTCGCCACGCGCGTCCTCGACGGTCTGCCGCAGCACCCGCTGGGCGAACCACTGCAGGTCCCTGTCGATCGTCGTGTGCAGGTCACGGCCGT
Organism: Nocardioides sp.; assembly: GCF_035429765.1. Classification (GTDB taxonomy): domain Bacteria; phylum Actinomycetota; class Actinomycetes; order Propionibacteriales; family Nocardioidaceae; genus Nocardioides. Next base: position 15,280 of record NZ_DAOMFK010000009.1, on the reverse strand, counting down.
CCACGGGGGCCACGACCGTGCTCTCCGCGAGCGGGATCCGGTTGCCCCGGCTCACCTGGTACTTCGCCGAGCCGTCCTGGCCGGCCAGCAGCGCGTTGAAGGTGCGTTCGAAACCGGCCAGCGGATGGGTGCCCTTGCGCGGGTCCGGGGTCCCGAGGAACCCCACCAGGTTGGCCGCCACGTCACCGCCGGGGTAGTCCCGGGCCGGGTCGTTGCGGCTGGCGAGGCCCTTGAACCCGAGGGTGTCGGCCTTCTCGAGCGCCTCGGTGACCGCGGCCGCGGGGACCTGGCGGGCGAGGTACTGGAAGCGGCTGTCGGGCTTGCGCAGCCGGGTGAGGGTCTGGAAGTAGTCGAGGTCGAGCTGACGGGACAGGAACCGGGCGATCTCCGGGGCCTGGTCTCGGGTCATCTGCGGGTCTGCGACGAGCATCAGCCCGTCGACGGACTGGGCGAGGGCCTGTCCGTTGCGGTCGAGGATGTCGCCGCGCTCGGCCGGGAGCACCACGGTGACGGCACCCTCTGCGGCCGCCATCTCGGCGTACGACTCGGAGTCCAGGCCCTGGAGCTGGAGCAACCGGGCGGCGAACACCGACAGCACCATCGCGATGAGGAGGAACCCGACGCGCAGCCGCAGCATCGGTGAGCCGCGCCGGGCTTCCCGAGCCTCGCGTGGGGCGCGTGGAGTGGGCAAGGGGGTTCTCCCGTGGTGAGGGCTGGGCAGGGACGGGACCGCTCAGCCGCGGTCGTGGCGCTGCGTGCTGCCAGTTCTACCGTCTCGCGGTCCCGCGGCCGGTGAGGCCGTGCTCGTGTCGCCCCCCGCTCGCTGGTGGCCGGCCTGGACCACCACCCGCTCCGGGAGCAGGATCTCCGGCTTGGGCGGCGGGAGCGGCCGCAGCCGCAGCGCAGGCACCGGGTTCGTCACCGGGCCGGGCTCCAGGAGGCTGCCGTCGGAGAGCCGAAGGAAGCCCGAGGCAGCCGGCAGCACCATGCCCATCCGGTGGGCCTGCTCGGCCACGCGCTGCGGGTTGCGCAGCCTCTCGAGGTCCATCTGGAGCGACTGCTCCCGCGCGGACAGCGTGGCCGCCTGCTGCTCGAGGTCGGTCGCGGTGAAGGACGCCTGCTGCATGGAGGTGTTGAACATCAGCAGCGAGACCACGCCGCCGACCAGCAACACGGTCACCAGGAGCACGAACGGCATCGTCGACGCCGGTCCGGTCGTCCGAGGCACGACGGAGAGCCGCGCCCGGGCGACGGAGAGGTCGGCGAGACGCGGCACACGTGAACGGACCTGGACGGCCGGACTGCTCATCAGGCGACTCCCTTGTCAGCGGGGCGGGACCGGGTGGGGCGGGCGGGGGCGATGCGTTCGAGGGCACGCAGCCGCACCGAGGCGGCGCGGGGGTTCTGCTCGATCTCCGACGGGGGGGCCAGCTCGGCGCCGCGGGTGACCAGTCGCAGGGTCGGCTCGTGGCCGGGGGGCACGAAGGGCAGGTCGTCGGGGACGTCGCTGCGAGTGGCCGCGGCGAAGGCGCGCTTGACCACGCGGTCCTCCAGCGAGTGGTAGGACTCCACCACCACCCGTCCCCCGACGCTCACCACGTCGATGGCCGCGGGGATCGCCCGGCGCAGCACCGCGAGCTCGTCGTTGACCTCGATGCGCAGTGCCTGGAAGGTGCGTTTGGCCGGGTGGCCGCCGGTGCGCCGGGCGGGGGCCGGGATGGTGGCGTAGAGCAGGTCGACCAGCTGGGCGGAGGTGGAGAGCTCGTGCCTGGCCCGTTCCCGGACCACGGCCGCGGCGATCCGGCGGGCGAACCGCTCCTCGCCGTACTCGCGCAGGATCCGCGTCAGGTCGGCCTCCGAGTAGGTGTTGAGCACGTCGGCCGCGGTCGGTCCGCGCGTCGGGTCCATCCGCATGTCCAACGGTGCGTCCTCGGCGTAGGCGAAGCCGCGCTCACGCAGGTCCAGCTGCAGCGAGGAGACGCCGAGGTCGAAGAGCACGGCGTCGACGGCGGTCAGGCCCTGGTCGGCCAGCACCGAGGCCAGCTCGTCGTAGACCGCGTGCACCCCGGTGAACCGGTCGCCGAAGGGCCTGAGCCGCTCGGCGGCCAGGGCCAGTGCAGAGGGGTCCCGGTCGATCCCCACGACCCGGGCCAGCCCGCACCGGGTCAGGACCGCCTCGGTGTGACCGCCCAGGCCCACCGTCGCGTCCACCATGACAGCGCCCGGGTGCCCCAGAGCCGGGGTGAGCAGGGCCACTACCCGGTCCAGGAGAACCGGAACGTGACGGGAGGTGGGCATCGGCGGTGCGCCTACCGGGCCAGGCTCGCCAGGAGCACGAGCACCGTGGCCAGGCCCACCGACATCCCGGCCGAGACCGCCATCACCGCCACGGAGTCACGCGCCTCCTGGCGGACACGTCGGACGCGGGTGACGTCTGCTGCCACGTCGGGAACGGTGCTCATGGTGTCGACCCCAAGGAGTTGGTGTGGTGCACGGTGGGTGGGCGGGGGTGCGACCCCACCCCGGACTCGCCACGCCAGGTCCCTGCCCGCTCCCTGAAGGGGAAGTCGCCGTCTGGAGCCGGGGAAGTTGCCCCAGAAGACGCAGTGAGCGGGCACGAGCCTCGCCCGACGAGTCGTGTGTTCAGTTGTGGTGTCGAGCCGGGTGGTGCGGGTGGACTGCTCAGATGCCGGGGAAGATCTCCTCGCCGAGGTCGGCGAACTCCTGCTCCTGCTCGGCCAGGTAGGTCGCCCAGCGCTGCGGCTCCCAGACCTCGACCTGGCTCATCGAGCCGATCACCACGACCTCCTTGGTCAGCGAGGCGTAGTCGCGCAGTACGGGCGGGATGGTGATGCGGCCCTGACTGTCAGGGAACTCGCGGTAGGCCCCCGAGTGCAGGACTCGGACGTAGCTGCGCACCCGCTTGTTCGTCAGGGACGCCTCCTGGAGCCGACGGTTCAGCGCGACGAAGTCCTCCAACCGGTGGATCGTCAGGCAGTGGTCCTGGCCCCTGGTGATCATCAGCCCCTTCTCCAGCTCCTCCCTGAACTTCGCGGGGAGGACCAGCCGGCCCTTGTCGTCGAGCTTCGGGGTGTAGGTGCCCACGAACATCGGGCACCCCCACTCAGGTCGGTCGGTCCTCCACTTCGCCCCACCATACCCCACTTTCCTCCACCGTCAACCACGTTGTGGGCGTTTCCCCCACCGCGTGAGGTGCACGTCCGAGGCGGGGTGTTGCGCCACGGAATACGGTGGAGCCCACCGAAAGCCGCGCACCTGGCTGGGCGCCGGAGGAGACGAGGGAGGGACGCGGACGTGGCAGCTCCACGCACGGACGCCCCGGGGACGGGGGTGCCGCGCGCCGCGGGCGCGGACCTCGAGACGCTGGCGCGGCTGACCGGACGGATCCGGGAGAACATCGAGCGGGTGATCGAGGGCAAGCCCGACGTGGTCATGCAGGCCCTCACCGTGCTCCTGGCCGAGGGGCACCTGCTGATCGAGGACGTCCCCGGCGTCGGGAAGACCATGCTCAGCAAGGCGCTGGCCCGCAGCATCGACTGCTCGGTCCGCCGGATCCAGTTCACCCCCGACCTGCTGCCCAGCGACGTCACCGGGGTCTCGGTGTTCAACCAGAACACCCGGGAGTTCGAGTTCCGTCCGGGAGGGGTGTTCGCCAACATCGTGGTCGGCGACGAGATCAACCGTGCCTCCCCCAAGACCCAGTCGGCCCTGCTGGAGTGCATGGAGGAGCGCCAGGTGACGGTGGACAACACCACCTACCAGCTGCAGGCGCCGTTCATGGTGATCGCCACCCAGAACCCCATCGAGATGGAGGGCACCTACGCCCTGCCGGAGGCGCAGCGCGACCGGTTCATGGCGCGGGTCTCGGTCGGCTACCCGGTCGAGGCCGCCGAGATCGCGATGCTCGACAGCCACACCGGTCACAACCCGCTCGCGGACCTCGAGCCGGTCACCGACGCCGCGGAGGTGCACACGATGATCGGCATCGTCGGTGCGGTGTACGTGTCTGCGGCGGTGCAGCGCTACGCCGTCACCCTGGCCACGGCGACACGCCGCTCCGACGAGCTCGCACTGGGTGCGTCTCCGCGGGCCACCCTGCACCTGGTGCGTGCGGCGAAGGCCCGAGCCGCGATGCGCGGCCGCGACTTCGTGCTTCCCGACGACGTGACCGCGCTGACCCGTCCGGTGCTCGCCCACCGGCTGCTCCCCAGCGTCGAGGCCGCGATGAGCGGGCGGACCACGACGGCCATCCTGGACAGCCTGGTGGCCTCCGTCCCCGTCCCGGCGGGCGAGCCCGGCTGACCGGGCGCGGGGCCCAGGAAGGAGGGACGACGTGCGCGAGGCGCTGCTGGGTCTGACCTCCCGTGGCCGCGCCTTCCTGGCCGCCGGCCTCACGGCCGTCGGGTGCGCCGTCCTGCTGGGGCAGCCAGCCCTCACCCGGGTGGGCGTCCTGCTGGTGGCCGTCCCCGTGGTGACCGCGTTCGTGATGAGCCGCAGCCGGTACCGGCTGGCGCTGGTCCGCACGGTCAGCCCGCAGCTGGTCACCGCCGGACAGCAGGCCCGGGTGCAGCTGGCGCTCACCAACGAGGGCCGGACCCCCACCGGTGTGCTGCTGCTGGAGGAACAGATCCCGTACGCGCTGGGCAGCCGGCCGCGGTACGTCCTGGAGGGGATCGGGCACGGCTGGCGCCGGCACGTCACCTACCAGGTGCGCTCGGAGCTGCGTGGACGCTTCGAGATCGGCCCCATGTCGGTGCGCGTGAGCGACCCCTTCGGCCTGGTGGAGCTGGGCCGCGCGTTCCGCTCCACGGTGCCGCTCACCGTGACACCCCGCACCGTCCCGCTCCCGGCCATCCCGCTCGGCGGGGCGTGGACCGGCTCCGGGGACAACCGGCCGCGCGCGTTCGCCACCGGCAGCGCCGAGGACGTGACCGTCCGTGAGTACCGGCGCGGCGACGAGCTGCGGAGGGTGCACTGGCGCAGCTCGGCACGCGTCGGTCAGCTCATGGTGCGCCGCGAGGAGCAACCCTGGCAGTCCCGCGCCACGCTCTTCCTCGACACCCGCCGCAGCGCGCACCGCGGCGAAGGGGTGTCCTCCTCGCTGGAGACCGCCGTGTCGTTGGCCGCCTCGGTCGCGGTCCACCTGAGCCACCGCGGCTACACCGTCCGTCTCGTCACCGCGCACGGCGAGGACCCGGGCACCGTCTGGCACTTCCGCGACGCAGAGCTGAACACCGTCCCCCTGCTGGAGGCGCTCGCCGTGCTCGAGGCGACGCCCCAGAGGCACCTGGACACCGGGTGGCTGACCGAGCCGACCCACGGTGGCCTCCTGGTCGCGGTGCTCGGCGGCGTCGACGACGCGGACCTCCCGGTGCTGCGTCGGATGCAGCACCACGCGGGGACCGCCCTCGCCGTCCGCCTGGACGTGCCGGCCTGGGGCCCGGGGGGCAACCGGTCCCCCGAGCCGCTCCCGTCCCTGGCCCGGCAGGGATGGAGCGTCGTCACGCTGGGACCACGCGACCGGTGGGACCTGGCCTGGCAGCAGCTGGGCCGGTTGGTGGCGCGCGGCGGGGTACCGCACGAGCCCGGATCCGCCGCCTCTCCCACGCCGGGGGCGGTCCGGTGAGCGGCGTGGGCCGGCGCGGTACCGCGCGACCGTCCCTGGCCCTCGTCGCGGCGTTCACCACGTGGGTGACGATGCTCTCGTGGCGGGGGTTCAGCACGGTCCCCGGCGCGTACCTCGCACCGCTGCTGCTCACCGGCCTGGTGGTGGCCGGCACCGGGATCCTCGGGCGACGGCTGCACCAGTCGGGGCCGGTGGTCCTCGGCGCCCAGGTCCTGGCCGGCCTGGGTTTCGTGCTGCTGTCGCTGACCGGCTCGCCGGTCCCGGTGGGTGAGCGTTGGACGCTGCTGGTCGACAGCCTGCACGACGCGGTGCGCACCGCCCAGACCTACACCGCGCCGGTGCCGGCGTCCGCGCCGGGACTGCACCCGATGCTGCTGCTGCTGGGGCTGGGCTGCTTCCTGCTGGTCGACCTCGCGGCGTGCACCGTGCGACGCGTTCCTGCGGCCGGGCTGGTGCTGCTCACGATCTACAGCATCCCGGTCAACGTGCTCGGGGGTGGGGTGTCCTGGTGGGTGTTCGCCGCTGCCGCTGGCGGCTTCCTCGGCATGCTCTTCCTGCAGGAGGACGAGGAGGTGTCCCGGTGGGGCCGGACGCTCGGGCAGGAGGACGCCGCGGGTGGAGACCCCTCCGCCTTCGGCGTGCGCACCGGCAGCGGGGTCCGCACCAGCGCCGTGGGCATCGGCGGCGCCGCCACGGTGCTGGCGCTGCTCCTGCCCGCGCTGGTCCCCACGCTCGAGCTCGGCCTGCTGCCGGGCGGCTCCGGACCGGGCTCGGGCACGCTGGGCCTGGAGAACCCGATGGTCGACCTGCGCCGTGACATGCAGCGCGGCCAGGACGTCCCGCTCCTGCGCGTGACCACCGACGACCCGCACCCGGCGTACCTGCGGATCGCCGCCCTCACCCGCTTCACCAACAACGAGTGGACGACGGGGGACCGCAGCATCCCGGCCGACCAGCGCATCGGCGGCGCGCTCCCGCCGCTGCTCGGGGTGAGCGAGTCGGTCCCCCGCCGCGAGTACGACTACCAGGTCACTGCCCTGGACGACTTCGACTCGCGGTGGCTGCCGGCCACGCTGCAGACCTCGCGGATCGACGCCGTCGGCGACTGGCGCTACGACCGGAGCACCATGGACTTCCTCGCCCACGGCGATGAGACGAGCACCTCCGGGCTGTCCTACTCGATGACCGAGGTGGTGCTCGACCTGGACGCCGCTCGGCTCGCGGTCGCGCCGGCGGCGGTCGGGACCGTCGAACGCTTCCAGGCCCTGCCCGCTGATCTGCCCCGCTCGGTGCGGGACCTCGCCGTCGAGGTCACCGCAGGGCAACCCACCAGGTACCAGCGGGCGGTCGCCCTCCAGGAGTGGTTCCGCAGCGATTTCACCTACGTCCTGGACGCCGTGGAGGGCAACGGCTCGGACGCGCTGCTCGCCTTCCTCGACGACCGCACCGGCTACTGCGAGCAGTTCGCCTCCGCCATGGCCGTGATGGCGCGCAGCCTGGGCATCCCGGCCCGCGTGGCGGTGGGCTTCCTGCGGCCCGAGCGGATCGGGGAGCGGACCTGGGAGTACTCGGCCTGGGACCTGCACGCCTGGCCCGAGCTCTACTTCCCGGGGTCGGGGTGGGTGCGGTTCGAGCCCACCCCCGCGAGCAGGGAGGGCGAGGTGCCCGCACCCGGCTTCACCCTCCAGCAGGTGCCACAGCGGCCCGACCTGGGCGCCAGCGGCCCGAGCGCGACCGGCCCCGGGGAGGAGCTGCCCTCACGGGGCACCCAGGCCGAGCCGCGCACCGCCGACGCCTCCGCGTCGGCCCGGGGTGAGGACGGCCTCCCGTGGCGTCGGCTGCTGCTCGGGTCGGTGGCCGTCGTGACCGTCGGGCTCCTGCTGCTGGTCCCCCGGTCCGTCCGTCGGGCCCGGAGCACGGCCCGCCGGACCTCCGGAACGGCCGAGGACGCCTGGGCCGAGGTGCGCGACACCTGTCTCGACCTGGCCCTGCCCTGGCCTGAGGGACGCTCCCCCCGGGTCACGGGCGGCTGGCTGGCCGGACAGCTGGGACGCCCGGGCGAGGACTCCGAGCAGCGCCCGGCGCGCGGTGCCCAGGTCGCCCCGGACGCGGCGGCGGCTGTGGAGCGGCTGGTGGCGGCCGTCGAGCTGAGCCGCTACGCACGGCCGGGCACCGACCTCGCCGGTGCCGATCTCCGCAGCGACGTCGAGACCTGCCGGAAGGCCCTGGTCGCCGGCGCGACGCCCCGGGTCCGTCGACGCGCGACCTGGCTGCCACGCTCCGTGCTGCGTCGGGCGACGGGCCGGCCGACCTCGCCGTCGCGCTACGACGGGGTGGTCGACCAGGTGGGGTGAGTGGTCAGAAGCCGCCGCTCTCGTCGCGGCGGCGCTGCCAGCGCTCCTCCATGCGGGCCATGAACGAACCGGACCGGCGAGAGCGGAGCCGGCGACCGCCGTCGATGACGGTCAGTCCGTGCGGGCCGGCCGCCCGGGGCTCGGCGACCGCCCCCCGGCTGCGCCACGCCGCCAGACCGATGGTGGCCGAGGCCAGCATCACGACGAACCCGGCGATTCCGAGCAGGGTCAGCTCGAAGATGACCCCACCCATCAGCACCGCGATGCCGACCAGGAAGCACACGCCGGCCACGATCGCGCGGCGGCGGGCGACGCGTCCCAGGGAGGTCCCGCGCAAGGTGGAGGCGAACTTGGGATCCTCCTGGACGAGGGCGCGCTCCATCTGCTCGAGCAGCCGCAACTCCTCTTCCGAGAGTGGCACGTTTCCCTCCCCGTTCGGTCGCTGGTGGGGTCTGCTGTCCCCAAGTCTAGGCAGGGGTGGAGCGAGGCGGTAGCGCCGCCGGGAAATTGGCCGGATTCACCCCGCCGCCGGCGGCCGCCACCCGGCGGCCTTGGGGCGTACCAAGGTGGCCGGGCGGACCGCGGCCGAGCCGAAGCGGAGGGTGGCCCGGTCGACGGCACGGTCGGCGTCGGGCCACCCGTGGTCACGCTCACCCAGGACCAGCTGCCGGTGGACCGTCTCCCGTGGCACCAGCCCTTCCACCCGCACGCCCACCAGACGGAGCCGGGCCCGTTGGAGCCCCAGCCGGTCGTAGAGGCCCAGCGCCGCGCGGTAGACCTCCTGGGTGACGTCGGTGGCCTCGGGCAGGGTGCGGGACCTGGTGATCGTGGTGAAGTCGGCGAACCGCACCCGGATCATCACCGTCCGTCCGGCCATGCCGACCCCCCGCATCCGGCCGGTCACCCGGGCCGACAGCCGCAGCAGCTCCCGGGCGACCACCTCCGGGTCGTCCACGTCCTGGGCGAAGGTCTCGTCGGCCCCCATCGACCGGTCCGGCTCCTCCGGTCCCCGGCGGGTGGTGACCACCCGCTCGTCGGCTCCCCAGGCCAGCCGGTGCAGATGGGTCCCCAGGGTCTCCCCCAGTGCCCGCTTCAGGGTGCCCAACGGCGTGTGCGCGACCTGGCCCACGGTGACCAGGCCGAGCCGGTGCAGCAGCTCCCGGGTCTTCTCGCCCACCCCCCACAGCTCCCCGACGTCGAGCGGGTGCAGGAACGAGGTCACCTCGTCGGGAGGGACGACCAGGACACCGTCGGGCTTGGCCCGCCGACTGGCGAGCTTGGCCAGCGACACCGAGGCCGCCACCCCGACCGAGCAGGTGATGCCCTGCTCGTCGTGGATGGTGGCCCGCAGCTGCTCGGCGATGGCCAGCGGGGAGCCCAGCCGCCGGACGGCGCCGCTGACGTCGAGGAACGCCTCGTCCAGGGACACCACCTCCACCACCGGGGTGATCTGCCGGAAGTTCTCGCGCACCGAGGCCGAGACCCTGCTGAAGGCCTCGAAGTCGGGAGCGATCACCACCGCCTGGGGGCAGGTCCGGCGGGCCCGGGTCATCGGCATCGCCGAGTGGATCCCGAAGGTGCGGGCCAGGTAGTTCGCCGACAGCACCACGCCCCGCTGGCCGCCGCCCACGACCACCGGCACCTGCTGCAGCTCCGGGTGGTCGCGCACGGCCACCGAGGCGTAGAACGCGTCCATGTCGACGTGCAGGATCGGGCAGTCGGCCGAGGAGTCACGCACCGGCGCCCCCCGGAAGGTCAGCGGTGCGCGAGCAGGTGCAGCTGGGTGGCGAGAGGGAGGTACTCCGACCGCTCGGCCACCGCCCGCTCGAGCTCGACCAGCGCCTGGGTGGCACCGGGCTCGAGGTCGAGCAGGGAGCCGGGGACCAGGTCGGTGAAGACCCGGATCCCGTGGACCGAGTCGACCACCAGCCCCGCGGCGGACACCAGTGCGGTGAGCTCCCCGTGGGTGAACCGTCGCCCGTGGCGACCACCAGGGCCGGGCTCCCCCGGGCCGGGCTCGAGCAGGGAGCGAGCCTGCTGGAAGTGCCCGGCCATGGCTCGGGCGATGACCGCCGCGTGGCGCTGGGCCACCAGCAGGCTGAGGGTGCCCCCGGGGCGGAGCACCCGGGCCAGGACCTCGAGCGCAGCCGAGGGGTCCTCGACGATCTCGAGCACCCCGTGGCACAGCACGACGTCGGCACTGGCCGGGCCGGTGACCTCGAGCAGGGTGGACAGCTCGCCCTGCTGGCCGGTGACGCGGGCCGCCACCCCGCGCTCGTGAGCCCTGCGGTCCAAGGCGGCCAGGGCGTCGGGGCTGGGGTCGACGACCGACACCCGGTGCCCCAGCTCGGCCACCCGCACCGCGAAGCCCCCGGTCCCCCCGCCGATGTCGAGAACGTCACGGCCCGTGCCCTCGCCCAGGGCGGGACGCAAGGCGTCCCACACCACGGCGGTACGGGCCGACCCGCGCCCCTCGCCGCCGCGCTCGCTCCCGACCGGCATGGCCACCACCCTAGTGCTCGGGGGCGACGGGTCATCCCGGGCTCCCCGGACTGCGGTGCCACAACCTGCGGGCCACCTCCCGGGCCGGCTCCCCGGCCGGCCTGACGTCGGCGTACGGCGACATCGTGAAGCCGCTGGAGTGGACCAGCACCCGCCGGGTCGGGGTGAACCCCTCGGGCTCAGCCGCCATGACCGCACGGACCGCGGCCATCCCCTCGGTCTCCCAGCGCGCCCGGAGCGCGGCCAGGTCCCAGCACCCGGTGGCCCGCACCGAGATCCCCCGCCGTCCGGTGCGACGCAGCTCTCCCCGCACGACCAGCAGCCAGGAGTGGAAGACGGTGGCGGCGTAGGGTCCCTGGGCGTCCTCGAAGAAGGTGGCGTCCACCGGTCCGGTGGCGTCGTCCAAGGTCACGAAGACCACCCGGCGACCCGACCGGACCGGAGGGGTCTGGGTGGCGACCTTCACCCCGGCCACCAGCACCTCGGCGCGGCTGCGCTGGCCGAGCAGGTCCCGGCTGCGCACCACCCCGAGGACGGAGAGGAACTCCGCGTAGGAGTCCACGACGTGCCCACTGGCATCGAGACCGAGGATCTCCAGCTCTGCCTTCATCCGCTCCTGCACCCCCATCTCGGGCAGCCCGCTCACCTCGCCCTCAGCAGGCTCGTCGCCGAGGTCGAGCACCAGCTGCACCGAGGTGACCGGCCGCGGAGGCGGGGTCGCCTGGGACTGGGCGGCGGCCCGGGACCACACCGACCGGGCCGCGCCCTGGGACCACGCCGGCGTGGCGGGGGGCGACCGGCGGGCTGCTGCCCGCCCGGTGGCCCGGTCGTGCCGTTCCAGCTCGGCGACCTGCAGCAGCAGGTCCCGGCGGGTGACCCGACCGCGCGGACGGACCGAGAGCTCCGCCGCCCCGATCCGGTACAGGCTGTCGAACCCCCCGGCGAGGACCAGCCGCTCCAGCACCGGCCGGGAGGTCCGGGCACGGTGCCAGAAGTCGGTGAGGGAGTGGTAGGGCCGGCCGGCGAGGATGCGCGCCACCTCGGCCTCGGTGATCCCCTTCACCTCCGCCAGCGCCAACCGGATGCCGTAGGCGCGTCCGTCCGGCCAGCCGTCGCCGACCTCGCGCGAGGAGTGGCCGAGCACCACGGGGGGCGGGGTGTCGAGGGAGGACATCGCCTCCACGAGGTAGTCCTTGCCCGAGGCGTTGACGTCCAGGCCGAGGACCGCGATGCCGCACTGGCGGGCGTCGTCGAGGATGAGCCGCTTGGGGTACATGCCGGGGTCGTGGGTGAGCACGCCGGCCAGGAAGTGGGCCGGCCAGTGCGCCTTGAGCCAGGCGGACTGGTAGGTCGGCAGCGCGAACGCCGCGGCATGGGCCTTGCAGAACCCGAAGGAGGCGAACCCCTCGAGGATCCGCCAGACCCCCTCGACCACGGACAGCGGGTAGCCGCGGCCCAGTGCCCGGGGGAAGAACCACAGCCTCGTCTCGGCCATCCCCTCGGTGTCGCCGAGGGCCCGGCGCCTCTCGTCCCCCTCGGCGTAGGAGACGCCGGCGAACAGCGCGATCATCTCGATCACCTGCTCGTGGAACACCACCACCCCGTGGGTCTGGCCGAGGATGGGACGCAGGTCGTCATGGAGGTAGGCGGGGGGCCGCCACCCCTGCTTGGCGTCGAGGTACGGCGTGATCATGTCGCTCTTGACCGGGCCCGGACGGAACAGCGAGATGTCGGTGACGATGTCGGCGAAGGACTCGATCCCCGACTTCCCCACCAGCTCCCGCTGGCCGGGCGACTCGATCTGGAAGACCCCCAGGGTGCGCGCGCTGCTGATCATGGCGAAGGTGGCGGGGTCGTCGAAGGGCACCTGGCCCTCGTCGTCCAGGTCGAGGCGGAGAGCGTCCACCCGCTCGACCTCGGCCACGGCATGAGCCATCGCGGACTGCATCCGGATGCCGAGCACGTCGAGCTTGAGCAGGCCGAGGTCCTCCACGTCGTCCTTGTCGAACTGGCTCATCGGGAACCCGGCGAAGCTGGCCTCCACCGGTGTGCGGTCCAGCAAGGTGGCGTCGGAGAGCAGCACGCCGCAGGGGTGCAGGGCGATGTGGCGCGGCAGCCCGTCGAGCCGCTCCACCAGCCGGAACATCAGGTCGAGCCGTCCCGAGTCCAGCCCCGAGGCCCGCAGCTCGGGGAGCTCGCGCAGCGCCAGCCGGGCGTCCCGGGCCCGGATGTGCGGGAACGACTTGGCGATCGCGTCGACCTCTCCCGGCGGCATGCCGAGCGCGGCGCCCACGTCGCGCACGGCGTGCCGCACGCGGTAGGTGTCCTTCATGGACACCGCCACGCACCGCTCGCCGCCGTAGCGGTCCAAGATGGCGGTGTAGACCTCGGTCCGCCGGGCCGACTCCACGTCGACGTCGATGTCCGGGAGGGCCTGGCGCAGCGGGGAGAGGAACCGCTCCATCAGCAGACCGTGGCGGATCGGGTCCACCCCCGAGACGCCCAGCAGGTAGTTGACCAGGCTGCCCGCCCCCGACCCCCGCGCCGCGCACCGCACCCCCAGCTCCCGGATCAGGTCGGTGACGTCCCCGACGGTGAGGAAGTACGACGCGTACCCCAGCCGGCGGATCACCTCCAGCTCGTCGTCGAGCCGCTTCCAGATCACCTGCCGGGGAGCCGAGCCGTAGCGCCTCCCGATCGCGCCCTCGCAGCGCGCCCGGAGCACGGTGTCGGCGTCGGCTCCCGGCGTCGAGGGCGCGAACTCGGGGAAGTGGACCTCGCCCAGCCCCAGGTCGGCGCGGGGGTCCAGGGCGCACCGGTCGGCCACGGCCCGGGTCCGGGCCAGCAGCTGCCGGGCCTCCCGGCCGACGTCCCTGCCGGCCAGCCGGCAGATCTCCTCGGCCATCTCGTGCATCTGCTTGCCCGACTTCAAGAAACCCTCGGCGTTCCCGCGGTCGACGTGCCTGCGGTCCAGGGCGACCAGGCGGCGGGCGGCGTCCAGCACGTCGACGGTCGGGGCGTCCAGGCGGTCGGCGTACCGCACCGCGTTGGTGAGCACCGTCGCCACCCCGGCCCGGCCCGCGACCCCCAGCATCCGCGCGGCGTGCGGCGAGGTGCCCGGCCCCCAGTCCCCCGTCCCCCCGGGCAGCCGGTGGGAGACCAGCTCGACCAGGAGGTTCTCCGACGGCACGATCTCCCGCCACGGGGCCAGGGCCCGCTCGGCCAGGTCGTCTCGGCGGCGGGTCGCCGCCGCCCCCAGCTCCGAGGCCGGGCCCAGCAGCACCACCACGTCACCGCCCTCGAGGTGGGGGGCGAGCTGGGACAGGTCGGCGACCGGGTGCCCGCGCTCCCCGGCCAGATGGACCGCCGAGACCAGCCGGCAGATCGCCGCCCATCCGGCCCGACCTCCACCGGCGCCGGCATGGGCCAGGAGCGTCACCCGGGGGAGCCCGCCCTCGACGGGCTCCTGGAACGTCCCGCCCCGGACCGGGCTCCGGCGGGGGGGGCCGGTCCGGGGCGGGACGCTGCCGGTCGGCCGGTAGGCCAGGTCCACCCCGAGAACGGGTCGGAGGCCGGCGTGCAGGCAGGCCTTGGCGAACCGCACCGCCCCGTAGGTGCCGTCCCGGTCGGTCAGGGCCAGGAGGTCCATCTCCTGCTCCGCGGCCCGCTCGACCAGCGTGTGCGGGTGCGAGGCGCCGTACTGGAGGGAGTAGCCCGAGGCGACGTGGAGGTGGGCGAAGGGGTCGGGCCGCACCGGGAGACGCCTTTCAGGAGACCTGGGACATCACGGCCCGGGGCACCGGCGCCGCCTGCCCCGCCACCGCAGGATGGGCCATCAGTCCCAGCGCGGACTCCACCACCCCGAGGAACCGGTCGGCATCGCGGACCAGGTCGTCGGCCTCCCGCTCAGTGACCGCGCGGGTGGAACCCGCCTCGGCGGCGGCCCGCTTGGCGGCCCCCGCGGCGAAGAAGGCCGCCCACTCCCCCAGCTCGGGGGCCACCTCAGCCAGCAGCACCCAGGCGTTCTTCTGGGGACGCCGGCGCGAGGGGACCGGCCGGGCCCGGGCCGCGAGCAGAGCCGCCGCGGCGCGGAGCGCGGCCACGTGGGCACAGGCGTAGCGGCTCGGCACGTCGGGCGCCGTGATCGCCTCCTGCAACGACTCGGCCGACCGGGCGAGGTAGGAGTGGGTGCTGGCCGGCAGGGAGTGAGGGCCCATCGCACGCACCTGGCGCCCTAGTCCGCGCAGCCGACGAGCTGCCAGCTGCCGGCGTTCCAGTCGAAGGAGAGGTCGAAGACTCCCCCGCCGTCCTCCCGGCCGCGGCGGGCCTCGACCCGCCACAGCTCCCGCTCGACGAGCAGGTCCACGGCGGGGGCGGCTCCCACCTGGTCCACGGCGGGGGCGGCTCCCACCTCGAGGCCGGCGGCCGGCTCGTCGGAGCCGATCACCGCCCGGACCCCGGTCGACTGCCACCACGCGCCGGTCTCCACCCAGTGCGCCAGCACCGCCCGCACCTGCCACAGCCGGCCCCGCCACACGAACTGCTCTGGGCCCTCCATCCCCTCACCCGCACTGCCGATCCAGCCCTGGCGCACCTCGACGGGGTCGTCGTACCGCCTCATCCCACCGTTTCCTTCCTGTGCCGGTCGACCCCTGGCCTCCCGACCCCTGCACCGCCTCCGGCGCCGCCACCGGGCGCCTCCGGCGGGGACGGGGGTCGAGGTCGCCCCCGCCGGAGTAATCGAACACATGTTCGAACACCACTACGCTACACCCCT
>NZ_DAOMFK010000008.1:0-38453 GCF_035429765.1 Nocardioides sp. | reverse complement strand
GGCGATCTGGACGACCGAGCCGCGGGCCGCCCGGTCCGCCGCGCGGCTGTGCCTGGGGCTGGCCCGCACCGCGGGGGTCCGAGTCCCGGAGGAGGTGGTCGCCGCGCTGGCCGGGGACGGCGTGCCCTCCGACGCGGCGGTGGTCGAGTCGCTGGCGGCGCGCACAGTGGGCTACCTCGACCGGCTGGCGGGGGACCGGTGACCGGCCGGCCGACCCTCCGGCGACGGCAGGAGGCACGCTGATGGACGCCGAGGTGCTCGTGGTGGGTGCCGGGCTCGCCGGGCTGCGCTGCGCCGGCGAGCTGCAGGCGGCCGGGGTCGACGTACGGGTGCTGGAGAGCGCGGACGCGGTCGGGGGCCGGGTCCGCACCGATGTGGTCGACGGCTTCCGGTGCGACCGCGGCTTCCAGCTCCTGAACCCCGCCTACCCCGCGGTGCGGCGCGACGTCGACGTGGCCGCCCTCGGGCTGCGCCAGTTCGGCGCGGGGGCCCTGGTCCGCCGCGACCGCGGGCTGGTCGTGCTCGCCGATCCGCGGCGGGAGCCGCGGCTGCTCCTGCGCACCCTGCGCTCCGGACTGCTCTCGCCCCGTGAGGAGGCCGCGCTGGCCCGCTGGCTCACCGCCGCCCTGCTCCGTCCCCAGCGCGTGCTTCGGGGCCCGGACAGCACCCTGACCGGCGCGCTGGACCGCGCGGGGATCACCGGTGCGCTGCGCCGCGAGGTGCTCGAACCCTTCCTCGCGGGGGTTCTGGCGGACCCCGAGGGGTCCACGTCCGCCGCCTTCGCCCGGCTGCTGCTGCGCTCCTTCGCGCTCGGGACCCCCGGGGTGCCGGAGGGTGGCATGCAGTCCCTGCCCGACCAGCTGGCCCGTCCGCTCGGCCGACGGGTCGAGACGGGGGTCCGGGTGACCGCGGTGCGGGAGTCAGGTGACGGCGTGCGGGTCAGCGCCGGTGACCGGGAGTGGCGGGCCGACACGGTGGTGGTGGCCGTCCCCGGGGAGGCGGTGGCCGAGCTCACGCCGCTGCCGGTCGTGCCGACCAAGTCGCTCACCACCTGGTGGTTCGCCGCCGACCGGGCCCCGGCGTCGCTGCCGCTGCTCGCACTGGACGGCCGGCGGCAGGGGCCGGTGCAGCACGCGGCGGAGCTGACGGCCGTGGCGCCGTCCTACGCGCCGCCGGGTCGCCGGCTGGTGCAGGCGACGTCCCTCACCCCGGAGGGTCAGACGACCGAGGCCGAGGTGAGGGACCACCTCGCGGTGATCTACGGGGTGCCCACCCACAGGTGGGAGCTGGTCGTGCGGCACCACGTGCGCCACGCGCTCCCTGCCCAACCACCGCCGCTGGTCGCCCGGCAGCCGGTCCAGCTGGCGAACCGTCTCTTCGTGGCCGGCGACCATCGCGACACCGGGTCGATCCAGGGTGCCCTGGTGTCCGGGACGCGGGCGGCCCGGGCGGTGCTGCGACAGGTCAGGCGTACGTCGCCCGCAGGACCGAGGTGACCGAGTGCCCCGGATCACCGTCGTCGTCCTCGAGGCTGACGTCGACGACCTGGTAGCGGCCGACGAGCGAGTCGGGCACCTCGAAGGAGGCGGTGCCACCCGGGCCGATGACACCGAGTGGGAGCATCTTCTGCGTCGCCGGGTTGAACAGCCACACGTAGTAGAACTGTCCCCCGCGGGTCTTCGGAAGGTCGCGGGTCTCCACGGTCATCCGGACGGCGCGGTTGGGGTCCTCCGCCATGACGACCCGTCCGGAGCCCTTCCCCTCCACCGGCTCGAGGTCGGCGCTCTGCTCCGGCGCGGCCACTGTCGTCGGGGGTGCGTCTGATCGGTCCAGCTGGTTCGTGACCGCCACGGTGCCGACGACCAGCGCAGCCGCGGCCGCCACCAGTCCCAGCGGCCGCAGCCAGCCGCGGCCGCCCGAGGGCCGGTCCGGCAGCTCCAGCGGGGGGACTTCGGGCAGCTCGACCGGGGTGGAGGCGCCCGGGGTTCGGGTGCCACCGAGGGTCCGGGTGGTGCCGGTGAGCAGGGCGTGCCCCACGGCGGTGTCGGCCAGCTCCTGGCGGCACTCCTCACACGCATCGAGGTGGTCGGCCACCTCGATGACGTCAGCGTTGGAGAGCTCGCCGCGCAGCAGCGCGACCAGGTCGGGGTGGTCGTTCATCGCGGCTCTCCTTTCTCGTTCGTGGTCTGTTCAGCGGCTCGGATGATCTCCCCGAGTCTTCGGGTGCCCCTAGAGGCGCGGGCCTTGACCGTGCCCACCGGTACGTCGAGACGCTCGGCGATCTCGCGCTGGCTGAGGTCCTCGAAGTAGGTCATCTCGACGACGACCCGCTCGTGCTCGGGCAGCTGCGCAACCGCGGATCGGACGTCGGCGGCGTCCGCGAACCGGTTCACCATGTCCCGTCCGTCCTCACCCGAGAGCTCGCGCAGGCTCTCCACGTCGACCACCTGGTGGCGGCGGGCCCGCAACGTGTCGATGGCGCGGCGGTGGGCGATCGTGAACAGCCACCCGGTGAACCTCTGCCCGGGATCGTACCGGCCGGCGTTTCGCCAGGCGTCGAGGAACGTGCGTTGGACGACGTCCTCGGCCTCGTCGCGTCCGACGTACCGGCTCACGTAGGACAGCACGGTCGGCGCGTAGGCCGCGTAGGCCTCCTCCAGCGCACTCTCCTCCTGGCGCGCGAACCGGAGACCGATGGCTCGGGCGTCGGCGGCGTCGAGGTGGACCATACCCGTACTTCGTGGCGGGGCCCCCGAAGGTTGCCGGGGGGCGGGAGATTTCCTCAGCCAGGTCACCTCAGGCCCCGGCCCTCGGGGCGACACGCTGGGCAGCCACCACCACATTGTCCTGGTAGCCGCCCTGGTCGGGCAGGTAGGCCCCGCCGCAGGTGACCAGGTGGAGTCGGGGGGCGCCGGCTCGGGAGAACACCGTCGCCAGGTCGATGCGGGCCTTGCTCACTCTGGTCACGGACGTGACGCGGTAGCGGGCGGTCAGCTTGCCCGCACGCACCGTCACCAGGTCGCCCTCCCGCAGGCCGGCGATCGCCACGAGCGGGCCGGCGCCATCCTCATCGGTGTCGACGTGCCCGGCGAGGACGGTGGCGCCGGCGTCGTCCAGCGGGCGGGGGCCGTAGCGGTACCACCCCACCACTCGTGCGCTGGCCGGCAGCGCCATCTCACCCTGGTCGTCGACCCCACGCGGCGTCACCGGCATCCGGAGGCCGAGCCGGGGGATGGCGAGAAGACGGGGGGCCGGGCTGGGACGCGCGGGCCGTCGGGCACTGGGAGAAGGCTGGTCCGCTCCGGCCACGGCGGCGACCACAGGCAGCTGGGCCGACTGGGGGCGCCCCGCGGTGAAGCCCGCGGACTGCCCTCCCCCCACCAGCAGGGCGGACAGCAGAGCACCGGCGAGGGCGGCCACCGCGATGGTGGCCGCCCTGCCGGTGCGGGTGGTCAGGTACCTCACTTCACCCTGCTGCGTGCGGGGCGGGGGAGGACCAGCGAGGCGAGCAGGGCGGCGACCAGCCCACCCGCGCCGATCACCCAGAGCGGTGCGCCTGCGTCACCGGCGGCCTGCCCACCGGTGCCGCCGGGAACCCCGGACGGGGCGGAGTGCATGCCGCCGATGGTCTGGACGGCCAGGTCCAGCGTGCCGTCCTCGGCGCTGCCCCAGGCGTACACGATCGTGTGGACGCCCTCGGTCAGGTCGAGGTCGGCCGGACCGATCACCACCTGGTCGGTGCCGGCGAGCACCACGTCGGCGGACACGGTCCCGGCGGGGATGTCGGCGCTGGCCTCGTCCGGGTTCGCCAGGTCGGTGAAGACTGGGTCGCCTCCGGCGCGCACGTCCACGGCGGGCGCCGCGGCGTCGTGCCGGACCGTCAACCGGGCCTGGCCGGCCGCGATCGACGAGGTGTCGTTGACGTACGGCGTGAGCACCGGCGTGCCGGACTCGTCGAGGTGGGCGACCACGGTGATGTTCGCACCCGCCGGCACGCCTACTCCGTCGGCCTCCATGATCGGCTCGCCGTCGGCGCCGTCACCCGCGGCGACGACCGTGAGGTCGTAGTCACCGGCAGGAAGTGCCACCGGGTCGGTCAGGGTCCCGGGCTGGAAGTCGGTGAGCAGGACCTCGCCGTTCACGTACACGTCGACCACCGCTCCCGGGACGCCGTGGAGCACCGACACCTGCGCGTCGTCGGCCGCCTGCGCCGCCGGGGCGAGCGCGAGGCCCGCCCCGGTCAGCGCGGCGAGCGCGACGGTGGTGCGGATCAGATTCCTCATGATCGTCTCCTCGTCAGCTCGTCAGCGGTTGGTCACAGGTTGACCGGGCGCAGCACCAGGAGAATGCCGTGCGCGATCTGCTTGTTGCCCTTGTTGATGTCCAGGGCGGCGGGGTCCAGGAACGGGTCGGTGCTGTCCGGGTCCTGGTCCTGCAGCTGGACGATCGGCAGCTTCGGGTAGATCACGTCGACGGTGAAGGTGCCGCCCTGCGCGGTGGTCAGGGCCACGCCGTCGGCGCCGAGCGCGGTCTTGGAGTCGATGGTCGCGCCGGGCACCACGTGGTAGAGCAGCACCTGCTCGATGGTGTCGATGCCCGCCGCGCCGGCCAGCGCGGTGAACACGCCCTTCTCGGTCTTGTAGCGGTCGCCGGTCAGCTCCGTGGTCAGCTTCCGGAAGGACCAGTCGTTGGGGATGAAGGCGGTGAGCTTGACCTTGCCCTTGGTCAGCACCCCGACGGGGCTGTCGGGCTTGGCCGCCAGCACCGCGAGGGCGGCCTCGGTCACGATGTCGTAGTCACGCCAGTTCTTGTCGAACTTGTTGCCGTCGGAGGTGAGCACCGTCGCCAGGCTCTTGTTGCCCAGGGGCTTGTGGGCCGGGCTGCTCTGTGCAAACGCGGCCTGGGCCGGGGCGACGGCCGCACCAGCGAGCAGGGCCGTGGTCGCCACCGTGGCTGCGAGCGAGCGGATCCTCATGAGACTCTCCCTTCGTCGTAGGCCGCGGGGTGCGACCCTGTTGCCCTCCTTTCGGTGCTGTGGGGCCCGGTGGTTGCCGGCTCGGCGGAAAAAGCCAGAAAAATTCTTCGGGCATCGCTCGCGGCCGGCTCAGGTGGGCCCGGCAGACGGAACCGCCAGTTGTGACGGATCGGCAGGTGGGTGAGGAGCGTGTGGATCAGACCAGGCGCCGGGGCCACCAGAACCGCTCGCCCAGCCACCAGGCGATGGCCGGGACCAGCACCGTCCGCACCAGCAGCGTGTCGAGCAGCACGCCGACGCAGATCACCACGCCCAGCTGCGCCAGGACCACCAGGGGCAGGACGCCCAGCACGGCGAAGACCGCAGCGAGCAGGATGCCTGCGCTGGTGATCACCCCGCCGGTGGCGGTCAGGGCGCGCAGCATGCCCTGGCTGGTCCCGTGCCCGCGGGCCTCCTCGGCGGCCCGGCTCACCAGGAAGATGTTGTAGTCGACGCCGAGAGCGACGAGGAACAAGAAGGCGAGGAGGGGGACGCCGGAGTCGAGGCGCTCGAAGCCGAAGACTCCGGTGAACAGCCACCACGACAGGCCGAGGCTGGCGAGGTAGGTCCCCACCACGGTGCTCACCAGGATCAGTGGTGCCACCACGGAGCGCAGCAGGATGAACAGCGCGCCCAGGACCACGACCAGGATCAGCGGGATGATCACCAGCCGGTCCCTGCTCGTCGCCGCAGCGGAGTCGATGGACTCCGCCTCGGTGCCGCCCACCCAGGTCCCGTCGTAGGAGGCCAGCGCGTCGCGCAGCGCCACGACCGTGTCCTCGGCCGCACCGGTGCCACTGCCTGCAGCGAGCACCACGTCGATCTCGCTCAGCCCGTCGCCGGAGGTGACCGGCCTCGCGGACTCCACGCCCGGCACGCCCTCGATCGCGCCGACCACCTGCGCGGGGTCCTGCCGGGTGATCACGATCGTGGGATCGGAGGTGCCGGCCGGGAAGGACTCCGCGAGCCGTTCGGCCGCCGCGATCGCCTCGGGCTTGTCGAGGAACTGGTCGGACTCCGAGAGCCCGGTCTCGATCTGGGTGACCCCGACTGCGAGCAGCGCCAGCAGCAGCGTGGACCCGATGATGAAGACCGGCGGCCTGGCCTGGACCCGCCGGCCGATCCGGCGCCACACCGAGCGGTCGGAGTCCACCAGCGTCGGCTGGCCCACGCGGGGGACCAGGGGCCAGAACACCCAGCGCCCGAAGAGGACCAGCACTGTGGGGAGCACGACGAGGGCGTAGAAGGCCGCGACCACGATGCCCACGGCACAGGCCATGCCGAGACCCCGGGTGGACGGGATCAGCGAGAGCAGCAGCGTGAGGAGGCCGAGGACGACCGTGACGGCGCTGGAGAGCACGGCCTCGGCGGTGCGGCGCAGCGCGAGCCGCATGGCCTCGTACCGGTCCGTGTGCGTGCGCAGCTCGTCGCGGTAGCGGGAGATGAGCAGGAGCGCGTAGTCGGTGCCCGCGCCGAAGACCAGGACGGACAGGATCCCCACCGTCGACTCGTCCCACGCCATGCCCAGCACGTCGAGGGTCTGGGTCGCGAGCACCGCCGCCAGCCGGTCGGCGATGCCGACCACGATCAGGGGGACCAGCCACAGGAAGGGGCTGCGGTAGGTGATCAGCAGCAGGATCCCCACCACGCTGGCGGTCGCCAGCAGCAGCCGGAGGTTGGCGCCGTCGAAGACCGCGGCGAGGTCCGCCTGCACCGCCGCCGGCCCGGTCACCTGGGAGCTCACTCCCGCCGGGAGCCCGTCCGCCGCCTCGGCCCTGATCCGCTCGACCTCGTCGGCGATCCCTTGCGCGTCGGGCTCGGTCACGGGGACGACCGCGATGGCGGCGGTGCCGTCCTTGCTCACGACCAGCCCTGGCCCCTGGTCCGTCGCCGGGTACCGCCCTTGCAGCTCCTCGAGTGCGGCCGGGGCGAGCGCGCCGGAGTCGGCGGTGTAGAGGACGACGGCAGTGCTGCCCTCGGCCTGAGGGAGCTGCCTCTGCAGCTCGACCACCGCGGTGCTGTCCTTGCCCTCCGGCAGGGTGTCGGTGGTGCTGGCGTCGCGCTCGGCCTCGCCGAGCAGCCCGATCGTGGCCAGCGCCGCGACCACCAGCACGATCGCGACCCACCAGCTGCGGCCGCGGCGGACGGTGAGGGAGGTGAGGTCCGGCATGGAGAAACCCTTCGCGATATGCTGTGGAGGTAAGTCATCAGATTACTTATCAGGTGACTAAGTAAGTAAGCAAATGAGGAGGGTGTCGTGCCGAGCCCACCGGAGCCGCCCACGGTGCCCGGGCTGCACGCCGAGTACGTGCGGCGCTGGGAGCAGACCCGCACGCTGGAGCTGCTGCGTGAGCTGCTCACCGTCGGCGCCCAGGTGGGGCCCTCGGTGGCCCGCCGGGCCGCGCTGAGCCACAGCGAGCTCTCCGCACTGGAGCTGCTGCTGGAGCGCCAGGCCGGGCCAGCCGACCTGGCCCGCAGCCTCGGGGTGACCTCGGCCGCCTCCTCGGGCATCGTGGACCGGCTGGAGGCGCGCGGCCACGTGGTGCGCGAGCCGGACGTGCAGGACCGCCGTCGGGTCCGGGTGGTGCTCACCGAGTCCGGTCGCGAGGACGTCCTGGGGCACCTGATGCCGATGTTCCTCGCCCTCCAGGAGCTGGACGCCTCGTTCAGCGAGCAGGAGCGGGCCGTCGTCGACCGCTACCTCGAGGGCGCGATCGCGGCGGTCTCGCGGCTGCTCTGACAGGCCGCACCGGCCCTCGGTCCTGCCGAGAGCCGGTGCGGTGGGTGGGGGTCAGCGACGAGTGGCAGTGAGCAGGAGGTACTCCCACTCCATGGCGCCGCCGCCGAGGTCGTGGGCGTCGCCGAGCGCGGCGAGGTCGCGGTCGAGGGCGGCCGAGCGCTCCGGGTCGTCGGCGATCGCCCGGTACGCCGCCACGGTGGGCCCGTAGTGGGACTTGAAGTAGTCGCGGAACTCGGCGCCGTCGGCGAATCGGTCCACGAGCAGCCGCTGCCGTTGGGCGGTCACCGAGCTCACCCGGTCACCCAGCAGACCCCGGACGTGGTCGGGGTCGCCCCACAGCGGAGGCGGCTGGACACCCGCGGGCGGCGCCGGGACGTAGGGCCGCATGGTCGCGAAGAGCTGCCCGATGAACCCCTCGGGGGTCCAGCTGACCAGGCCGATCGTGCCTCCCGGTCGGCAGACCCGGACCAGCTCGTCGGCGCTGGCCTGGTGGTGCGGCGCGAACATCACGCCGACGCAGGACAGCACAGCGTCGTACTCCCCGTCCTCGCAGGGCAGCGCCTCGGCGTCGGCCTCGCGCCAGGCGATCTCCAGCCCCTCGGCCGCGGCCTCCCGCTGTCCGTGCGCCAGCAGGTCCGGGGTCAGGTCGGTGGCAAGGACCTCGGCTCCTGCCCGGGCCGCGGGAAGCGCGACGTTGCCTGAGCCCGCTGCGACGTCCAGCACGCGCTGGCCCGGCCTGACCGCTGCCGCGCGGACCAGCACCGGCCCCAGCGCCGGGATGATCTCTCGGGCCACGGCGGGGTAGTCGCCGAGCGCCCACATGGCGCGGTGTCTTTCCTTGAGCAGCTGGTCGGCGGTGTCCACGGTGATGGTGGTCATGGTGTCTCCTCGTTCGGTGGGATGTGGTCTGCCGACCGTAGGAGCCGCCGCGCCGCGCCGGCATCGGCGCAGCCACGCAAACCGACGCCATGCGGCGGGGCGGCGGTGGCGGGATGTGCGTAGTCAGCGGCCGGCGAGCAGGCGGGCCACTGCCGCGGTCCGCGCGGACTTCCCCTGCACGTCGAGCTTGGCGTAGATGTTCTGGAAGTGGCGCTCCACCGTGCGCACGCTCAGGGTTAGGGAGTCGGCGATGCCGGCGTTGTCCAGCCCCTCGGCCGCGAGCTCGAGCACCTCGAGCTCGCGGGGCGACAGATCGGTGATCGGGGTCGCTGCCGGGCGTCGCCCGACCTGCGCCCGGTCCGGTGCCAGGAACTCGGTGACCTCGCGCAGGAACACCGGCCAGGCCGGCTCGTCCTCGAGGACGATGTGGTTCGCGCTCTCCAGGGCGACCAGCCGGGCGCCGCTGATCCCCGCGGCCAGGGCACGGGCCTCCTCGAAGCCGTTCATGTGGTCCTCGCGCGAGTGCAGCACGAGCGTCGGCAGGCGGAGCTCGCCCAGCAGGTGGGTCGCGTCGGCGCGCTTGCGCTCCCTCCGCGCGAGGTGGGCCGTCCGGGCGGTGACCGCGATCCTCTGGAGCTCGTCGAGCCAGGCCATCTGCTCCTCGGTGGCCCCGGGGATCATCTGGTAGGTGAACACGCGGCGGAACTCCGGGGTGGGACGCTCCCAGCCCACCCGGATGATCGCCTCGAAGGCGTCGTCGAGCTCGACCTCCTCAGGCGACGCATGGTGCAGCGCGCCCGAGTAGCTGCCGTAGAACAGCAGTCGGGTGAGGCGAGCGGGGTGCCGCACGGCGTACTCGATCGACACCGGGCCCCCTTGCGCCATCGCCATCAGCGCGAACCGGCCCAGCCCGGCGTCGTCGACCACGGCCTCGAGGTCGGCGATCCGGGCCTCCAGCCCGAAGTCGGCCACCTCACGGTCGGACAGACCGTGACCGCGCTCGTCGAAGCGGATGACCGTGGCCACCTTGCCCAGCTCGACGAGGTAGTGCCGCCACACGGGGCTCTGCCAGTCGAACTGCAGGTGGCTGAGCCAGCAGGCGTCCAGCACCAGCGGCGGGCCTGTGCCGTGCACGGCGTAGGCGATGGTGGTGCCGTCGGCGGACCGGCAGAAGCGCAGGTCCTGCGGTGGGTGCACCGGGTCGGCCGCCATCGGCTCAGCCTACGACGGCCGACGGATCCGGTCAGTCCTCCTTGGTGAGCTGCGGGTAGTCGGCACCGGGGGCTCCCTCGATGGGACCCTCGCCCACCAGCAGGGCATAGGTGAACCCGGCCAGCAGTGCGCCGGCGATCGGCGCCAGGATGAACAGCCACAGCTGGAAGATCGCGTCCCCGCCCGCGAACAGTGCGGGGCCGATGGACCGCGCCGGGTTCACCGAGGTGTTCGTCACCGGGATGCTGATCAGGTGGATGAGCGTCAGCGACAGGCCGATCCCCAGCGGGGCGAAGCCCTGGAGCGCCCGGCTGTCGGTCACGCCGATGATCACGTAGAGGAACACCGCGGTCAGCAGCACCTCGATCACCAGGCACGCCAGCAGCGAGTAGCCGCCCGGCGACCGGTCGCCGTACCCGTTGGACGCGAAGCCCGAGTCGACCGCCGAGAACCCGTCCCGGCCGTTGGCCACGACGTACAGCACGGAGGCGGCGACGATCGCGGCCACCACCTGGGTGACGATGTAGGCGGCGGTGTCCTTCCAGGCGAACCGCTTGGCGGCGGCCAGGCCGACGGTCACGGCGGGGTTGAAGTGGCCGCCGGAGACGTGGCCGAACGCGTAGGCCATCACGACCACCGTGAGGCCGAACGCGAGGGCGACGCCGGCGAACCCGATGCCCAGGTCGCTGTCGCCGGAGAGGAAGGTGGCGGCGAGGACGGCCGAGCCGCAGCCGCCGAAGACGAGGACGAAGGTGCCGAGGAACTCGGCGGCGAGCTTCTGGGTGGTGGTGGGTGGTGCGACGTCCATGGTCGACTCCTTCTGGAAGGCACGCGGCGGTGCGCCGCGAGTGGCCTACCAGGGCACGGTAACGCGATCGCGCCCCGGAGTGGGAGACGGGTGGGGATGCTCTCGTGTCGCCCGGGCGGTGGACGAGGCCCCGCCGGACGTGCCACCGTGGAGGGGTCTACACAGGGAGGTGTCGCATGGACCAGGGAGCACCCACCGTCGGTGAGTCCTGCCCCGACTGCCACGCGTTCGTGGCGGACCTGGCGGCCCACAAGCACTGGCACTCACAGCTGGTGGCGCACATCGCGACCGCGGTCGAAGAGGAGATCAAGCGACTCTCGGGGGCCGGAGGCTGACCCAGAAACCCTGCGGGCCGGTCAGCCCGGAAGATGGGCCAGCACCTCGGCCAGCGAGGAGCACGCCGGCACCGTCGGCCGCAGCGCGGTGAACTCGTCGGCACCGGCATGTACGCCGATGAAGGCCGTGCCGGCATCTGCTGCTGCAGCCGCGTCCCAGCTGCTGTCTCCCACCATCACCGCGTCCGCGGACGGTGCGCCGAGCCGGGTCAGCGCGGCACGAAGCCCCTCGCCGGAAGGCTTGGGCCGGATGGTCGGGTCGCGGCCGACCACCACCTCGATCCGAAGGTCGTGGCGGGCCAGGACCGCCCTCGCGACGTCTTCGGGCAGCAGCGTGACCACGGCCCGTGGCCGGTCCCCGAGCGCGGTGAGGAAGTCGGCGGCTCCCGGCATCGGCACCGACCGCGGGATCGCCGCCCGCTCGTGCCGGGCAACGGCAGCCGAGACGGTCTCCCACAGTGCCCCAGCGGGTAACGCTGCGACGAGCCCCATGCAGGCCCGGGTCGCTGAAGACCAGCCGGTGGCCGGACCGGCTCCGGCCAGGGCCGGGTCGACCAGGTCACGCACCTCGGCCCAGGCGGCGGCGTAGTCGGTGAACGACTGCATGTCCACCAGCGTGCGGTCGAGGTCCAGCAGGACCGGCCCCATGCGGGGTCACCGCTCCCCGGCGGGCCGGCGCGGCCGGTGGAGGGTCCGCAGCCGACCACCGTCCAGGGGAACGTGGCGCCAGGAGGCGCTGGCCGACCGGGTGGGCAGGGAGCAGGTGAGGTCCAGCCGGTGGGGCGTCTCCAGGAAGACCACCTCCACCCGCAGCGTGTCCTCGTCCAGCCACCCCCCGGACGTGGCGACCGGCACCGGGTCGCCGTCGCGGTCGCACGGGGCCGAGGTGAGCCATTCCCCGTTCCCGACGGGGACCGTGAGGGCGTTGTCGGGCTCGTGGAGGGTCACCTCGAGCCGGTCCCCCTCCCGGTGGAGCCCGATCCCGGTCAACGCGGTCGCGCCGTCATCGGTCGTCGCGGGGACGGCGAGCACGGAGTCGGCCCAGTCCTCCCACCCCGTGCGCCCGGAGCGGGCCTGGAAGGCCGGCAGCGCGAGGCTGCGCAGTCGCTGGTCGAGCCGCTCCTGGTCGGTGCGCTCGTCGACCACAGGGTCCCCGGCCGGGCGCAGTCCTGGAAGCAGGTGGGTCCACACCAGGTCCAGCACGGCCTGCATCGCCTCGGTCCCGCCGGTGGTGGCGACGACGGTGTCGTGCTCGGGCAGGACGAGACAGAACTGCCCGAAGGCCCCGTCGCCCCGGTAGCCGTGGCGAGCCATCCAGAACTGGAACCCGTAGCCCTGCCGCCAGTCGACGTTCTCCATGGCCGGGGTGCCGACCTGGCGGGACGTCGCCAGGGCGACGTACTCCTCGGGGAGCAGCCGGGTGTCGCCCCAGCGGCCGCGCTGCAGGTAGAGCAGGCCGAGCTTGGCCACGTCCTCGGTCCGGGCGAACAGGCCGCTGAAGCCCTGCTCGAGGGTGGTCGGCCACGCGCGCCAGGCGACCTCACCGATGCCGAGCGGGTCGAGCAGCCGGGGCCGCAGGTAGCCGCTGAGGGTGGTGCCTGCGGCGCGCTGGATGATGCTGGCCAGCGTGTAGGTGCACGGCTGGTTGTAGGCGAAGCGGGTGCCCGGAGGGTCGTCCGGCGGGAGGAGCAGGAAGCCGCGCACCGGATCCTCGGGGTCCCGGGCGAGGGCCTCGACCCACATGTCGCGGTCGTGGCCGCTGGCCATCGAGGCCACGTGCCGCACGGTGATCGACCGGCTCCGGGGGTCGGTGACCTCGTCCGCGAGCTCGGGGAAGTGCGCGACCACCGGGTCGTCCAGAGCGAGCAGTCCCTCGCTCAGCGCGAACCCGAGGGCGGTGGAGGTGAAGCTCTTGCTCAGCGAATAGAGCAGCCGCGTGCGCTCCGGCGTGTGCGGCGCCCACCAGCCCTCGGTCACGACGTGGCCGTGGCGCAGGACCATGAGGCTGTGCAGCTCGACGTCAGGGTCGGCCTCGACAGCGTCGACGAACGCCAGCACGGCAGCGGGGTCGACGTGCTGCGCGGCCGGGGTGCTCCGTGGAAGGGCGCGGCTCATGGGTTTGAGCGTAGGACACCGCGACAGCCGGATGCCGTGCTGACCTGGCGCCCCCGACAGGATTCGAACCTGTGACCGGCGGATTAGAAGGCCGCTGCTCTGTCCAGCTGAGCTACGGGGGCTGACGGCTCCATTGTGGCGGACCGCGCTGCCCGGACCCTACTCGGCGCAGGCGGGCTTGGAGGTGTCCGGCACACTTGCCTCGGTGCTGCGCGGCTGGGTGCGGCACCGCACTGCGCTACGAGGAGACAGATGAGCACGCCCACCTCGCCCCGCACCGGTCGGCTGCTGCCTGCTCGTGCTGCGTGGCTGCGCGCCCATGCCTGGGCGCACCGCGGCCCGGTGCGGGCCGCCGTGACCAAGGTGGTGCTCACCCTCGTCGGGGTGGTGGTGATCGTGGCCGGGATCGCGATGCTCGTGCTGCCCGGGCCCGGACTGGTCGCCATCGTGATGGGGCTGGCCGTACTGGCCGCGGAGTGGGACTGGGCCAAGGCCCTGCTGCACCGGGCCCGGATCCGGCTCGAGGCCGCCCGCGCCGCCACCCTGCCCCGCAACGCCTCGTGGGGCAGGCGCGCCGCGGTCGCCGGGTCGGCGGCCGCCTTGGGCGCGGCCAGCTGGGTCTTCAGCGCGGTGCTGATGGGGGCCTCGCCGGCCGTCGTCACGCAGGCCTGGACCAGCCTGGTGTCGCTGGGCGGCTGAGGCGTCGCGCTCCGCGCCCCGGTTGCCGTCGTAGGGGCTCAGAGTCGCGGCGCAGGGGCGTGGGCGCTCAGGTCGCCGGGCTCAGAGTGAGAAACGCACCTGCCGGCACCGCTCGCACTCGAAACGGCTCACCGGCGGCCCGTCGTCGTACTCGACGCCGTGCAGCTGCCAGGCGTGCTCGTGCTCGGGGGGTCCCCCGGACGCCGGCGCCTCGGTGGCCGCGCTCAAGGACGGTGTTCCTCGACGACCGTGCGGCGGCTGCGCTGCTGGTTGACCACGAGGGAGAGCACGATGGCCAGCACCCCCACGGCGAGCAGCACCAGGCCCAGCGCCGAGTCGTCCACGAACGACAGGTCCACGGTCACCACGTCGAACAGCAGCACGAGGCCAGCCGCGACGAGCACCACTCCCAGGCCGATAGCCATTTGCTACTCCGTCTCCTCAGCCGCGACTCCTGCCGCGGTCGGACGGAGGTACCCGACCCGGCGGACGCCAAACCCGCCGGGCTGCGCGCAAAGTCCTCCGGGAAGTGCGAGTCTGCCGTGCTCGCGGTGACGCGTGGGGCTGGTGGGACTTACCGGGCCGGTGGGGTCCGACGCGGGCTCCTGCCGGCGTACGCCGCGGCGGGTGGACGTACGGCGTGCCGCGGCGCTCAGCCCTGCAGCCGCGCCATCCACTCCTCGACGGCCCCGCTGGTGCGAGGCAGGGCGGCGGAGAGGTTCTGGGAGCCGTCGGGGGTGACCAGGATGTCGTCCTCGATCCGGATGCCGATGCCACGCAGCTCCTCGGGGACCAGCAGGTCGTCCTCCTGGAAGTACAGCCCGGGCTCGACGGTGAGCACCATCCCGGCCGCCAGGTCCCCGCGCGGGTAGACGTCCAGCGAGGCGCGGCCGCAGTCGTGCACGTCCATGCCGAGCATGTGCGAGGTGCCGTGGAGCGTCCACCGGGCGTAGACCTTCGAGGACGGGTCGAGCGCCTCCTCGGCGGTGACCGGAAGCAGGCCCATGCCCTCCAGGCCGTGGGCGAGCACCGCCATGGCGGCGTGGTGCGCCGCGAGGAACGGTACGCCGGGGCGCACCGCCTCGATGCCGGCCTGCTGGGCGGTGAGCACCAGCTCGTACAGCTCACGCTGGAGCGGGGAGAACCGGCCGCTGACGGGGAGGGTGCGGGTCACGTCGGCGGTGTAGAGGTGCCGCCCCTCCACGCCCATGTCCAGCAGCACCAGCTCACCAGGGGTGATCGGGCCGTCGTTGTCGATCCAGTGCAGCGTGGTGGCGTGCCGGCCGCCGGCCACGATGGAGTCGTAGCCCAGGTCGTTGCCCATGGTCCGGGCGCGGCGGAAGAAGGTCCCCTCGAGCCAGCGCTCGCCGTGCTCGACCACCCGGTCCCACTCGCCGACGCAGTCCTCGAAGCCGAGCGTGGTGATGTCGCAGGCCTCCTGCAGCTGGGCCACCTCCCAGTCGTCCTTGACCAGCCGCAGCTCGGAGAGGACCCGGGCGAGGTCGTCGTCGCGGGAGTCGTCGCCCGCGACGAGGGTGTCGACGCGGGGGTCGATCCCCCGGTGCACCCGGGTCTTGCCCGGCCCGCCCAGCGCGCCCTCGAGGTCGTCGAGGTGGCGCACCTCGAGCCCGAGGGAGGAGGAGATCTCGCTCAGTGAGGGACGGCGGCCGGCCCAGAGCTCGCCGTACTGACGGTCGCGGAAGAACTCGTCGGTGTCCCGGGAGGATCGGGGGCGTGCGTACAGCACGGCCTCGCCCCCCTCGAGGACCAGCACCGCGTCGCTCGTCTGGTTGCCGCAGAAGTAGGTGTGGGCCGTGTCGGGCCGGAACCGGTAGTCGGTGTCGTGCGCCCGCACCTTGAAGGTGCCGGCGGGCAGCACCAGCCGCTCGCCCGGGAAGGCCTCGGCCAGCCGCGCGCGGCGCGCCGCGGCGTACGGCACCAGCGACAGCTCGGGCAGGTCGAGCTCACGCTCTCCCCACCCGGTGCGCATGAACGCGGCGTACGCCTCGGGCACGGCCGGGTCGTGCGACTCGGTGTGCAGCTGCGGGGACTCGGCCTCCGGGTGCTCGTGGGACGGCTCGGGAGGGCTGGTCTCGGTGGCGTCGGTCACCCGGTCACTGTACGCCGGGGCGCGCGATGGCTCGGTAGTCTGACTGACGTGCCAGCCGCCCCCCGCTCCGGCGTCGCGTTCACCGTGGTGGTGACCGTGCTCTCGGTGCTCGGCGGAGGGATCATGATGCTGGTCGTGGCGCTGTCGGGGGCCCCCGGCTCGATGCTCGTCGCGACGGCGCTGGCTGCACTCCCGGTCGGTCCGCTGGTGGCCTGCTACGTCTGGCTGGACCGCTACGAGCCGGAGCCGCGCCACCTGCTGGCGCTCGGTCTGGTCTGGGGTGGCCTGGTGGCCACCGCGGCGGCCCTGGTCATCCAGGGGATCGGCGGCCTGGTCGCGGGCTTCTCCGACGCGCTCACCCTGGCCGTCGTCGCCCCGGTGAGCGAGGAGGCCACCAAGGGGCTGTTCCTCCTGCTTCTGCTGTGGTGGCGCCGGTCCGAGCTCGACGGCGTCCTGGACGGCCTGGTCTACGCCGGCATGGTCGGCATCGGGTTCGCCTTCGTCGAGAACATCTTCTACCTCGCGGCCGCCTACAACGGGACCGACGGTCTCGGACCGGGCGGCACCGAGGCGCTCACCGCGACGTTCGTGCTCCGGGTGCTGGCCAGCCCGTTCGCGCACCCGCTGTTCACGTCCTTCACCGGGATCGGAGTGGGGGTCGCGGTGGCCAGTCGGCGCACCTCGGTGCGGGTGCTGGCCCCGGTGCTGGGTTACTGTGCCGCGGTGCTGGCCCACGCCGTCTGGAACCTCGCCGCCGTGGGCGGCGCACGCGGGTTCGTCGGCCTGTACGTCGTCGTGATGGCCCCCATGTTCCTGGCTCTGGTGGGCTTCGCGGTGTGGAGCCGCCAGTCCGAGCGGAGGGTGCTGGCCATCGCGCTGACCGACGCGGCGCGCCGTGGGCTGCTGCCGGCGACCGACATCGGCTGGGTGGTCGACCTGGGCGCCCGGCGGCGCAGCCGGGCCTGGGCCCGGGACACCGGCGGCCGCGAGGGCGAGCGGGCGATGCGCTCCTACCAGCAGGCGGCGGTCGAGCTGGGGTTCCTGCACTACCGGTACCTGCGTGGAACGCCGCCCCCCGACTTCGCCGCCCGGGGTCAGGCCTACGTCGAGCGCATCGCGCGGGTCCGACCCTCCATCTCCTTCCCCGGACAGGTGGTGCCCACCCGATGAAGCACACGCAGGACCTGGCGGAGGTCGACGGCACCCGGATGGTGACCGCCCTGGTGCGGCTCCGCGGCGCGCTCCAGAAGGTCCGGCTGCCGCTGGAGCTCCCCGGCGTCCAGGACAGGCGGACCACCCAGTCGGAGATGGTCGCCCAGCTGGAGGACTACGTCATCCCCCGGCTGATGACCATCGACGCCCCGCTGCTGGCGGTGGTCGGCGGCTCGACCGGCGCGGGCAAGTCCACGCTGGTGAACTCGCTGGTGCAGCGACGGGTCACGGCCCCCGGCGTACTCCGGCCGACGACCCGCTCACCGGTCCTCGTGCACCACCCCGACGACGCCCAGTGGTTCGGTCAGGACCGGCTGCTGCCCGAGCTGGAGCGGGTCGCCACCGCGACCACCGATCCGGGCGCCCTCCAGCTCGTGGCCTCGGAGACCGTGCCGGCCGGCCTGGCGATCCTCGACGCCCCCGACATCGACTCGGTCGAGGAGCGCAACCGCACCCTTGCCGCCCAGCTGCTCGCCGCGGCCGACCTGTGGCTCTTCGTCACGTCGGCGGCCCGGTACGCCGACCAGGTGCCGTGGGAGTTCCTGCACCGCGCCGCCGAGCGGAGCGCAGCAGTCGCGATCGTGCTGGACCGCACGCCGGACGAGGCGGTCGAGACCGTCTCGACCCACCTGGCTCGGATGCTGGCCAGCCGTGGCCTGAAGGACTCGCCGCTGTTCATCGTGCGGGAGGGCACGGTGAGTGAGCAGGGGCTGCTGCCGCCCCGGGCGGTGCGCGACATCCGCGGCTGGCTCGACTCGCTGGCCACCGACGCCAGCGCCCGCACCGCCGTCGTCCGGCAGACCCTGCACGGCGCCATCCGCACGCTGGCGCACAGCGCCCACCTGGTCGCCGACGCTGCGGCGGACCAGGCCGACGCCCAGCGTCGGCTGCGGGAGGACGCGACCCGGTCCTACGACCAGGCCGTCGCGGCGGTGGCCACCGCCTGCGCCGACGGCACGTTGCTGCGCGGGGAGGTTCTCGCCCGGTGGCAGGAGTTCGTGGGCACCGGTGAGCTGCTGCGCTCGCTCGAGACGCGGATCGGGGCGCTGCGCGACCGGCTGGTCAACTCCCTCAAGGGCCGTCCCCAGCAGGTGGAGCGGGTCACCGTCGCGGTCGAGTCCGGCCTGGAGACGCTGATCCTCGAGCACGCCGAGGCCGCAGCCGAGCGGGCGGAGGCGTCGTGGCAGTCGCTCGCCCCGGGCCAGGCGCTGCTCGCCCAGGCGGGGGAGGACCTCGGCCGCGCGTCCCGCGACTTCCGACGGCGGGCGGAGCGGACGGTGCGGGAGTGGCAGCAGGGCGTGCTGGAGATGGTCCGCACCGAGGGAGCCGACAAGCGGACCACCGCGCGGTTCATGGCGTACGGCGTCAACGGTCTCGGTGTGTCGCTGATGGTCATCGTGTTCGCCCACAGCTATGGCCTGACCGGAGGCGAGGCGGGCATCGCCGCCGGTTCGGCGGTGCTGGGCCAGAAGCTGCTCGAGGCGGTGTTCGGCGACCAGGCGGTGCGCACGCTCGCCGAGCGGGCCCGTCAGGACCTGGAGTCCCGGGTCCAGCAGCTCATGGACTCCGAGCGCGCCCGCTACCTGCAGCTCCTGGACGACCTCGGTCTCGCACCGGACGCCGCTGACCAGCTGCGGGCGGCGGCTCGCCGGGTCGACGACCTGCGGTTCGCCGCGCAGAGCCCCGCCGAGAGCATCGACCCCGACGGCCTAGGGTAAGGGCTGTCCGATGCACGTTCTGGGTCGAGGGAGAACATGACCTCCTTGCTCGAGGGAGCCAAGCGCCTGGTCACCCGCAGCACCGACCTCGGTGCCCGGGTGGCGGGTCTGGAGGCCGCGGTCGAAGCGTCCCGCGGTCGGCTGGACGACGCCGTGCTCGACCAGGCGACGGCCGTGGTCACGCGGGCCGCCGGCCGGCTGCGGCTGTCGCCCGACCACACCGTGGTGGCGATCGCAGGCGCGACCGGCTCCGGGAAGTCCTCGACCTTCAACGCGCTGACCGGGCTCGACCTCTCCTCGGTGGGCGTGCGGCGGCCCACCACCTCGTGGGCGACCGCGTGCGTGTGGGGGCAAGACGGCGCCGGCGACCTACTGGAGTGGCTGGGGATCCCGCCCCGGCACCAGACGCTGCGCGACTCCATGCTCGACACGGGCCGAGAGGGCCAGGATCTCCAGGGCGTCGTGCTGCTCGACCTGCCCGACCACGACTCCACCGAGGTCTCCCACCACCTCGAGGTCGACCGGCTGGTTCAGCTGGCGGACCTGCTGGTCTGGGTGCTGGACCCGCAGAAGTACGCCGACGCCGCCGTGCACGACCGGTACCTCGCGCGGCTCGCCCACCACCAGGACGTGGTGCTGGTCGTGCTCAACCACATCGACACGGTCCCCCCGGACAAGCGTGAGCCGATGCTCGCCGATGTGCGCCGGCTGCTTTCCGACGACGGTCTCTCCGGCGTCCCCGTGCTGGC
Source organism: Nocardioides sp. (assembly GCF_035429765.1). Lineage (GTDB taxonomy): Bacteria > Actinomycetota > Actinomycetes > Propionibacteriales > Nocardioidaceae > Nocardioides. The sequence goes on along the minus strand of NZ_DAOMFK010000008.1, from coordinate 18,862 downwards.
GGTCTCGGCCAGGCACCAGGAGGGCATCGAGGAGCTGCGCAGCCAGATCGCCCAGCGGGTGGCGGACAAGAAGGCGGTCCGCGCCCGGGTCGAGGCCGACGTGCGCGCGGAGGCTGAGAAGCTGGACCTGGCGACCGGCCCGGCCGCGTCCCCGTCCCTGCCCGCCGCGAGGGTAGCCGCCCTCGACGATGCCCTGGCGGACGCCGCGGGCGTGCCCACGGTGGTGGCGGCGGTGCGGGAGTCCACCCGGCTGCGCGCCAACCGGGCCACCGGCTGGCCCGTCGTCGCCTGGCTGTCCCGATTGCGGCCCGACCCGCTCAAGCGGCTGCACCTGGACCTGGGGGAGGCGGGACGGGCGCTGACCGGCACCGCCCGCACGTCGGTCCCGGAGGCCACCCAGGTGCAGCGCGCCCGCGTCGACACCGAGGTGCGTGCGCTGGCGGACGAGGTGTCGCGCGGAATGAGCCACCCGTGGCAGGCCTCGATCCGGCACGCCTCGGTGTCCCGCTTCGACGAGCTGGGCGACCGGCTCGACGCCGCCCTGGCCCGCACCGACCTGGGCGTGGCCAGAATCCCGGTCTGGGCCGGGCTGGTGCGCGTCCTGCAGTGGCTGCTGATCCTGGCCGCGCTGGTGGGCGCCGGCTGGCTGGCGCTGCTCGCGGGCGGGTCCTACCTCCGCCTCCCCGAGCCGGAGACTCCCGACTGGAGGGGGCTCCCGGTCCCCACGCTGCTGCTGGTGGCCGGGGTCGGGCTGGGGATTCTGCTCGCCCTGGTCTGCCGGCTGCTGGTCGCGGCCACCGCCCGTCGTCGGTCAGGGGCGGCCGACGCGCGGCTGCGTGCGGCCATCTCGGAGGTGTCCCAGGAGCTGGTGGTGCAGCCGGTGGCCGACGAGCTCTCGGCGTACTCGCGGGTGCGCGCCGGGCTGCAGACCGCGTTGCGCTGAGCCGCCCGGTCGTCCACAGGCCCTGTCCGGGCGACCGCTGTCCACACCCTCCGTCAGTCCAGTCCCGGAACTGTCCGGACCTGCGTCGACCCTGGGCGCAGGACGAGCAGCACGCTTGTCCGTGGACAAGGAGGAGCAGCGCAGATGAACGACACCCAGATCACGTTCTGCGGGTGGGTCGGCACCGAGGTGACCCTCAAAGACCTCGGTCAGGGGGTCCAGGTCGCCAGCTTCCGGGTCGCCAGCACCCCACGACGGTTCCGCAACGGCCAGTGGGAGGACGGTCCCACCCTGTGGTACACGGTCAAGGCGTGGCGCGCCCTGGCGACCCACCTCCACCGGTCGATCCGCTCGGGAGACCCGGTCCTCGTGCACGGTCGGCTGATGGCCGACGTGTGGCGACGTGAGGACGGCACGGTCTCCACCCGGTACGTGGTGGTGGCCAGCTCGGTGGGCCACGACCTGAGCAGGGGCACCAGCGCGTTCACCCGCCTCACCCGGCGCGAGGAGCAGCGAGGCCCGGACGTGTCCCGGGTCCAGGAGCCGGTCCACCACTCCGACGACGGGAGCGGACCGCGCCCGGACGCGGACGGCGAGATGGTCCCGAAGGTGGCCGAGCTGCCCGCGGAGGAGCCGGCGGCCTGAGCCCGCGCGTGGCAGGGGGCCTCGCCCCGAATCGGCGCGGGCACCCGTGCGCCCGTAGGCTTTCGCCCCATGGCGGACTATGTCTTCACGCTGCGCAACGTGCGCAAGGCCCACGGTGACAAGGTCGTGCTCGACAACGTCACCCTGTCGTTCCTGCACGGCGCCAAGATCGGGGTAGTCGGACCCAACGGCACGGGCAAGTCGTCGCTGCTGCGGATCATGGCCGGGCTCGACCACCCGAACAACGGTGACGCCATCCTCGACCCGGGGGCCACCGTCGGCATGCTCGAGCAGGAGCCTCCGCTGACCGAGGGCCGGACCGTGCAGGAGAACGTCGAGGAGGCCGTCCACGAGATCAAGACCAAGCTGGACCGGTTCAACCAGATCTCCGAGGAGCTGGCCGATCCCGAGGCGGACTACGACACCCTGCTCGCGGAGATGGGGGACCTCCAGACCGACCTCGACCACGCGGGAGCGTGGGACCTCGACAGCAGGCTCGACCAGGCCATGGACGCCCTGCGCTGCCCGCCGCCGGAGGCCCTGGTCGACACCCTCTCCGGCGGTGAGCGCCGTCGGGTCGCACTGTGCAAGCTGCTGCTCCAGCAGCCTGACCTGCTGCTGCTGGACGAGCCGACCAACCATCTGGACGCCGAGTCGGTGCAGTGGCTGGAGGGCCACCTCAAGGCCTACCCGGGCGCCGTCTTGGCCGTGACCCACGACCGGTACTTCCTGGACAACGTCGCCCAGTGGATCCTCGAGCTGGACCGGGGCAGGACCCACCCGTACGAGGGCAACTACTCGACGTACCTGGAGACCAAGAAGGATCGCCTCAAGATCGAGGGGCAGAAGGACGCCAAGCGCGCCAGGATGCTGGAGAAGGAGCTGGAGTGGGTCCGCTCCAACCCCAAGGCCAGGCAGGCCAAGAGCAAGTCACGACTGGCCCGGTACGAGGAGCTGGCGGCCGAGGCGGACCGGATGCGCAAGATCGACACCTCGGAGATCAACATCCCCGCCGGGCCACGTCTGGGAGACGTGGTGCTCGAGGCGCACGGGCTCGGCAAGGGCTTCGACGGCCGGCCGCTCATGCACGACCTCGACTTCACCCTGCCTCGTGCCGGGATCGTCGGCGTGATCGGCCCCAACGGCGTGGGGAAGACGACGTTGTTCCGGATGGTCACCGGCCAGGAGCAGCCCGACGCGGGGGAGCTGAGGGTGGGGCAGACCGTCAAGATCTCCTACGTCGACCAGAGCCGGGGCGGGATCGACGCGCAGAAGAACGTCTGGGAGGTCGTCTCGGACGGGCTGGACTTCATCAAGGTGGCGAACTTCGAGATGAACTCGCGCGCCTACGTCGCGTCGTTCGGCTTCAAGGGGCCCGACCAGCAGAAGAAGGCGGGAGTCCTCTCAGGAGGCGAGCGGAACCGGCTCAACCTCGCGCTCACCTTGAAGATGGGCGGCAACCTGCTGCTGCTCGACGAACCGACCAACGACCTCGACGTCGAGACCCTGTCCTCCCTGGAGGACGCGCTGCTGGACTTCCCCGGCTGTGCCGTGGTCACCTCCCACGACCGGTGGTTCCTGGACCGGGTGGCCACCCACATCCTGGCCTGGGAAGGCGACGAGGAGGACGAGGCGAAGTGGTTCTGGTTCGAGGGGAACTACGCCGCCTACGAGGAGAACAAGGTCGAGCGGCTGGGAGCCGAGGCGGCCCGTCCGCACCGGGTCACCCACCGGCGGCTGACCCGGGACTGAGGCGCTCGGCGGTCTCCCCCTGCGAGCGCTGGTGCCGCCCGGGTCAGTGCCGCAGCTCCATGGCGGGGTGCGCGCCGATCAGGTCGTCGGTGACCGCGTTCATCACCCGGCCGAGGGTGGCGAAGTCCTCGCGGGTGGCCAGGTCGACGAGGTGTTGGCGCACCCCCTCGACGTGGGTGTGCGCGGCGACCTCGAGCAGCGCGTAGCCCTGCTCGGTGAGCGAGGCCAGCACGCCACGCCGGTCGTCGGGAGACTCGCAGCGGACCACGACCCCCGCCTTCTCCAGACGGGCCACGGTGTGGGTGAGTCGGCTGCGGCTGTGCGCCACCGAGTCCGCGAGCTGGGCCATCCGCATCCGGTGGTCCGGCTCCTCCGAGAGACGCACCAGGATCTCGTACTCGGTCAGCGACAGGCCGTGGGTCGAGCGGAGGTCGGCGTCCAGCCGGTCCAGCAGCAGCGTCATGCCCAGGATCAAGGCACGCCAGGACCGCTGCTCCTCCGGGTCGAGCCACCTGGTCACGTCAGCTCATCCGCTCCAGGATCAGCGCCATCCCCTGACCTCCGCCCACGCACATGGTGATCAGCCCGGTGGTCTTGTCGTGCCAGTCCAGGGAGTTGAGCATCGTGTTCTGCAGGCGGGCACCGGTCATCCCGAACGGGTGGCCGACGGCGATGGCACCGCCGTTGACGTTGAGCCGGTCCAGATCGATGCCGAGGTCCTGGTAGGAGGGCACGACCTGGGCGGCGAACGCCTCGTTGATCTCGACCAGGTCGATGTCGCCGATGCTCATGCCGGCGTGCGCCAGCGCCCGGCGGGTCGCCTCGACCGGACCCAGCCCCATGATCTCCGGGGAGAGCCCGGAGACCCCGGTGGCGACGATGCGCGCCAGCGGGGTGAGCCCCAGCTCGGCTGCCTTGGCGTCGGACATGACCACCACCGCGGCGGCCCCGTCGTTGAGGGGGCAGCAGTTCCCGGCGGTGACCACCCCGTCGGGGCGGAAGACCGGCTGGAGCTGGGAGACCGCCTCGTAGGTGACGCCGGCGCGGGGCCCGTCATCGGTCTGGGCCATCGTGCCGTCCGCGAGCGGGACCGGGGTGATCTCGCGCGCCCAGAACCCCTCGGCGATGGCCTTCTCGGCGAGGTTCTGCGACCGTACGCCGAACTCGTCCAGCTCCTGGCGCGACAGTCCGCGCAGCCGCGCGACGTTCTCGGCTGTCTGGCCCATCGCGACGTACACGTCGGGCAGCCGGCCGTCCTCACGAGGGTCGTGCCAGTCCTGGCCGCCCTCGGCGAGCCGTGCGGTGCGCGCCTGCGCGTCCTCGAAGACCGGGTTGAGCGTGTTCGGGAGGTGGTCGGAGGTGCCCTTGGCGAACCGGGACACCGCCTCGACGCCGGCGGAGATGAACACCTCGCCCTCACCGGCGCGGATGGCGTGGAAGGCCATCCGCGTGGTCTGCACGGAGGAGGCGCAGTACCGGGTAATGGTGGCGCCGGGCACGGAGTCCATCCCGTTGAGCACGTTCACCACCCGTGCCATGTTGTTGCCCGACTCGCCGCCGGGCAGGCCGCAGCCCAGGTAGAGGTCGTCGACCGTGCCCGGATCCAGCGCGGGGACCTTGTCGAGCGCGGCCCGCACCGCGAACGCGGCCAGGTCGTCGGGACGCCAGTCCTTCAGCGACCCCTTGTTCGCGCGGCCGATGGGGGTGCGGGCGGCGGAAACGATCACGGCCTCGGGCATGTCCGGACTCCGATCTGGGATCGAGGATGGCTCACTGCCACCCTAGACCGTGCCGTCCGGGCCCCGGGATCCGGCTTGCTCAGCCGTGCGCGCTCTCGCTGAGCCCGTCGAAGAGGAGGGTCAGCGACGCGGCCAGGTAGGCCGGACGCTGGGTGGGTTCACGGAGCAGCCCGCCCAGCAGCACGCCGTACAGCGCCGCGACCAGCGTCTCGGTCCGGGCCGGGTCCGGGTCCCGCCCTGCCTCGCGGAGCACCCGGTGCACCACCAGGCCCAGCTCCCGCTGCCACCCCGCGAGCAGGCGGGCCAGCTCGGGGTCGCGGGTGGCCTCGAGGGTGAGCTCGAGGACGGCGACCACCCGGTCCAGCTCGTGCAGCCAGCGTAGGAACAGGCCGGAGGTGAGCTCGGCGGCACGTGCGTAGTCTCCGACCACCGGAGCCAGGGCCGCGGACAGGTCCGTGACGTCGGCGGTCAGGTGCGCGGCGACGTGCTGCGCGAGGCCCTCCTGGAGGGCCCGGCGGGTGCGGAAGTAGGAGGAGCAGGTGCCTTCGGCGAACCCGGCCTGGCGGTCGACCGCCCGGTGGGTGAGCCCCCGTAGGCCGTGGGCGGCGACCACCGCCTCGGCCGCGGCCAGCAGCTGCTGGCGGCGCGGCGAGGGTCGTGAGATCGGCATCGTCCCTCCTCGGCCGTGTGAGCGAGCACACTACCGGCCCGGGAAGCCGTTCTCTACGTTCGTAGTTACTACAGGTGTAGACTACAGATGTAGTGCAGACCCTGCCCAGAGAGGTACCACCATGAACTTCGTCCTGTCCTTCACCCCGGTGCTGGTCGTGATCCTCACCCTCGCCGCGCTCGCGCTGGTCGGGTCCGTAGCCGTGATCGCCCAGACCCTGCTCTCGCACCGCACCGTGCGACTGGCCCGCCACGAGTCGTTCGCCAGCTACTACGGGCACGCGTTCGCTCACTGACCCGGGCGCGACCGAGCGCCCGGGGCTGACCGCGGGCGCTCGCTCTCTGCGACGATGCGTGGGTGCGTCACCGCTTCGAGTGCCCGGTCCGCTGGGCCGACCTGGACCCCCTCGGCCACGTGAACAACGTCGTGTACGTCGACTACCTCCAGGAGGCCCGGGTCGACATGATGCGCACGCACGCGCTCGACCCGCGTGGGGGAGATCTCGCGGAGGCCGCGGTCGTCACCCGGTCCGAGGTCTCCTACCTGGCACCGCTGACCTTCCGGTTCCGCCCGGTCAGCATCGAGTGCTGGGTGACCCTCGTCCGGGCCGCCTCCTTCACCGTGGCCTACGAGGTCTTCGACGAGCACGAGGACGGCACCCGCACCACCTACCTGCGAGCCTCCACCGCGCTGACGCCGTACGTCTTTGCCGGCGAGCATCCCCGCCGGCTCACCCCGGAGGAGCGGGTGGTGCTCGAACGGCTCCTGGAACCGGCCGACGCGCCGACCCCGGCAGCGCTGGCCGGCGCACCCGACGGCCGCGGGCACCACTACCCCCTGCGGGTCCGCTTCTCCGACGTCGACGTCTACGGCCACGTCAACAACGTGAAGTACTTCGAGTTCTTCCAGGAGGGCCGGGTGGCGCTGATGGCCGGGCTCCGCCGGCGCCTGCCCCCCGGTACCCCGCACGGCCAGGTAGTCGTCGCCCGGACCGATGTGGAGTACCGGGTGCCCCTGCTGTTCCGCCCCGAGCCCTACGACCTCTGGTCGCGGGTGAGTCACGTCGGAACCACCTCCATGGTCGTCGAGGCGGAGATCAGGGATCGTGGAGCCGTGCAGTCCCGCGCCCGGGTGGTGCTGGTCTTCTGGGACCGCCGGACGCAGCGGAAGAGCGCCCCGCCCCCCGAGGTGCGGGCGCTGCTCCTCGCCGAGCAGGCGGCGACGGCTACTCCAGGGTGTTGATCATGAACTGTGCGGCGTGAGTGACGTACTCCCAGAACTGCGCGTCCTGGTCCGGCGGGAGCCCGGCCGCGTCCAGGCCCGCCCTGAAGTGGGCCAGCCAGTGCTCCTTCGCCTCGGGCGTGACCTGGTAGGGCGCGTGCCGCATGCGCAGCCGGGGATGCCCCCGAGTGTCGGAGTAGGTGGTGGGGCCACCCCAGTACTGCGCCAGGAACAGGGTGAGCCGCTCGGCGGCGGGGCCGAGATCCTCCTCCGGGTACATCGGCCGGAGAAGCTCGTCAGAGGCGACGCCCTCGTAGAACCGCTCCACGATGGTTCGGATCGTCTCGAGTCCGCCGATCTCGCTGTAGAAGGTGCTCACCGGACCATTGTGCCGAGCGCCGGATGACCAGCCGCGGGCGGCATGGAAGACTCGTCGGACCAGAACCCTCGCCGCAAGGAGTGACCTGCATGAGCACCACGCGCACCGCCACGACCCGCTGGGAAGGCAGCCTCGCCGAGGGCACCGGCCAGGTGACGATGGCCTCCTCGGGGATCGGCACCTTCGAGGTGACCTGGCCCTCCCGTGCCGAGGAGCCGCAGGGTCGGACCAGCCCCGAGGAGCTGATCGCCGCGGCGCACTCCGCCTGCTTCTCGATGGCGCTCTCCGCTGGGCTGGGCCGGGCAGGGACCCCGCCCACCTCCCTGGACACCCGCGCCGAGGTCACGTTCGTCCCCGGCACCGGGATCACCGGGATCCACCTGACCGTCGCGGGGGTGGTGGAGGGCATCAGCGCCGACGACTTCGCCGCCGCCGCCGAGGCCGCCAAGGCGGGCTGCCCGGTGAGCCAGGCGCTTACCGGCACGACCATCACCCTCTCGGCCGTGCTGGCCGGCTGACCCGCCGGCCCTCAGGAGTCCTCCGCGGGGCCGGGCCCCGCTGAGGGCGCCTGCCAGGCCACCCGGGGGGAGACCGGCATCTCGATCCCGGCCTGGTCGAAGCGTGCCTTGATCCGGGCCCGCATCTCCCGTGCCACCCGCCACTGCTCCATCGGTGCGGTCTTCAGCGTGACCCGGATGGTCACCCCCTCCGGCGTCATCGCCTCCACCCCCCACACCTCGGGCTCCTCGATCACGACCCCGGCGAAGCCCTCGTCGGTCCACAGGTCGTGGGCAACCTCCAGCAGGAGCCCGCGGACCCGCGCGAGGTCCTCGCGGTAGGACACCACGACGTCGAGGACCGACCGCGCCCAGTTCTGGCTCTGGTTGCCCACCCGGAGGATCTCGCCGTTGCGGACGTACCACACCGTGCCGTTCACGTCGCGCAGGCGGGTGACCCGCAGCGTCACGGCCTCGACGGTCCCGCTCGCCTCGCCCAGGTCGACCACGTCGCCCACGCCGTACTGGTCCTCGGCGAAGAGGAAGAGGCCCGACAGGTAGTCCTTCACCAGAGACTGGGCGCCGAACCCGAGGGCGATGCCGATGATGCCGGCGCTGGCGATGATCGGCCCCACGTTGACGAACTCGCTGAGGATCATCGTGCCGATCACCGCGACCAGCACGCCGCTGATGATGCTCTTGAACAGGGTGCCCATGGTGCGCACGCGCTGCACCCGCCGGGTCGACCCGGCATCGCTCAACGAGCCGATCCGGTCCGGCAGCACGCCGGACTCGGTCCTGCGCACGACCCGGTCCACCAGCCGGTAGAGCACCCAGCGCAGCACGAAGCCGAGCACGAGGAGACCGAGGATGGTCAGCGGTCTGCCCAGCGTGAGGTCACGGACGTCGTCCCAGGACATGGGCCCAGTATGTCGGGGCACGGGGGTCGTGACCCCGCCCCGGGGCCGATATCCTGCGGGAGTGACGACGCACACCACGACGCCCGCACGCCGCGCCCTGCGCGCCGCCGCCCTGCTGACCCCCGCCGCTCTCACCCTGCTCGCGGCCACGCCCGCGTTGGCCAACACGCCTGAGGGTTGGAGCAACCCCGAGCCGGTGAGCGGCCTGGACCGGCTCCTGGTGTGGGTGGTCTACCCGCTGGTGGTGATCGGCGTGGTCGTGCTGCTCGCCTCCCTGCCGCGGCTGGTCCACTCGGCCCAGCGGGCACCCGGCGTCACCGAGCCCGCCCCGGCGTACGACGACGAGTCCGCCCTGGACGAGCTGCTCGGGGCGCCGACCCCGGCCGAGCTCGACACCCCCGGTGAGGGTGGGTCGGCCACCCACTGAGGGGAGACCGGTCGGCCACCCGCGGAGCTGGCAGAACCGGGCAACCGGCCGCCGCCGATGCGGCCCGGCCACCACCAATCGTTGTCGGATCGCGATCATCGAAGCGTCGGTCGGCGTGGACCCCGGACGGCCGACCCGGGTAAGTTGCCCGGCGGAAGCGACCCGGCGAGCGGCCGGGCCACCAACCCGGAGGGTGGATGTGAAACTCAACAAGCTCTGGCGCAAGCGGGCCCTTGGTGTCCTCGCTGCGGGTGCCATGATCGGCACCCTCGCGGCCTGCGGCAACGATTCCGAGGACGGCAACGGCGACGGCGGAGGAGGGGGTGCAGCGGGGGCGCCGTGGATCCTCGGCACGACCGACGCCGTGACGTCGGTGGACCCGGCCGGTTCCTACGACTTCGGTTCGTGGAACATCCAGTACAACATCTTCCAGCAGCTCATGACGGTGCCCGCGAACGGCACTGACCCGGTGCCCGACGCCGCCGACTGCGCGTACGACGACCCGCAGACCATCACCTGCACGCTGAAGGACGGCCTGACCTTCTCCAACGGGGACGAGCTCACCTCCTCCGACGTGCTGTTCTCGTTCCAGCGCAACATCGAGATCGCCGATCCCAACGGCTCCTCGGTGCTGCTCGGCTCGATCAGCAACGGCGACGAGAAGAACCCGGGCCTGGCCGACGGCGCCATCGAGACGCCGGACGACTCCACGGTGGTGTTCCACCTGAACCAGCCGGACCAGACGTTCATGCAGATCCTGACCTCCGCGACCACCTCGATCGTCGACGAGGAGACCTTCCCGGCCGACGACAAGCTGGCCGACGACGACACGGAGAACATGATCGGCTCGGGGTCGTTCGTGCTGAGCCAGTACAAGGCCGGCGAGCAGGCGGTCTTCGAGGCCAACGAGAGCTACACCGGTGACAAGACGCCGCAGAGCAGCCAGGTGTTCGTGCAGTACTTCAACGACGCCGCGCCGCTCAAGACCGCCGTCGAGTCCGGACAGGTCGACATCGCCTGGCGCACGCTCAGCCCGACCGACCTGAACTCGATCGAGGAGAACGGCAAGGCCGAGGTCATCCGGGGCAACGGCTCGGAGTTCCGTTACTGGGTCTGGCAGTTCTCGACCGAGGCCGGCAAGAACAAGGCGATCCGCCAGTCCGTGGCCCAGCTGATCGACCGCCAGGCCATCTCCGACAACGCCTACGACGGGAGCGTCACGCCGGCGTACTCGATCGTCCCGCCCGGCTTCGCCGGCCAGAAGGACTCGTTCAAGGAGAAGTACGGCGAGCCCGATGTCGACGCGGCCAAGGGGATCCTCGAGGCCGCCGGTGTGAAGACCCCGGTCAAGCTGAAGCTCGGCTACCCGCCGGAGCACTACGGCCCCAACACCGTGGACGAGGCCAACGAGCTGGCCGACCAGCTGAACTCCAGCGGCCTGTTCGACGTGACCGTCGACGACGCGGCGTGGGAGGAGTACCAGACCATCTACAAGGAGGGCGCCTACGACCTCTTCATCCTCGGCTGGTACCCCGACTTCCTGGACGCCGACAACTACCTGTCGCCGTTCGTGCGTGACGGCGGGTTCTTCGCCAACGGCTACTCCAACGAGAAGGTCAACCAGCTCCTCGACCAGGAGATCGGTGAGACCGACGACGCCGCGCGTGCCGAGCAGATCGGTCAGCTGCAGGACATTGTGGCCGAGGACGTCCCGCTGATCCCCTCGTGGAACGGGCAGAACGTCGCCGTGGCGAACTCGGCGATGGAGGGGGTCAAGGACACCCTTGACCCGACCTACATCTTCCGCTTCTGGATGATCAACAAGAACGGCTGAGCGGCCGACCCTGGCCGTCAGTGCAACCCTGATCGGGGGAGGACGCCCACCTCTGGGTGTGGCGTCTTCCCCCGATGCTGTTCAATGCCACAAGACCCACCGGGCCGCGAGGTCCGTCAGCCGGAGAACCAGGAGGTCCCCGCGTGAAGTCGGGCTCGGGATCCCTGTCCCGCTACCTGTTGGTCCGGATGCTCCTCGTCGTCCCGATGATGTGGGTCGTCCTCACGGTCATCTTCTTCCTGCTCCGAGTGGCTCCCGGGGACCCGGTCAGCGCGGCCTTCGGGGGGCGTCTGGACGAGGATGCGCTCAACGTGCGGCGCGCCGCGCTCGGGCTGGACCGGCCGTTGGTCGTCCAGTACCTCGAGTACCTCGGTGACGTGGCCCGCCTGGACTTCGGCAACACCATCTCCGACAACCGTCCGGTGCTCGACGTGATCCGGGACCAGGGCGGGGCGACTCTCACGCTCACGCTGGGCGCCTTCCTGTTCGCTCTGCTCATCGGGCTTCCGCTGGGCCGCCTCGCAGGGCGCCACCGCGACAGCGGGGCGGATGCCACCATCCGCATCTTCGGGGTCGTCTCCTACGCCGCGCCGATCTTCTGGGTCGGCATCATGCTGGTGCTGCTCGTGGTGAAGTTCTTCCCCGGGTGGCCGACCTACGACATCGCCTCCACCGTCACGAAGTTCACCGTCCAGCCCAGGACCCACATCCTGCTCGTCGACGCGTTCCTGTCCGGGAACGGCGCGGCCGTGACCGACGTCTTGAAGCACCACGTCCTCCCGTGCGTGACCCTGGGACTGCTCCTCTCCGGCGTGATCATCCGCCTGGTGCGCATCAACGTGATCCAGGCGATGAAGGGCGACTACGTCGAGGCGGCCCGGGCCCGCGGCATCCCGGAGCGGCGCGTCGTACGCCGCCACGCGTTCCGCAACGCGCTCGTCCCCGTCATCACCGTGATCGGCCTGCAGGTCGCGTTGACCCTCGGGGGCGCGGTGCTCACCGAGCGCACCTTCAACTGGCCCGGGATCGGCACCGAGCTCATCCAGTACATCAATGCGCGCGACTACATCGCGCTCCAAGGCCTGGTGACGTTCTTCGCGCTGATCGTGGTGATCGTCAGCGTGCTGGTCGACATCCTCAACGCACTGGTCGACCCGAGGGTGAGGTACTGACGTGCGCGGGTTCCTCTCGACGATCTGGAACACCAAGGGCCTCGCCCGATGGATCCTCCTCGGCGGTGCGGTGGTGACCGTCGTCTTCCTCGTGTTCGCGCTGTTCGCGCCGTGGATCGCCCCGTTCGACTTCAACCAGACCCGTGACGCCTCGGGCGCGAAGTTCCCCAAGCTGCAGTCCCCGTCGTCGGCTCACTGGCTCGGCACCAACGACCAGTTCTTCGACATCTTCTCCCGCGTGGTCTGGGGGGCGAGGACCGCGCTCGAGGTGGTCGTGATCTCGGTGCTGGTCGCCGCACTGATCGGCCTGCCGCTCGGCCTGGTGTCCGGGTTCGTGGGCGGATGGGTCGACCGGGTGCTCGTCTTCGTGATGGACGCCCTGTACACGATCCCGTCCCTGCTGCTGGCGATCATCTTCGCCTTCCTCCTGCGAGACGCGCTGGGCGGCAGCATCGTGGCGGTCGCCCTCGCGCTGGCGGCGATCTACGTCCCGCAGTACTACCGGGTCGTGCGCAGCACGACCGTGTCGGCCCGTGAGTCCACCTACATCGAGGCCGCACGTGCGATCGGGGCGAAGCCCACGACGATCATCCGCAAGTACCTGTTCGGCAACGTGGTGCAGTCCGTGCCGGTGATCGGCACACTCAACGCCGCCGACGCGCTGGGCACCCTCGCCGCCCTGGGCTTCCTCGGGCTCGGCATCCAGCCGACGGAGGCGTCCGAGTGGGGCTACGACCTGAGCCGGGCCCTCGATGACGCCCAGGCCGGGGTGTGGTGGCCGGCCCTGTGGCCGGGGCTGGCGATCATCCTGCTGATCACGGCGTTGACCCTCGTCGGGGAAGGCCTCAACGAGACCCTGAACCCCGCCCTGCGCCGTCGCCGGCTGCTGCCTGTGAGGTTCCCCGCAAGAGCAGCTCCCCAGGACCCCCCAGAGATCGCCGAGACAGCGAAGTGAGCCGACCCCGATGATGGACCTGATCGACGACCAGGCGGCGCCGGTCGTGCCGTCCGACCCTGTGCTGGAGGTGCGAGACCTGAGGGTCTGGTACGGCACGGAGCGGGGCCCCGTCCGGGCCGTCGACGGGGTCAGCTTCGACCTCCACGAGGGCGAGATCCTCGGCGTGGTGGGTGAGTCGGGCTGCGGGAAGTCGACCTTGGGTCGCGGCCTCATCGGCCTGCTGCCCGACGGCAGCAGCCGCGACGGCACGCTGCGCTTCCGCGGCACCGACATGCTGGCGCTCAGACCGAAGGAGCAGCACGCCATGCGCGGGCGCGACCTCGGCATGATCTTCCAGGAGCCGCTGACCCGGCTGAACCCCCTCATGCGGATCAGCGAGCACTTCGCCGAGACGCTGAAGACCCACGACAGGTCGATCAGCAAGGCCGAGATCGAGCGCCGCTCCCTCGAGGCGCTCCGGGTGATGGGCATCCCCCCCACCCGCTACCACGCCTACCCCCACGAGTTCTCCGGGGGGATGCGCCAGCGGCTGATGATCGCGCTCACCCTGGTCCTCCGCCCCGCCTTCGTGGTGGCCGACGAGCCCACCACGGCGTTGGACGTCCTCGTCGAGGCGCAGATCATCCGGATCCTGCACGACCTGCGGACCAACTACCGCACTGCACTGTTGCTGATCACCCACAACCTGGGCATCGTGGCCGAGGCGTGCGACCGCGTGGCCGTGATGTACGCCGGCGAGATCGTGGAGATCGGTGCAGCCCGGGAGGTGTTCTCACACCCGCAGCACCCGTACACCCGCGAGCTGCTGCGCTCGACCATCTCGCTGTCCACCACAGGCCTGAACTACATCGACGGGGCACCGCCCGACCTCGTGGAGCCGCCCTCGGGTTGCCACTTCCACCCCCGCTGCCCCGACGCGATGAAGATCTGCGCCGCTCGCCACCCGGTCTCGCGGATGCATGCGGGAGGCAGCCTGGCATCCTGCTGGGCCGCAGACGTGCGCGCAGGCATCCTTGCCACAGTGCCGGCGGCCGAGCTGGAGCCGCTGCCCCGAGAGGAGATCGGCGTTGCCGACGAAGCCTGATCAGGGGGCCCGGACGCCGGCCGCCCGCGCCGAGAACGTGCTGGACGTCAACGACCTGGCGGTGCACTTCCAGCTGCAGGGTGGTGCCCTGTCCCGGCTGCTCGGGCTGAAGTCGCGCAGCGTCAAGGCGGTCGACGGCGTGACGCTGACGCTCCGCCGCGGCGAGGTGCTGGGGCTGGTGGGCGAGTCCGGCAGCGGCAAGACCACCCTCGGCCGGGCCCTGCTCGGCCTGGTACCGGCGACCGGTGGCTCGATCACCTACCACGGCCGGGAGCGAGGTGACCGGCTCGTCTCCCAGATGCGCGGGGCCGAGCTGCGCCGGCTGCGCACCGACCTCCAGATGGTCTTCCAGGACCCGCACGCTGCCCTGAACCCCTCGATGACCATGGAGGTGGCCATCGGGCATCCGCTGGTGATCCATGGCATCGCCTCGGGCGCGGAGCTGAGACAGCGCGTCGAGGAGGCCCTGGAGCGGGTGGGGCTGTCGCCGGTCGAGAGGTTCCTCGGCAAGTACCCCTCCGACCTCTCCGGAGGCCAGAAGCAGCGGGCCGTCATCGCGCGAGCCATCATCCTCCAACCAGAGGTGCTCGTGGCCGACGAACCCGTGTCCATGCTCGACATGAGCGTGCGAGCCAAGATCCTCCAGCTGATGCTGGACCTCAAGCGGGACCTCGGGCTCACCTACGTCTACATCACCCACGACCTCGCGACCGCGAAGTACTTCTGCGACCGCATCGCGATCATGTACCTCGGCCGGGTGGTGGAGATCGGCGCGACCGACGAGATCTTCGCCCACCCGCGACATCCCTACACCAAGGCGTTGCTGAAGGCGATCCCCGAGCCGGACCCGGACAAGCAGGTGCCTCGCGACCTGCCGCGTGGCGAGATCCCGGATGCCGCGGAGCCCCCGCTGGGCTGTGCCTTCCACCCGCGCTGCCCCGAGGCTGTCGCAGGCTGCGGCTGGGAGTCCCGCGACCTCCGGGCACTGCTCGAGGAGCACTGGACGCGCAAGGTGGAAGCCTACGACGACGAGCTGGAGCTGATCGGGGACCTCGACGGCCTCAGCACACCGTCGACGACCGCGAAGCTCGGCTCCGGTGGCGCAGGCGCGGTCCGTGCCCTGCTGGACCGGATCCGCACCGAGAGCCCCGACGAGCCGCTGTGGCGGGGTGTCACCGGCATCGACCCGGCGGGCAACGGCGTCGAGGTGCACTTCCGGCCGGCCGACGCGCCCGCCCTGCGTCGGGCCGGGTCGGTGGACGTCGCCTGCGTGCTCTACCCGGAGGTGCCGGGCGCGGGGTCGTGAGCACTGCGAGCGCCGGCTCTTCTGTGCCGCTGACCCGTGCACCGAGGGCCGCGTGGGCGGAGCCGCTCCCAGCGCCCCTGTCCTCAGTCCCACAGGGCCACCGCGACGGCGGTGGCGTACTCCTGGCAGTGCGACAGGGACACCTGGAGGTCAGGGCGCGGAGCGCGCTCCGCTGCGGTCAAGGACCCCGAGAGGCGGATCTGCGGAGCCCCTGACGCGTCGTGCCGGACCTCGATCTCCCGCCAGGGGATCGGCCCGTCCCACGACCACCGCAGGCACTTCAGGACTGCCTCCTTGGCCGCCAGCCTGGCCGCGTAGTGCAGGGCGGGCTGTGACCGGCTCGAGCAGTAGCTGATCTCGTCGGGTGTGAACCAGCGCTCGACGAACCCGCGCCGCTCGATCAGTCGTGCCACTCGGGCCACCTGGACGATGTCGGTGCCGGTGCGGAGGTCCACCGGGTCACTGCGCCTTTCCGGCCGACTGCTGGACGAGATCGAGCAGGTCGGCGGCGGCGACCTGCGAGGCCGCGGCGTTGAGGTGACCCTCGTCCGTGGCGTAGCCGGAGTACAGGGCGAAGTAGTCCTGACCGTCGTACGTGCCGGTGACCCGGTCGCCTTGGGGTGTCGTGGACTCGAAGGCGGCGAGGTCGAAGAGCCGTCCGCTGCCGTACTCGTCGCGGAACATCTGGTTCAGCTGTTCACGTGCGACGTTGTCCGCGGCAGGGTTGTCGGCCCCGAGGAGCGACTTGATCCTCGTCTTCAGGCCGGGCTGCGTGGTCAACGGCGTGGTCATGTGCAGGAAGGTCACGTCCGGGTAGTCGCGTTCGAGGGCAGAGAGCGTGTCCCGGTACCGGGCGAACAGCGACTGCACGTCCGTGCCCGCGGTCACGTCCAGGTAGCAGAACTTCATGAAGGCCACGTCGACGTCGTCGGCGACGCCGCTCCGCAGCATGCTGTCGAACTCCTCGATCTTGCCCACCGGGTCACCGTTCTGTCCGATGAAGGTGTGGGTGAACTGAGCCTGTGAACCACTGGGCACGACGGCCCGCTGCCCGGAGCTCGGGGCGGGCAGCTCCACGATCTGGGGAGCCGGCGACCCGCTGGCGGCGTACAGGGCCGGAATGGCGCTCAGGAGGTTCCAGCCGACTGACTGGTGGGCGAAGAACACCCGTGGACCGGGCTCCTGGAGCTGGCTGGAGCCGGCTCCGGGAGGGAAGTCGCTCAATGTCACTTGGGCACGACCTTGGCTCTTGGCGAACAGCGCCCCGGCGGCGATCGCACAGCCCAGGGCGGCGACGACCGAGACGAGGCGGTATCGAGATCGAGTAGTCATTTCATGCTCCGGGGGTGTCTTGGCTCGCGACCGACAGCTGCCGGACGAGTTCGCGGACCTGTGTCTTGGCGACCTTCCCGTTGGCGTTGAGCGGGATCGCGTCGACCACGTGGACGGTCTTGGGCACCATGTGCTTAGGGAGCTGCTGCCTGGTGAACGTGAGGATGTCGTCGGCGGTCGTGCCAGAGCCGGGCGCGAGTGTCACCACGAGGGTCACCGCCTCTCCGGCGTCCTCGTCGGGGACGCCCACCGCGGCCGCTGACACCAGGTCCCTCAGCTTCAGTGCGGCAGCCTCGACCTCCTGGCTGGAGATCCGGTGCCCCCACGACTTGATGAAGTCGTCGACCCGGTCGACGATGTAGATGAAGCCGTCCTCGTCCACGGTGGCGAGGTCGCCGGTGCGCAGCTCGCCCGCTGGGAACTTGCTCTCGGACGCCTGTGGCTCGTCGAGGTACCCGGGTGAAATGTTGGCGCCGCACGCGAAGATCTCACCGGTCTCTCCCGGAGCGACCGGGCGCCCGCTCTCGTCCTGGACGCGCAGCGAGACGCCGGGGATTCCTTTGCCGATGGAGCCGAGCTTCTCGAGCACCAGCTCGGGAGGCAGGTAGGAGAGCCTGGCGGTCGCTTCGGTCTGTCCGTACATGACGAACAGACTCGCGGACGGCTGAGCTTCGACGAGCTCCTCGATCAGGACCGGTGAGAGCTTGCCGCCGGCCTGCTGGATCAGACGCAGCGAGGGCAGCTCCCGGGTTCGGAAGCTGCTGGCACGCAGCAGCATCTGGAAGGTGGAAGGGACACCGGCGAAGCCCGTGCACCTCTCACACTCGACCAGGTCGAGCGCCACCTCGGGGAAGACGAAGCTGTTGCAGAGCGCGACGCTCCCGCCCACGCGCAGGTGAGTATGCAGGAGGGAGAGCCCGTAGCAGTAGAAGAAGGGGAGGACCACGAGCATCCGGTCGGCCCGCTGGAGTCCGAGGTAGGTGATGATGGAGTCCGTGTTCGCCACGATGTTGCGGTGAGTGAGCCGGACGACCTTCGCGGCTGCCGTGGTGCCCGAGGTGAACAGCAGCAGCGCGTCCGCGTCGAGGTCGGCGGCAGCCGGGGTCGGCCAGTCTGCGGTGGGTCCCTCCAGGTACTCGTCGGTCAGCACCGGCAGCCTCCCGTCGAAGGAGTCACCGAAGCGCTTGAGGTAGCGGCGGTCGATGAAGGCGGCGCGGCAGTCGACACGTTCGGCCTGGTCGCGGATGCTCGCGGGGGAGAGCTTATCCGACAGGGGCACTGCGACGTACCCCCGCAAGCTGGCGAGGTAGGCGGCGGCCCAGAAGAAGGAGTTCGGCCCCAAGATGGCGATCCGCGAGCCGGGCGGAACTCCTTCCGCGACGAGCCCGTTGGCAAGCTTCGCCCCGGCTGCGGAGAGGTCGGCGTAGGAGAAGCGGCGCCCGGCGTCGAGGATGGCCGGGTCCTCCGGGGAGCCGGCCTCCAGCAGGTACTCGGCGGCGTTCCCACGCTCACACTGCTGTTCGCCGTCGGTCCGGCCCACCACGCCGAGGCCGTCAGCTTCGTGCAGAGCCTTCATCCCAACCCCATCCCCCAGTAGAGCACCCCAGGTGGATGGTACCCCGGAGGTCGATGGGCTCCGGTTCCCAGCGGCGCCGTCGCTCCTCGAGCGGCGGGAGCGGTCTGGACCACGCAAGCAAGCAATGCGCCGCGAGATCACCGCGGCTTAGCGTCGGCCCAGCCCCAGGAGCCCACCGGTCCGCGTGGTGGGGGTCAGGGTCACCCAGCGCCGTCCCGGCGCTGGGCGGCCAGCGCCCGCACCATGTCGGACCGACCCTCGCGCACGTAGCGCTTGGCGGCCGGGTTGGCGGTCGAGGAGTCCAGCCACTCCTCGAGACGGCGGACCGTCTCTTCGGACACCAGCGGCATCGGGAACATCCCCTCCAGAGCCGTCGAGGCGCGCTGGGTCCCCTTCTCCTCCCAGAT
>NZ_DAOMFK010000007.1:0-45386 GCF_035429765.1 Nocardioides sp. | reverse complement strand
TGTTCGTCGGCACCAAGAAGCAGGCCCAGGAGGCGATCGCCGAGCAGGCGACCCGCGTCGGCATGCCCTACGTCAACCAGCGCTGGCTCGGTGGCATGCTCACCAACTTCCAGACCGTGCACCAGCGGATCAACCGGCTCAAGGAGCTCGACGAGCTGGACTTCGAGAACGTGGCCGGTTCGGGCCGCACCAAGAAGGAGCTGCTCCACCTCAAGCGCGAGCGGGACAAGCTGGACAAGACCCTGGGCGGAATCCGCGAGATGACCCGCACGCCCGCGGCGGTCTGGGTCGTCGACACCAAGAAGGAGCACCTGGCCGTCGAGGAGGCGCGCAAGCTCCGGATCCCCATCATCGGCATCCTGGACACCAACTGCGACCCCGACGAGGTCGACTTCCCGATCCCGGGCAACGACGACGCCATCCGGGCCGTCGGGCTGCTCACCCGGGTGGTGGCCGACGCCGTGGCGGAGGGTCTGATCGCCCGGTCCGGCGCCCGCGGCGACGGTGCCGGCGCCGTCGAGGAGCCGCTTGCCGAGTGGGAGCGCGAGCTGCTGGAGCAGTCCACCGCGGAGGTCCCCGTTGCGGAGGCTCCGGCCGCGGAGGCCCCGGTCGTCGAGGCTCCGGTCGCGGAGGCTTCGGTCGTCGAGGCTCCGGTCGTCGAGGCCCCGGCCGCGGAGGCTCCGGTCGTCGAGGCCCCGGTCGCGGAGGCCCCGGTCGTCGAGGCCCCGGCCGAGACCGAGCAGGCCGACTGAGCCCTGCCCACGGTCCCCTTCCCACCCCGACTCGAGAGAGATGAACATGGCTGACTTCTCCGCCGCCGACGTCAAGAAGCTCCGGGACATGACCGGCGCCGGCATGATGGACTGCAAGAAGGCGCTCGAGGAGGCCGCCGGCGACTTCGAGGCCGCCGTCGACATCCTGCGCACCAAGGGTGCGGCCAAGGCCGCCAAGCGAGGCGCCGAGCGCGAGGCCACCGCCGGCCTGGTGGCCACCTCCGGCGGCGCCCTGGTCGAGCTCAAGTGCGAGACCGACTTCGTCGCCAAGGGCGAGGACTTCGTGGCCGTCGCCCAGCAGATCGCCGAGGCTGCCGACCAGGCCGGGGCCACCGACGCCGACGCGCTCCGGTCGGTGCCCTTGGGCGAGCGCACCGTCGGCGAGGTCGTCCAGAACCTGGCGATCACCATCGGCGAGAAGATCGAGCTCGGCCGGGTGGCCTACTTCGACGCCCCCGTCGTGGCGTACATGCACAAGCGGGCCCAGGACCTGCCGCCGGCGGTCGGCGTGCTGGTCCAGTACGCCGGCGCGGACGCCGACGCCGCCCGTGGGGTCGCGATGCAGATCGCCGCGATGCGTCCGCAGTACCTCACCCGCGACGACGTCCCGGCGGACCTGGTCGCCCACGAGCGCCAGATCGCCGAGGCCACCGCGCGGGAGGAGGGCAAGCCCGAGCAGGCCATCGCCAAGATCACCGAGGGGCGGCTCAACGGCTTCTTCAAGGAGGTCGTGCTGCTCGACCAGCCGTCGGTCACCGAGCACAAGAAGTCGGTCAAGGCGGTCCTGGGCGAGGCGGGAGTCAGCGTCACGCGGTTCGCCCGGTTCGAGGTCGGCGCCTGATCCCGTAGGGTTCGGTCTCGGACGGAGAACCACCCTCGTCTGCCCGGCCCGCCGAACGAAGGGACCAGCCGTGCCCGGTTACCACCGAGTCCTGCTCAAGCTCTCCGGCGAGGTGTTCGGCGGGGGAAAGGTCGGGGTGGACCCCGACGTGGTCTCGAAGATCGCTCGAGAGATCGCGGCGGTGGCACGGGCCGGGGTGCAGGTCGCCGTGGTGACCGGGGGCGGCAACTTCTTCCGCGGCGCCGAGCTCCAGCAACGGGGCATGGACCGGGCCCGTGCCGACTACATGGGCATGCTCGGCATCGTGATGAACTGCCTGGCCCTCCAGGACTTCCTGGAGAAGCTCGGCGTGGAGACCCGCGTCCAGACCGCGATCGCCATGGGCCAGGTCGCCGAGCCCTACGTGCCGCGACGCGCCATCCGGCACATGGAGAAGGGCCGGGTGGTCATCTTCGGCGCCGGCATGGGGATGCCCTTCTTCTCCACCGACACCGTCGCCGTCCAGCGCGCCCTCGAGTCCAAGTGCGATGCCGTCCTGGTCGCCAAGAGCGGCGTGGACGGCGTCTACACCGCCGACCCGCGTCTGGACCCCACCGCGACGAAGTTCGACACGCTCACCTACGCCGAGGCGATGGCCCGCGGCCTGCGCATCATGGACCAGACGGCGTTCGCCCTGTGCGGGGAGAACAAGCTGCCCATGGTGGTCTTCGGCATGGAGCCGGAGGGGAACATCCTGCGCGTCGTGCAGGGTGAGAAGATTGGCACGCTCGTCAGCGCCGGCTGAACCCGCCGACAGCCTGACCAGCGACGCAGCGACGACGAGGAGCAAGGCGTGATCAACGAGATCCTGAACGAGGCCGACCAGAAGATGGACAAGTCGGTCGAGGCGACGCGCGAGGAGTTCGCCGCCGTGCGTGCGGGCCGGCCGAGCCCGAGCATGTTCAACAAGATCACCGTGGAGTACTACGGCACGCCCACCCCGCTGCAGCAGCTGGCCTCCTTCACCACCCCGGAGGCGCGGATCATCCTGGTGTCGCCGTACGACATGTCGGCGATGGCCGCCATCGAGAAGGCGATCCGCGAGTCCGACCTCGGCGTCAACCCCGCGAACGACGGCAAGCTGCTGCGTTGCGTGTTCCCCGACCTGACCGAGGAGCGGCGCAAGGAGTACATCAAGGTCGTCCGGCACAAGGCGGAGGAGGGCCGGGTCTCGGTGCGCAACATCCGCCGGCACGCCAAGCAGCACCTGGAGCGGCTGGACAAGGACGGAGAGGCCGGCGCCGACGAGGTGGCGGGGGCGGAGAAGCGTCTCGAGGCGATGACCAAGACGCACACCGACACGATCGACGACCTGCTCAAGCACAAGGAAGCCGAGCTGCTCGAGGTCTGAGCCGCCGATGACCACCTCACCCCCCTCGGTCCCGGCCAAGGACTACGGACGCGCCGGGAGGAACCTGCCCGCAGCCGTCGGATCGGCTGTGGTCCTGCTCGCGGTGATCGGCGCGTCGCTGTTCTTGTGGAAGAGCGCCTTCATGCTCATCGTGGCGGTCGCCGTCGTGGTTGCGGTCTGGGAGCTCGCCCAGGCCGTGCGCACCCAGGGCATCGACCTCCCCGAGCAGCCGGTGATCGTCGGCGGCGTGGCCATGGTGCTCCTCGCCTACTTCTGGGGCACCTCCGCGCTGGTGACCGCAACCGGCGTCACCGCGCTGGTGATCATGCTCTGGACCCTGCGACGCGGGGTGGACGGCTACGTCAAGAACGCCACCGCCGGAGTGTTCACCGTGGTCTACGTGCCGTTCCTCGGCTCTTTCGTCGGGCTGCTGCTCGCCGAGGGCGGTGCCTGGGACTTCGAGCCCTGGGACGACGGGGTGCGGGCGATCCTCACCTTCATCCTGGTGACGATCTCCTCCGACATCGGCGGGTACGCCGCCGGCGTCCTGTTCGGCAAGCACCCGATGGCTCCGGTGATCTCGCCGAAGAAGTCGTGGGAGGGCTTCGCCGGGTCCACGCTGGCCTGTGTCCTCGTCGGGTGGGCGCTGACCGTCTACCTGCTCGACGGCGACTGGTGGGTGGGCGTGCTGCTTGGCCTGGTCACCGTGGTGATGGCCACGCTGGGCGACTTGTGCGAGTCGGTGATCAAGCGCGACCTGGGCATCAAGGACATGAGCCACATCATCCCCGGCCACGGGGGCCTGATGGACCGGATCGACTCGCTCCTCGCGACCGCGGCACCGATCTGGATCGTGCTCCACTACCTGGTCTTCTGACCCGGGTCCGTCCGCGGGCGGCCGTCCCGGTACCGGGGATTCGTGGCCGCCACCGGGACGGCACCTACCATGGACGCCATGGGAGCACGTGATGAGTGAGGGGTCTGCGGCGCCGGCCGGCTACGGGAGCACGGGCGACCTCGGGGGCAGCGACGACATCCTGCCCGGGTCCGGTCAGACCGGTACCGCCCGCGAGCTCGACTGGTGGCACCGTGACCACCCCACCTTCACCGCCCTCACCGGGTTCTTCTCCGGCCTGCTGCTGGTGACCCTGCTCCCAGGGATCTTCGTGGCACTCATGAGCGGGATCTTCGACGAGCGCACCGCCGAGGAGGCCTTCCCGTTCGTGCTGCTCGCGTTCGCCGTGCCGCTAGGGCTGCTCGCCTTCCCCCGGACCCGCCGGTTCGGCAAGTACCTGCTGCTGGGGATGGTGGTGACCCTGCTGATCGTCTTCGGGGTCGGGACCATCGTGTTCTGGCTGATGCTCCGCTTCTCGGCATGACCTCGCTGCCGCTGGTCTTCGAGGAGCCGCGTGGCCGGGCGAAGCCTCCGCGCCACCTGGCCGACCTCACGCCCGACGAGCGGCGCGCAGCGGCGGTCGAGCTCGGTATGCCGGCGTTCCGGGCCGACCAGCTCTCGCGCCACTACTTCACCCGGCTCACCGACGACCCTGCCCTCATGACGGACCTGCCCGCGCACCAGCGGGAGGAGATCGTCGCGACCCTGCTGCCGCGCCTGATGACCCCGGTGCGGACGTTGGAGGCGGACCGCGGCACCACCCGTAAGACGCTCTGGCGGCTGGGGGACGGAGCGCTGGTGGAGTCGGTGCTGATGCGGTACCCGGACCGGGTCACGCTCTGCGTGTCCTCCCAGGCCGGGTGCGGGATGGCGTGTCCCTTCTGCGCCACCGGCCAGGCCGGCCTGCAGCGCAACCTGTCGACTGCGGAGATCGTCGAGCAGGTGGTCGCCGCGGCCCGCTCGCTGGCCCGCGACGAGGTTCCCGGCGGTCCCGCACGGGTGTCCAACGTCGTGTTCATGGGCATGGGCGAGCCGTTGGCCAACTACCGGGCCGTCCTGGGCGCGGTACGCCGCCTGACCGACCCGGCTCCGGGCGGGTACGGCATGTCCGCCCGGGGCGTCACCGTCTCCACCGTGGGTCTCGTGCCCCGCATCCGACAGCTGGCCGAGGAGGGGATCCCGGTCACCCTGGCGCTCTCCCTGCACGCGCCCGACGACGACCTCCGCAACGAGCTGGTGCCGATCAACACGCGGTGGAGCGTGGCCGAGGCGGTCGACGCGGCCGCCGGCTACCACGAGCGCACGGGTCGCCGCGTGTCGGTCGAGTACGCCCTGATCCGCGACGTCAACGACCAGGGCTGGAGGGCCGACCTGCTCGGCGACGTCCTCAACCGGCACGGCCGGCGCGGCTGGGTCCACGTGAACCTCATCCCGCTCAACCCCACCCCGGGCTCGAGGTGGACCGCCTCGGACCCCCGGGACGAGCGCGAGTTCGTCCGCCGCCTCGAGGCCAGGGGGATCCCCACCACGGTGCGCGACACGCGGGGACGCGAGATCGACGGGGCCTGCGGCCAGCTCGCCGCGACGGAGTAGCTGCGGGGACCGGGCCTCAGAAGGCGTGCGTGACCACGTCGCCGAACAGCTCGTGCTCGTCGACGTCCAGACCGCGGGACCGGAACCACGTGCACACGTTCTGGCAGTCGCGCATGAGAAAGTCCATCCCGGCCGGGTTCGCCACCAGGTCCACCATCTGGGGGAGGTCGATGACGACCAGCCGCGGTCCGGCGGCGAGCAGGTTGTAGGCGGACAGGTCGCCGTGGACCAGTCCCAGCTGGGCCAGCGTGCCGATCACCTCGCGCAGCTGGTCGAAGTACGACGCCAGCAGGGCGCGGTCCGGACGCGTCTGCGCCAGCCGGGGCGCGGTCTCTCCGTCGATCTGGATCCACTCCATGAGGATCTCGGTGCCGTCGACCTGGACCGGGTAGGGCACGGGAAGGCCCTGCGTCCAGAGCCGGGTGAGCGAGTCCCACTCGGCCGCCGCCCACTGGCCCGCCGCGACCGCGCGACCGTAGGAGCTCTTGCGCTGCACCGCCCGGTTGTCGCGGGTGTTCCGGCCCCGGCGCCCCTCGGTGTAGGACGCCGAGCGGTGGAAGCTGCGGTGGTCCTCGTCGCGGTAGCGTTTGGCGGCCATCACCACGGACGGGCCGGCGGGGACCCCGCGCTCGAGCAGGAACACGTCGGCCTCCTTCCCCGTCTTGAGCACGCCGAGCTCGGTGTCGATCGCAGCCTGTGAGGTCACGACCCAGTCAGGTCGCGGCTGAGGGCCGCGGCACAGCGGCTCGACGCTGAGCCAGGTGGACCAGCGCTGGTCCTCCTCGAGATCGTCGAGCGCGTGGAAGTCGAAGACGAACCGAGGGTCGACGTCGTCGGCCCGGTCGGGTGGGGCGAGCGCCGCCTCGGGCTCAGCGGGGAGGGGACGCGAGCGGGTGGAGAGAGCCGGGAACGGACCGGCGAGGGGATGTGTCATCGGGATGGGTGCTCCAGAAGGTCGAGAGGGTGACGGTGGGCAGGCCACTGACAGGGACGGTCATGTCTGCCTCCTCTCGACCCGGCCCCCTCGACGGGCGCCGCTAGGGCGATCACCGCTTTCCGCGGACATCGGAAGCCATGCTCCCCGGCCGGGGCGGCACCGGGCAACCGGTTTTCCGCCGTATGCTTCATGATGAGTCGTCCGCAAGGGGGTTCCGTGCTCCGCCGCCGTGCCACGGCCACCCTCCTGGTGGCCCTGCTTGCCCTACCTGGATCCGCACAGGCTGGATCCGCGCAGGCAGGAGGCGCCACGCGTGCCGAGGGGCCCGCGCCGGCCGGTGCCGTCCCGCGAGCGGTGGCGGGGCCGGGCGCCGCCGGCATCGGCGACGACTACTTCCCCCTGGACGGCAACGGGGGCTACGACGTGAAGCGGTACGACGTGCACGTCGCCTACGACTTCCGGACCGCTCACCTCTCCGGCTGGACCCGCCTGACGCTGCGCACGACCGAGGACCTGTCCCGGTTCAACCTGGACTTCCTGCTCCCCGTCACCGCGGTCCGGGTGGCCGGTCGGCCGGCCGGCTACACCCGGCCGGTGCGCCACGAGCTCCAGATCACGCCGTCGAGCCCGCTGAGGCGGGGGACCCGGGCCCGGGTGCTGGTGCGCTACGCCGGCTACCCGCGGCGCTACACCTACGCCGGGGAGAGCAACTGGCTCGCCGGTGCCGGGGAGGTGGTCGCGATGAACCAGCCGCACATGGCGCCCTGGTGGTTCCCGGGCAACGACCACCCCCTCGACCGGGCCCGCATGGACGTGCACGTCACCGTCCCCGCCGGGCGGCAGGTGGTCTCCAACGGGGTCCTGGCCGGCTGCCGCCGGCACGGCGACCGCACCACCTGGCACTGGCGGGCGCGCGAGCCGATGGTGCCCTACCTGGCCTTCTTCGCGGCAGGCCGGTTCGAGATCGAGCAGGGCCGGGTCCGGCACGGCCGGCTGCGGGGCCTGCCCTGGCTGGTGGCCGTGTCCCGCGACGTGCCGGCCCCGCTGCGCCCCGGGCTGATGCGGCTGATGCGCCGCTCACCGGCGGTGGTCGGCTGGCTCTCCGCCGAGCTGGGCCGCTACCCGTTCAGCAGCACCGGTGGGCTGGTCACCGGTCTCGACCCGGGCTTCGCGCTCGAGAACCAGACCCGGCCCACCTACCCGGCGGTCGCTCCCGGCTCGGTGGGCCTGGTCGTGCACGAGCTGGCGCACCAGTGGTTCGGCGACGACGTGGCGGTACGCCACTGGAAGGACATCTGGCTCAACGAGGGCTTCGCGACCTACATGGAGCACCGGTACGCCGAGACCCACGGGGGGCGGTCGACGGCCTCCTGGCTCCGCGCGCGTTACGACAGCCTGCCGCCCAGTAACCGCTTCTGGGCGCTGTCGCTGGCCGACCCCGGGCCCGGCCACCTGTTCGACTCACCGGTCTACCTGCGCGGCGCCATGGCGCTGGCGGCCCTGCGCGACCGGATCGGCGAGCCCGACTTCCGGGTCCTGCTGCGTACCTGGGTACGCCGGCACGGGGGGAGGACCGGGTCGACGGACCAGTTCCGCGCGCTGGCGTCCGCGGTCAGCGGCGAGGAGCTTGCCGGGTTCTTCGACGCGTGGCTGGTGGCCAGGGCCAAGCCGGCCGACACCGCCGCGAACGGGCTCGGGTAGGCCCCGGGCCCGTCAGTCGGCCATCGGGTGCCGCAGCCGCACGGACAGGCAGGTGACGCAGCCCTCCAGCTTCTCGAACTCGCTGATGTCCACCGCGACCACCCGCAGCCCGCGGGCCTCGAACATCTCCCGGGTCCGCGGCGCACCGCTCGACATCAGGACCGTGCCGCCGTCGAGGAGCACCACGTGGGAGCCAGGCTCCTCGGGCACAGCGGCGAACGTCGACCAGGTGGCGGGCTCGTCGACCAGCGGCGGGTAGCCCACGACGGTCCCGTCGGGCAGCGCGGTCACGGCCGACTTCAGGTGCAGCACCCGGGTGACCGGGACCGCCGTGACCACGGCGCCGAGCGGAGCCAGCAGCCGGCCGAGCTGGGCGGCCCCCTGCTCGTTGGTGCGTCCGCCGAGCCCCACCCACACCCGGGCCCCGTGCTTGAGCACGTCGCCCCCGTCGAGGGTTCCGGGCGCCTCGATCCGCTCGACGCGGTACCCCATCGCGGTCAGCGTCTGCTCCGTCCCGGCGGTCTCGGGGCGCCGGCTCTCCGCGCCCGGTCGGGCGAGGACCGCCAGGTCGGCGTAGACCACGACGGTGTCCTCCACGAACACCGCGTCCGGGCAGTCGTCGGCAGGCGGCACCTCGACGGTCTCCCAGCCCTCGCGGTGCAGCGCGGCGACGTACCCCTCCCACTGCGCGCGGGCGAGGTCGACGTCCACGGGGACGCGCTCGAGGTGGGTCAGCAGGCCCTCGGCGAGCCGGGGGCCCGGTCGGCGGACCAGGGCGCGTCGCGCGTGCATGGGTGCTCCTCTCGTGTGCGTGGCTCAGCCACCCAGGAGGGGCGACATCAGCCGGGCGGTGAGGCTCTGCCGTCCGGTGCGCCGCTCCTCGGCGTCAGCGAAGGTCATCGCCCGCAGCCCGGCGTTCATCCCCAGCCAGCGCAGCGGTTCGGGCTCCCAGCCGCGGGAGCGGTGCCCGACCCAGGGCAGCCGGGTCAGCTCGGTGTCGCGTCCCAGCACGAGGTCGCGCAGGGTGCGCCCGGCCAGGTTGGTGGTGCTCACTCCGTCCCCGACGTAGCCCCCCGCCCAGCCCAGACCGGTCCTGGGGTCCCAGCCCACCGAGGCCATCCAGTCGCGGGCCACACCGAGGGCTCCTCCCCAGGCGTGGGTGAACCGGGCGTCGCTGAGGACGGGGAACAGGTCGCGCAGCGTGTGGCGAAGCGCGGCGAAGACCCGTTCATCCCGGTCGAACCCCGGGGCGGTCCGCGAGCCGAAGTGGTACGGCGCCCCTCGGCCGCCGAAGACCAGCCGGTCGTCGGCGGTGCGCTGTCCGTAGATGACCAGGTGACGGTGGTCGGCGAAGGTCTCCCGGCGCGCCAGCCCGATCTGCTCCCACACCTCGGGGGGCAGCGGCTCGGTGGCCACGATCAGCGAGTAGACCGGGGCGAGGGCGCGCCGTAGTCCGGCCAGGCTCGCGGTGTAGCCCTCGGTCGCGCGGATCACGGTGCCTGCGCGCGCCGTGCCGTGCTCGGTCACCGCGCGGCCCTGCTCGACGGCCCGGACGGGGGTGTGCTCGTGGATCCGCACCCCTCGGCGCTCGGCCGCCTCGGCCAGTCCACGGACCAGGCGCGCGGGCTGGACGACGGCGCAGTCGGGGGTGTACGTCGCCCCACGGACCCGGGTGGCTGCGAGCACCCCCGTGGCCTCCGTGGCATCCAGGAGGCGGAGGTGGTCGTCACCACGGCCACAGGCGCGGGCCTCGGCCACCTCCTCACGGGCCCGCTGCCACTCGGTCCCGCTACGCGCCAGCACGATCGTGCCGCCCTTGGCGTAGTGGGCGTCGATGCCCTCTGCGGCGGCCACCGCGCCGACCTCGTCCACCGTCGCACACATCGCGCGGTGCTGGGCGAGGGCGCCTTCCCGGCTCGAGCCGGGCAGCCGGGCGAGCCGGTCGGGCGAGGCCGGGAACAGCGCCGAGCACCAGCCCCCGTTGCGGCCGGAGGCCCCGAACCCGGCGACCTCGGCCTCCAGCACCAGGATCCGCAGCCCGGGATCAGCCTCGGCCAGGTAGTAGGCCGTCCACAGGCCGGTGAACCCGGCCCCGACGATCACCACGTCGGCGTCCGCGTCCCCCGGGAGGGCCGGGCGCGGGGTCCAGCTCAGCGCAGGGTCGGCGTGCCAGAGCGACAGCTGCGCGTAGTGGCCGGTCAGCGCACACCCCAGGAGTAGGTCTGCTTCTTCAGCTCCAGGTACATGAACGTCTCGGTGCTCTCAACCCCGGGCACCGTGCGGATCTTCCGGGAGATCAGCTCCAGCAGGTGGTCGTCGCTCTCGCACACCGCCTCGACGAGCAGGTCGAACGTGCCGGCGGTGACCACGACGTAGTCGATCTCCTCGATCTCGGCCAGCCGCTCGGCGGCCTCCTCCAGCGGGCCGCGGACCCGGATCCCGATCATCGCCTGGCGGGCGAAGCCCAGCTCGAGCGGGTTGGTGACCGCGACGACCTGCATCACCCCGGAGTCCGCGAGACGCTGCACCCGCTGGCGCACCGCGGCCTCGGACAGCCCCACCACCTTGCCGATCGCGGCGTACGAGCGCCGCCCGTCCTGCTGGAGCTGCTCGATGATCGCCTTGGACACCTCGTCGAGGTGCGGTCGGCGGCGGTCGGAGTGAGAGTTGCGGGTCACAGGTCGCAGCGTGCCAGCCTTGCGGCGCGGGGTCAAAGGTCTGTGCCGGGGGTGGCGAGTACGCGAAATCGTTGTTTGGTGTCCAGAACGGCACCGATTCCCTTGTGGTCAAGGCCCGGCCGTGCGACGATCCCCCCCACACCGGACGGGATACGTGAGGGAGCAGTGCATGGCCGCGGGATCCAGACCGGGACGTCGTACCGACTCGGCGACGGAGCGTCTCGCCGCAGACCTCCTTCGGGAGCTGGGGTCACCGGCGCGCCACCCGCTCTCCCGGCGTGGCGTGCTGCGCGGCGCCGGACTCGGCGCGGCCGGGCTCTCGACCCTCCCGCTGCTCAGTGCCTGCGGCACCCCCGGCATGAAGCAGGACCCGGCGACCTGTACCGCCCCAGACGTCAGCGACGTCGACCGGAAGCTGGTCTTCTCCAACTGGCCGCTCTACATCGACGAGGACGGCAACCGCCTGCCCACCCTCGAGGCCTTCGAGAAGGCCAACGACATCGCCGTCACCTACCAGACCGACATCAACGACAACAACCAGTTCTTCGCCAAGATCCGGATGCAGCTGGGCAGCTGCGAGCCGATCAACCGCGACATCATCACCCTCACCGACTGGATGGCCGGGCGGCTGGTCGGCCTGGGCTGGACCCAGCCGCTCAACCAGGACACCATCCCCAACGTCCGGGCCAACCTGCTGGAGACGCTGCGCCACCCCCAGTGGGACAAGGACCGCTCGTTCTCGGTCCCCTGGCAGAGCGGGCTGACCGGCGTGGCCTACAACGCCAAGTACACCGGGGAGATCACGAGCTTCGAGGAGCTGGTCACCCGGCCCGACCTCAAGGGCAAGATCAGCCTGCTCCGCGAGATGGGCGACACGATGGGCTTCTTCCTCAAGCTGGTCGACGCCGACCCCAACGACTTCACCGAGGAGGAGTGGAACGCGGCCATCGACCGGCTCCAGCAGGTCGTGGACTCCGGGCAGGTCCGCCAGTTCACCGGCAACAACTACACCGGACCGCTGAACAAGGGCGACATCGTGGCCTGCGAGGCCTGGTCCGGCGACATCATGGTGATGCAGTCGGAGAACCCCGACATCAGGTTCGTGGTGCCGGAGGAGGGCCTGTCGCTGTGGAGCGACAACATGCTGGTGCCCAACAAGGCCACCCACCAGACCAACGCCGAGAAGCTCATGAACTACTACTACGAGCCGGAGGTGGCCGCGACCTTGGCCGCCTGGGTCTGGTACATCTGCCCGGTCCAGGGCGCCGAGGCGGCGATGGAGAAGATCGACCCCAGCCTGGTGGGGAACCCGCTGATCTTCCCCACCGCGGACGACCTGTCCAAGACCTTCGCCTTCATGCTGGTGCCCGACGGCATCCGCGAGGCCTACAACAAGCAGTTCAACCGAGTGATCGGAGCCTGACCCCATGAGCGCAGACGAGATGACCGCCCCGGGCCTGGCCTCCCCGACGGCCGACGCCCCCGGCAGCGACCTGGTCCTCACCGGAGTCACCAAGCGGTTCGCCTCGTTCACGGCGGTCGACAACCTCGACCTCACCGTGCCCCAGGGCGCCTTCTTCGCGCTGCTCGGTCCGTCGGGCTGCGGGAAGACCACGACGTTGCGCATGGTGGCCGGCCTGGAGGAGCCGACGGCGGGCCGGATCCGGCTCGGCGAGCAGGACATCACCCGCCTCAAGCCCTACAAGCGGCCGGTCAACACGGTCTTCCAGAGCTACGCGCTCTTCCCGCACATGACGATCTTCGAGAACGTCGCCTTCGGCCTGCGGCGCCAGGGCAAGTCCGACGTCAAGCAGCAGGTCGAGGAGATGCTGGAGCTGGTCGAGCTCGGCCAGTACTCCGGCCGGCGGCCCACCCAGCTCTCCGGCGGCCAGCAGCAGCGCGTCGCGCTGGCCCGGGCGCTGATCAACCGGCCCCAGGTACTGCTGCTCGACGAGCCGCTGGGAGCCCTGGACCTCAAGCTGCGCCGCCAGATGCAGATCGAGCTCAAGCGGATCCAGACCGAGGTCGGGATCACCTTCGTGCACGTGACGCACGACCAGGAGGAGGCCATGACCATGGCCGACACGGTCGCGGTGATGAACGGCGGTCTCATCGAGCAGATGGGCGCGCCCATGGACCTCTACGAGCACCCGCGCACCACGTTCGTGGCCAACTTCCTGGGCCAGTCCAACCTGATCCGGGGGCGGGTCAAGGGCGTCGACCGGGACACTGTCGTGGTCGACGTGCAGGGCTCGACGCTTCGCGGCCCGCGGGCCCGCGCGGCCAGCGACGGCGGCGAGGTCTGGGTCGGCGTCCGCCCCGAGAAGGTCTTCCTCTCCCACGCCGGGACGGAGGAGGACGACACCAACGCCTTGCGCGGAGGCGTGGTCAGCGACGTCAGCTTCATCGGGGTGAGCACCCAGTACCTCGCCCGGATGCCCTGGGGCCAGGAGATCATGGTCTTCGAGCAGAACACCGGGGCGCGTGAGCGGTTCTCCGTCGGTGACCCGGTGGACCTGCACTGGGTGCCGGAGCACACCTTCCTGCTCGACGCCGACCAGGACGCGCTCGCCGGCGTGGAGCTGGAGGGCGTATGAGCATCGCGCACCTCGGCCCCGGCCCCACCGCGCCGGCCGCCGCCGTCCCCGAGCCGCCCAAGCGGCGGGGCTGGGTCGGCTACGCGCTGCTGCTCCCCGCGGCGCTGTGGCTCCTGGTGTTCTTCGTCATCCCGCTGGTGCAGCTGGTCGCCACGTCGCTCTACGACCCGGCCGGGACGCTCGAGTCCGGCTACGACATGACCTGGCACTGGCAGAACTACCAGACCATCTTCAACGACTACATGAAGCTCGACCCGTGGTACGACGTGACCTCCTCGCCGTTCGGCCGGGCGATGGTCTACTCCGGGATCGCCACCCTGGCCTGCATCCTGCTCGGGTACCCGCTGGCCTACGCCATCGCCTTCAAGGCCGGCCGGTGGAAGAACCTCATGCTCGTGGCGGTCATCGCCCCGTTCTTCACCTCGTTCCTGGTGCGGACCCTGTCCTGGCAGCTGATCCTCTCCGACGAGGGCTTCTTCATGCAGGTGCTCAACACCCTGCACATCACCGACCTGCTGGAGGCGCTCCACATCGCCGGGTCGGAAGGCAACCTGCTGGCCACGCCCTTCGCCGTGGTGACCGGCCTGACCTACAACTTCCTGCCCTTCCTGGTGCTGCCGCTGTACGCGTCGCTGGAGAAGATCGACCCGCGGCTGCTCGAGGCGGGGGCGGACCTGTACGCCTCCCCCTTCACCACCTTCCGCAAGGTCACCCTGCCGCTGTCGATGCCCGGCCTGGTGGCGGGAACGCTGCTGACCTTCATCCCGGCCGCCGGCGACTTCATCAACGCCGAGCTGCTCGGCAACCCGACCACCCAGATGGTCGGCAACGTGATCCAGAACCTGTTCAACGGCGGCTCCTACCCCGACGCCGCGGCGCTGTCAGTCGCGCTGATGGTGATCATCGTGGTGCTGGTGCTCGCCTACATCCGCCGGGCCGGGACCGAGGAGCTGGTGTGATGACGCGCGTGGGCAAGTGGGTCAGCGAGCACCTCATCATGTTCGTGGGACTGCTGGTCCTGCTGTACATGCTGACCCCGGTGTTCGTCGTGGTGCTGATGTCGTTCAACCAGCCGGCCTCCCGCAACAGCTACACCTTCAACACGTTCACCCTGGACAACTGGCTGCACCCCTGCGCCCCCAACGGGATGTGCGAGTCGGTGGCGCTGTCGATCCAGATCGGCCTGCTGGCCACGGTCGGTGCCACCATCCTCGGCACGCTGATGGCCTTCGCCCTGGTGCGGCACCGGTTCCGTGGCCGGGCGCCCGCCAACGTGTTCACCTTCCTGCCCATGGCCTCGCCCGAGATCGTGCTGGGCTCCTCGCTGCTCGCCCTGTTCGTCTCCGCCGGGCTCGCCGGGCAGCTGGGCTTCGGCACGATCCTGATCGCCCACATCCTGTTCTGCCTCAGCTTCGTCGTGGTGACCGTCAAGGCGCGGCTCGCGGGGCTGGACCCGCGGCTGGAGCAGGCGGCGATGGACCTGTACGCCAACGAGTGGCAGACGTTCTGGCGGGTGACCTTCCCGCTGGTCTTCCCCGGCATCCTGGCCGCGGCCCTGCTGGCGTTCTCGCTGTCCTTCGACGACTTCATCATCACCAACCTCAACGCGGGCCAGGAGGTGACGTTCCCGATGTTCGTGTGGGGCGCCGCGCAGCGCGGCATCCCCCCGCAGATCAACGTCATCGGCAGCATCATGTTCTTCACCGCGCTGGCCCTGGTCGTGCTCGGCGACCTCAATGCACGGCGCCGCTCGAAGCGCTGAGCCGATGACCGCCGACCCGGCCGCGGCCCACCCGTCCCTGGCCGACGCCGCCCCGGAGGTGCTCTGGCTGGACGACCCCGACCGGCCGGCGGCGCTCGACCCGCTGCCGGTGGGGCCGACCCGGGCCGAGCTGGTCGTGGTCGGCGGCGGGTACACCGGGCTGTGGACCGCGCTGCGGGCCAAGGAGCGCCGCCCCGAGACCGACGTGCTCCTGCTCGAGGCGGGGGAGTGCGGGTGGCAGGCCTCGGGCCGCAACGGCGGGTTCGCGGCGGCCTCCCTCACCCACGGCTTCCACAACGGCGTCGAGCGCTGGCCCGACGAGCTGGCCGAGCTGGACCGGCTGGGGGCCGAGAACCTCGCCGAGATCGGCCGGACCGTGAGCCGCTACGACATCGACTGCCGCTTCGAGCGCACCGGTGGTCTCGACGTGGCCACCGAGCCGCACCAGGTCCACGAGCTCGCCGAGACGGCCGCGGCGATGCTCGCCGCCGGCCACGACGTCGTGCTGCTCGACCGGGCGGCGGTCCGCGCCGAGGTCGACTCCCCGACGTACCTCGCCGGGCTTCTCGACCCCCACGGCGTCGCGCTGGTCGAGCCCGCGCGGCTGGCCTGGGGCCTGCGCCGGGCCTGCCTGGACCTCGGCGTGCGCATCCACGAGCAGACGCTGGTCACCGGGCTGCTCGACGACGGCCGGACGCTGGAGGTGGACACCGACCGCGGCGCGGTGCGCGCCGACCGGGTGGTGCTGGCCACCAACGCCTTCCCGCCGCTGCTGCGCCGGCTCCGGCTGATGACCGTCCCCGTCTACGACCACGTGCTGGCCACCGAGCCGCTCACCCCGGCCCAGCTCGCCGCGCTCGGCTGGGAGGGCCGCCAGGGCATCGGGGACAGCGCCAACCTGTTCCACTACTACCGGCTGACCCGCGACCACCGGATCGTCTGGGGCGGGTACGACGCCGTCTACCACTACGGGAGCCGGATCGCGCCACCGCTGGAGCAGAACCGGCGCACCCACGCCCTGCTCGCGCGGCACTTCTTCGAGACCTTCCCGCAGCTCGAGGGGCTGCGTTTCACCCACCGCTGGGGCGGGGTGATCGACACCTGCACCCGCTTCGCGGCGTTCTTCGGGACCGCCTTCGACGGGCGGGTCGCCTACGCGATGGGCTACACCGGGCTCGGCGTGGCGGCCACCAGGTTCGGGGCCGACGTCGTGCTCGACCTGCTGGACGGCGCGGAGACCGAGCGCACCCGGCTGCGGATGGTCCGGGAGCGACCGCTGCCGTTCCCGCCCGAGCCGGTCCGCGCCC
Organism: Nocardioides sp.; assembly: GCF_035429765.1. Taxonomy (GTDB): domain Bacteria; phylum Actinomycetota; class Actinomycetes; order Propionibacteriales; family Nocardioidaceae; genus Nocardioides. The sequence goes on along the minus strand of NZ_DAOMFK010000007.1, from coordinate 28,912 downwards.
TGGGCATCACCCTGACCCGCTGGTCGCTGGAGCGGGCCGACCGCAACGCCGGCCGGCGCAACCTGTGGCTGCGCACGCTCGACGGGCTGGGCCTCGGCTTCGACTCCTGAGCCCCCGGTCGGTCGGAGCGGGTCAGAGCAGGGTCCAGGCCTTGTCCAGCACCGCGCGCAGGATCTGCTCCATCTCGTCGAAGTGCTCCTGGTCGCAGATCAGCGGCGGAGCGAGCTGGACCACCGGGTCGCCCCGGTCGTCGGCGCGGCAGTAGAGGCCGGCGTCGTACAGCGCCTTGGACAGGAAGCCGCGCAGCAGCCGCTCGGACTCGTCGTCGCTGAAGGTCTCCTTGGTGGCCTTGTCCTTGACCAGCTCGATGCCGTAGAAGTAGCCGTCCCCCCGCACGTCACCGACGATGGGCAGGTCCTTCAGCTGCTCCAGGGTGGCCCGGAACGCGCCCTCGTTCGCCCGCACGTGCTCGTTGATCTTCTCCTCCTCGAAGATCTCGAGGTTCTTCAGCGCCACGGCGCACGAGACCGGGTGGCCGCCGAAGGTGTAGCCGTGCAGGAAGGAGTTGTGGCCCTCCAGGAACGGCTCCATCAGCCGGTCGCTGGCGATCATCGCGCCCAGCGGCGCGTAGCCGGAGGTCAGTCCCTTGGCGCTGGTGATGATGTCGGGCTGGTAGCCGTAGCGCTCGGCCCCGAACATGTGCCCCAGCCGGCCGTAGGCGCAGATCACCTCGTCGCTGACCAGCAGCACGTCGTACTCGTCGCAGATCTCGCGGACCCGCTGGAAGTACCCGGGGGGCGGCGGGAAGCAGCCGCCGGAGTTCTGCACCGGCTCGAGGAAGATCGCCGCCACGGTCTCGGGACCCTCGAACTCGATGGCCTCGGCGATCCGGTCGGCGGCCCAGCGGCCGAAGGCGGTCAGGTCGTCGCCGTGCTCGGGGGCGCGGTAGAAGTTGGTGTTGGGGACCCGGAACGTCGAGGGGACCAGCGGCTCGAACGGCGCCTTCATGCCGGGGATTCCGGTGATCGACAGCGCGCCCTGGGGGGTGCCGTGGTAGGCGATCGCGCGGCTGATGACCTTGTGCTTGGTGGGCTTGCCGGTGAGCTTGAAGTAGTGCTTGGCCAGCTTCCAGGCCGACTCCACCGCCTCACCGCCGCCGGTGGTGAAGAACACCCGGTTCAAGTCGCCGGGGGCGTGGCCGGCGATGCGCTCGGCGAGCTCGATCGCACCCGGGTGGGCGTAGGACCACAGCGGGTGGAACGCCAGCGTCGAGGCCTGGGCGGCGGCGGCCTCGGCGAGCTCGGTGCGGCCGTGTCCGAGCTGGTTGACGAACAGCCCCGCCAGGCCGTCGAGGTACCGCCGGCCCTGGGCGTCGTAGATGTAGGCGCCCTCGCCCTTGACGATCACCGGCATGTCGCTGCCGTCGTAGACGGAGTGTCGCGAGAAGTGCAGCCACAGGTGGTCCCGGGCCGCCTCCTGCAGCCGCTCGTGCGCGACGGCGTCCAGCACGACGTTCTCAAGCTCAGTGGTCATTCAGGTCTCGCCTCTTCGGTGTTGGGGTGCCACCATCTTGCCGGGCCTGCTCGGTCTCTGCAAGTGAATCCGTTGTCTGCGCGCGGCGGTCTTACGGATTCCGTTGCCTCCTCCGGGTGCTGCCCATCGGCTCCCCGGGCTGGTAGGAATCTCCCATGAGCCGCTACGGAGCCCAGTTCGGTCCCGACGTCACCTTCCTGGGCGTCGACGCGGTCGACCTCGACGATCCCACGTCGTACGCCGATGCCGACGTCGTCGTGCTGGGGGCACCCTTCGACGGGGGCACCTCCCACCGGCCCGGCACCCGCTTCGGGCCGGGGGCGATCCGGCAGACCTGCTACCTGGCCCACGACGGCTCGAGGCCGCACCTGGCGCTCCGGGTGGACGCCCTGCGCGACCTGCGGGTGGTCGACGCCGGCGACGTGGAGATGCCTCCTGGGGAGATCCAGCGGGCCCTGGGCGGGCTGGAGGACGCGGTCTACGCGGTCGCCCGGACCGGAGCGGTGCCGCTGGTGCTCGGCGGCGACCACTCGATCGCCCTGGCCGACGCCACCGGCGTGGCCCGGCACCGGGGCTACGGCCGGGTCTCGATGCTCCACTTCGACGCCCACGCCGACACCGGCGACATCGAGTTCGGCTCGCTGTACGGCCACGGTCAGCCGATGCGGCGCCTGATCGAGTCCGGCGCGCTGCGGGGGGACCGGTTCCTGCAGATCGGTCTGCGCGGCTACTGGCCGGGTCCCGAGACGCTGGACTGGATGGCCGAGCAGCGGATGCGGTCCTTCGAGATGACCGAGATCGGCGCCCGGGGCCTCGACGACTGCCTGGACGAGGCGTTGGAGATCGCCCTGGACGACTGTGACGCGGTCTTCCTCTCCGTCGACATCGACGTGTGCGACCCCGGCCACGCGCCCGGCACGGGCACCCCCGAGCCGGGTGGGCTGTCCTCCCGGCAGCTGCTGGACTCCGTGCGCAGGATCTGCCGCGAGCTCCCGGTCGCCGGCATCGACGTGGTGGAGGTCTCCCCGCCCTACGACCACGCCGAGATCACCGCGTACCTCGCCAACCGGGTCTGCCTCGAGGCGCTCTCCGGGCTGGCCGCGCGGAAGGTGGGGATCACCCACGACCCCGCCGGGCCACTGCTGGAGGGACGCGGATGAGCCGGGTGGTGCTGCGCGGGGGAACGGTCTTCGACGGGTACCGCTACCTCGGTGCGGGCGCGGTGGTCGTCGAGGACGGCCGCATCCGCGGTGTGGAGCGGGCCGAGCCCGACACCGCCGGGGCCCTGGTGGTGGACCTGGCGGGTGGCCTGGTGGCCCCGGGTTTCGTCGACGCCCACGTGCACGCGGTGCAGGGCGGTCTGGAGCGGATCCGCTGCGACCTCTCCGGGCTTCGGACCCGGGAGGACTACCTCGCCGCGATCGCGGCGTACGCCGCGGAGCACCCCGACCTGCCGTGGATCCTCGGCGGCGGCTGGGCGATGGCCGCGTTCCCCGGCGGCGCGCCGCTGGCCGCCGACCTGGACGCCGTCGTCGCGGACCGGCCGGTCTTCCTGCCCAACCGCGACCACCACGGGGCCTGGGTGAACAGCCGCGCCCTGGAGCTGGCGGGCCTCGACGACGCCGCGACCCCCGACCCCTCCGACGGCTATCTCGAGCGCGATCCCGCCGGCCGGCCCAGCGGCACCCTCCACGAGGGGGCGATGGCGCTGGTCGCCCGGCACCTCCCTGCCACCGGTCCGGAGGAGTACTACCGCGCCCTGATGGCCGGCCAGGCCCACCTGCACTCCCTGGGGGTGACCGGCTGGCAGGACGCCATCCTCGGTGACTACGCCGGCATGGACGACCCGTCCCCGACCTACCTGCGTGCGGCCCGTTCCGGCGAGCTGACCGCGTCGGTGGTGGGGGCGCTGTGGTGGGACCGGCGCCGCGGTGAGGAGCAGATCCCGGAGCTCGTCCGGCGCCGCGCCGAGCTGACGCACGGCCGGCTGCGGGCCACCAGCGTGAAGATCATGCAGGACGGTGTCGCGGAGAACGGCACCGCGGCGCTGGGCGCGCCGTACCTCGACCGGTGCGGGCACCCCACCACCAACACCGGCCACTCCTTCGTGGAGGCGGCCGCGTTGCGCAGGTACGTCGCGGCGCTGGCCGCGGAGGGGTTCCAGGTGCACGTGCACGCCATCGGCGACCGCGGCGTCCGGGAGGCCTTGGACGCCTTCGAGCACGCCCGGACGGCGGTGGGCAGCGGGGACCTGCGCCACCACGTGGCCCACCTCCAGCTGGTGCACCCCGACGACGTCGCCCGGTTCGCCGCCCTCGAGGTCACCGCGAACATGCAGGCACTCTGGGCGTGCCTGGACGACCAGATGGTCGAGCTCACCGTGCCGTTCCTCGGCGACGAGCGCGCCGCCTGGCAGTACCCCTTCGGCGACCTGCACCGTGCCGGCGCACGGCTGGCCGCCGGCAGCGACTGGCCCGTGAGCACTCCCGACCCGCTCGCAGCGATCCACGTCGCGGTGAACCGGACGGCCTACGGCGAGGAAGGGCCGGCCGCCCACGTCCCGTTCCTCCCCGAGCAGGCCCTGGACCTGGCGACGGCGTTCGCGGCGTACACCTCGGGCTCGGCCCGGGTCAACCACCGTGACGACGCCGGCGTGCTGGCCCCCGGCGCGGTCGCGGACCTGGTGGTGCTGGACCGCGACCCGTTCGCCGGGCCGGTGGAGGAGATCGGTGCGGCCCGGGTGGTGTCGACCTGGGTCGACGGCCGTCCGGTCCACGGGAGCGAGTGAGAGGCGAGGACATGGTCATCTGCACCTGCACCCGGGAGCACCAGCAGCGGCGGGTGGTGCTCACCGGGGGTCCCGGAGCCGGCAAGACCGCGTTCCTGGAGCTGGTCCGCCAGTCGCTGTGCCAGCACGTCACCGTGCTGCCCGAGTCGGCCAGCCTGCTGTTCAACGGTGGCTTCCCCCGGCACGAGGAGACGCAGTGCCGGCGGGCGGTCCAGCGAGCCATCTACCACGTCCAGCGCGAGCTCGAGGTCGTCGCCGAGACACACCGCCCGGCGCTGGTGATCTGCGACCGCGGCAGCATCGACGGGCTGGCCTACTGGCCCGGACCGACCGAGGACTTCTGGGCGCAGCTGGCGACCACCCGGGAGGCCGAGCTGGCGCGCTACGACGCGATCATCCACCTGCGCACCCCCAGCGCCGAGGGTGGCTACAACCACCGGAACCCCCAGCGCACCGAGTCGGCGGCCGAGGCGGCGGAGATCGACGAGCGGATCCTGGCGGTGTGGGCCGGCCACCCCGGTCTCCACGTCATCGAGCCGTCGCTGTTCTACCTCGAGAAGGCCGCGCACGCCCTGGAGGTGCTGCGCAGCCTGCTTCCCGAGTGCTGCACCGGACACCTGCCCGAGACGGGCCCCACGCTTCAGCTCTGACGTGCAGTTTGCGTGGCGTCCGTGCCTCGATCACGTGGAATCAGTCGGTCAAGCGGGTCTCCTCTACAGAATCCGTGGCCGCACGGCTACGCTCGCCGTTGACGTCCAGGGCATGACCCTGGAGCGGACCGAGCAGGACACAGGAGCTGGTGTGATGGCGGACGAGGTGTTCCGGAACGTGATCAACGGCGACGTCGTCGACGCGCTGTCGGGGGAGACCTACGACGTCATCGACCCGACCACCGGCGAGGTGTACGCCGCAGCCGCGATGTCGCGCGCCGAGGACGTCGACCGCGCCTACCAGGCGGCCTCGAAGGCGTTCGAGTCGTGGGGCGACACCACGCCCTCGGAGCGCCAGCAGGCGCTGCTCAAGATCGCCGACGCGATCGACGCCCGGGCCGACGAGATCGTCCGGGTCGAGTCGAAGGACACCGGGAAGCCGCTCGGGCTCACCGCCTCGGAGGAGCTGCCGCTCAGCTCGGACCACTTCCGGTTCTTCGCGGGGGCGGCCCGGGTGCTGGAGGGCAAGTCGGCCGGGGAGTACCTGCGCGACCACACCTCCTTCATCCGCCGGGAGCCGATCGGCGTGGTCGGTCAGGTGACGCCCTGGAACTACCCGCTGATGATGATGATCTGGAAGATCGCCCCGGCGCTCGCCGCAGGGAACACGGTGGTCCTCAAGCCCAGCGACACCACCCCCGCCTCGTCGGTGCTGCTTGCCGAGCTGTGCCAGGAGTTCCTGCCCCCCGGCGTACTCAACCTGGTCACCGGGGACCGGGAGACGGGGCGCAGCCTGGTCCAGCACAAGACCCCGCAGATGGTCTCGATCACCGGCTCGGTCCGGGCGGGCATGGAGGTGGCCGGCGCCGCGGCTGCCGACCTCAAGCGGGTCCACCTCGAGCTCGGGGGCAAGGCCCCGGTCGTGGTGTTCGACGACGCCGACGTGCCGGCGGCGGCCGAGGCGATCGCGATGGCGGGCTACTTCAACGCCGGCCAGGACTGCACCGCGGCCACGCGGGTGCTGGCCGGACCGGGTGTCCACGACGACTTCGTCGCGGCCCTGGTCGAGCAGGCCCGCAGCACCGTCACCGGGATGCCCGACGACCAGGACGTCGCGTACGGGCCCCTCAACAACGCCAACCAGCTCGCCCACGTCTCCGGGATGGTGGAGCGGCTGCCCGGCCACGCCCGGATCGAGGCCGGCGGCCACCGGGTCGGCCAGAGCGGCTACTTCTTCGAGCCGACCGTGCTCTCCGGCCTGCAGCAGGACGACGAGCAGATCCAGACCGAGATCTTCGGGCCGGTGATCACCGTGCAGCGGTTCACCGACGAGGACGAGGCGGTGCGCTGGGCCAACGCCGTGGAGTACGGTCTGTCCTCCTCGGTGTGGACCAAGGACCATGCCCGGGCGATGCGGATGGCCAAGCGGCTCGACTTCGGGGTGGTCTGGATCAACACCCACATCCCGTTCATCTCCGAGATGCCCCACGGCGGCTTCAAGCACTCCGGGTACGGCAAGGACCTGTCGATGTACGGCCTGGAGGACTACACCCGCATCAAGCACGTGATGTCCTACATCGGCCGGTAGCCCGAGCCGAGGAGTCGGATCCGACGGAGACGAGGAACCATGAGAATCCTGCTGGTCGGCGCCGGCGGCGTCGGCGCCGCGTTCGCCGCGATCGCGGCGCGTCGCGACTTCTACGAGGCGATCGTGATCGCCGACTACGACCTGACCCGCGCCGAGGCGGCGGCCACCGACCCACGCTTCGTGCCCGCCCGGGTGAACGCGTCCTCGGCGGAGTCGGTGGCGGCCCTGTGCCGTGAGCACGCGATCACCCACGTGATGAACGCCGTGGACCCGCGCTTCGTGATGCCGATCTTCGACGGCGCCGCCGCGGCCGGCGCCGACTACCTGGACATGGCGATGTCGCTGTCCCGGCCGCACCCGACGGCGCCGTACGCCGAGGTCGGGGTCAAGCTCGGCGACGAGCAGTTCGCCCGGGCGGGGGAGTGGGAGGCCGCCGGCCGGCTCGCGCTCGTCGGCATCGGCGTCGAACCGGGGCTGTCCGACGTCTTCGCGCGCTACGCCGCCGACCACCTGTTCTCCGAGATCGACGAGCTCGGCACCCGGGACGGGGCCAACCTCACCGTCGAGGGCTACGACTTCGCCCCGTCGTTCTCGATCTGGACGACCATCGAGGAGTGCCTCAACCCCCCGGTGATCTGGGAGCGCGACAAGGGCTGGTTCACCACCGAGCCGTTCTCCGAGCCGGAGGTCTTCGACTTCCCCGAGGGCATCGGGCCGGTCGAGTGCGTGAACGTCGAGCACGAAGAGGTCCTGCTCATGCCGCGGTGGGTGGACTGCCGCCGCGCCACCTTCAAGTACGGCCTGGGCGAGGAGTTCATCGACGTCCTCAAGGCCCTGCACAAGCTCGGTCTGGACCGCACCGACAAGGTCCGGGTCGGGGAGGTCGAGGTCTCTCCCCGGGACGTCGTGGCCGCGTGCCTTCCCAACCCGGCCGAGCTCGGGCCCCGGATGACCGGCAAGACCTGCGCGGGCCTGTGGGTCACCGGCACCGGCAAGGACGGCAGCCCCCGTTCGACGTACCTCTACCACGTGGTGGACAACGAGTGGTCCATGGCCGAGTACGGCCACCAGTGCGTGGTCTGGCAGACCGCCGTCAACCCGGTCGTCGCGCTGGAGCTGATCGCCCGGGGGACCTGGACCGGCGCCGGCGTCCTGGGCCCCGAGGCCTTCGACGCGGTCCCGTTCCTCGACCTGCTCACCGAGTACGGCGCGCCCTGGGGCCTCCACGAAGTGCGCTGACTGACGGGTCAGGCGGTCGCGTCGAAGCCGGCCGCCACCACGTCGAACGCCTCGTGCAGCAGGTCGTCGCTGATCGACAGCGGGGGCAGGAAGCGGAACACGTTGCCCCACGTGCCGCAGGTGAGCGTGACCACGCCCTGCTGGTGGCAGTAGGAGCTGACCGCCGCCGCCCGGGCGGCGTCGGGGGTGACCGTCCCCGGCTGGCAGAGCTCGATCGCCATCATCGCGCCCCGGCCCCGGACGTCGGCGATCACCGGGTGCCGGTCGGCCAGGTCGAGGAGTCTGCTGCGGATCAGCTCGCCGATCGCGGTGGCCCGGCCGGGCAGGTCGTGCCGACGCATCTCCTCGATCGCCCCCAGGGCCGCGGCGCAGGCCACCGGGTTCCCGCCGTAGGTGCCGCCGAGACCGCCGACGTGCACGGAGTCCATCAGCTCGGCCCGGCCGGTGACCGCAGCGAGGGGCATGCCTCCGGCGATGCCCTTGGCCGTGGTGATCAGGTCGGGTACGACGCCCTCGTGGTCGCAGGCGAACCAGGTGCCGGTGCGGCAGAAGCCGGACTGGATCTCGTCGGCGATGAGCACGATGCCATTGGCCCGCGTCCACTCCGCGAGGGCAGGGAGGAAGCCCTCGGCGGGCACGATGAACCCGCCCTCGCCCTGGATCGGCTCGATCGCCACGGCCGCCAGGTTCTCAGCGCCCACCTGCTTGTCCAGGACGTCGATCGCGCGGGCGGCCGCATCCTCGCCGGACATCCCGTCGCGCAGCGGGTAGGACATCGGCGCCCGGTAGACCTCGCCGGCGAAGGGGCCGAACCGGTGTTTGTAGGGCATGTTCTTGGCGGTCATCGCCATCGTCAGGTTGGTGCGCCCGTGGTAGGCGTGGTCGAACACCGCCACCGCGTCCCGGCCGGTCGCGGAGCGCGCGATCTTGACGGCGTTCTCCACGGCCTCGGCGCCGGAGTTGAGCAGCGCCGACTTCTTCGCGTGGTCGCCGGGCGTGAGGTCGGCCAGCGTCTCGCAGACGTCGACGTAGCCGTCGTACGGCGTGACCATGAAGCAGGTGTGGGTGAACGCGGCCACCTGCTCCTGGACACGGCGCACCACCTCGGGGGCGGCGTTGCCGACCGTGGTCACCGCGATCCCCGAGCCCAGGTCGATCAGCGAGTTGCCGTCGACGTCGAGCAGTACCCCGCCACCCGCCGCGGCGACGAAGACCGGCAGTGCGGTACTCACCCCGTCGGCCACGTACGCCTTCTTGCGGGCGAACCGCGCGGCGGACTCCGGCCCGGGGACCGCGGTGACGAGACGACGCTGCTGGGGAAGGCCGGGGCCTCCGCTGACCGGTGAGCTCATGGCGTCACACTATTGCCCGGAGCCGGGGCTGCGCCACGCCGCCAGGCTGGGCTCAGCGGCGCTCGGAGTACTCCTGCCGGAACGCCTCGTAGTGCTGGTAGCGCAGGTCGCTCCCGATGTGCTCCAGGACCAGCTCGAAGTGCGCCGTCGAGGACCGCAGCGGGTGGCGGCCGGGTGCCAGGTGACGGCCCGAGGGGCCGGTCAGCCGCACGCTGTAGCTGGTCAGCCCGGCGAAGGTCACCGGGGTCGAGAGGCACTCGACGGTCAGCTCCAGCCCGACGTCGTCGAGCACCTGCACGGGCTGGCCGACCAGGCCGACGAGATCGGCGTACGACGGCACGCTCAGCGTTGTCTGCATCCGGGTCCCCCTGGTCCACCTGGTGGTCGGCCCCAGCGTGGCAGCGGCGTGGGTGCGGGCGCGGCGGATCGGCGGCAAATGACCCGGACGGGTCATCCGACCTGCCCGGTCGGGCGCTCAGCCGGCGATCACCAGCAGCGGCGTCGGCTCCACGCCGACCGTGACCCGGTCGCCCGGCTGCAGGGTGACCGCGAAGGAGCTGGCCACCTGGGCCATCACCTGCTGGCCGCCGTCGATGACGCAGTACACGCGGGAGATCGGCCCCAGGAAGCTGACCGAGACCACCGACGCGTTCGCGCCGCCGTCCCGGCCGACCGTGACCGACTCCGGCCGCACCAAGGCCTGGCCCGGACCCTGTGCGAGCGAGCCCTCGATGGTGGGCACCTCGGTGCCGAGCACCTCCGCCCGGCCGGAGACCACCACCGCGGGCACCCGGTTGTTGAGCCCGACGAACTCCGCGACGAACCGGGTCGCCGGCTGGGCGTAGAGGTCGGCAGGTGCGGCGAGCTGGTCGAGGTGACCCTCGTTCATCACTCCGACCCGGTCGGCGATGGCGAGCGCCTCCTCCTGGTCGTGGGTGACGAACAGGGTCGTGGTGCCGACCTCGAGCTGGACCCGGCGGATCTCGTCACGCAGCTGGCTGCGGACCTTCGCGTCCAGGGCCGAGAGCGGCTCGTCGAGCAGCAGCACGGACGGCTCGATCGCCAGCGCCCGGGCCAGCGCCACCCGCTGCTGCTGGCCGCCCGAGAGCTGGTGGGCGTACCGCGAGCCCTGCTCGCTGAGCCCGACCAGCTCCAGCACCTCCGAGGCGCGCCGATGACGCGACGCGCGGTCCTGGCCGCGCAGCTTGAGGCCGAACGCGACGTTCTCCAGGACCGTCAGGTGCGGGAACAGGCTGTAGGCCTGGAAGACCATCCCCATGTCGCGCTTGTTCGCCGGGACCCGGGTCAGGTCCCGGCCGCCGACGTCCACCCTGCCCGAGGTGGCCTGGTCGAGTCCGGCCAGGATCCGCAGCGCCGTGGTCTTGCCGCACCCGGAGGGGCCGAGCAGGGCGACCAGCTCCCCGGGGGCGATGTGCAGGTCGAAGCCGTCGAGCGCCCGCACGCTCCCGAAGACGCGGGTGACGCTGTTGAAGTTGACGGCCAGGCCGGAGTCAGAGGCCACGATCACTGTCCTTCCGAGGTACGGCGTTCACGGCTGAAGAGCCCCAGCCCGAGCAGCAGGGCACTGGCCAGGATGAGCGAGGCCAGCGAGGCGGCCACGGAGACGGTGGCCTGGCTCTTGCCGAGCAGGGCGATCTCGGTGGGCAGGGTGTCGTAGTGGAGCAACGAGGCGAAGGTGTACTCGCCCAGCACCAGCGCCACCGAGACGAACGCCGCGGAGAGCACGCCCGGGACGATGTTGGGCAGCACGATCCGCACCATCACCGTGGTCCAGCCGGCCCCCAGCGACCGCGCCGCCTCGGAGAGGGTGGCCACGTCGATCGCGGACAGCGCCGCGTCGATGGCGCGGTAGGAGTAGGGCAGCACGAGGATCACGTAGGCGAAGGTGAGCGCCAGCGGCGTGTCCCCCACGAAGTAGGTGACCCACAGCATCACGTTCTTGATGCCCACGACGATGACCAGCGCCGGGATGGTGAGCGGCAGCAGGCACAGGAACTCGACCAGCCGGGACGCCCCCGGCACCCGCAGCCGGACCCACACCATCGTCGGCACCAGCAGCAGGACCATCAGCACGACCGTGAACAGCGCGAGCAGCAGAGACGCGATGATCGCCTCCCGCAGCGCCGGGTCCTCGACCAGCGCGCGCCAGGCCTCCAGCGTCCGCCCCGGCTGGGTGCCCGGGGCCTGGGTGCTGAAGTCGAGCATGGACCACAGCGGGATGAGGAAGTACGCCGCCAGCAGCAGCAGCACCGTCCACCGGAAGACCCGCCAGGCCAGCGACCCGCTCACTGCAGCCACCGGGCCGTGCGGCGCAGCAGGACGGCGTACAGCGTCATCACCACCGAGACCACCACGATCATCTCCAGGGCCAGTGCGAAGCCGAGGTTCTGCTGACCCAGCAGGATCTCACTGGTCAGCGCGGCCCGGATGAACAGCGGCAGGATGGGGTTGCCCTGGCTGACCAGGGCGGCAGCGGTCGCGTAGGCCGCGAACGCGTTGGCGAACAGCAGCAGCATCGAGCCCAGGAAGGCCGGACGCAGCATCGGGAAGGCCACCTGGAGCCAGTACTGGCGGGTGCTCGCGCCCAGGCTGACCGCCGCCTCCCGGAACTGGGGCCGGACCCCCTGCAGCGCCGGCATGAAGACGATCACCATCAAGGGGATCTGGAAGTAGGAGTACACGACCACGAGACCCGGGAGCCCGAACAGCCACCCGGACCCGAAGATGTCGATGCCGGGCCAGGAACGCAGCGCCTCGGTGACCACGCCGGAGTAGCCCAGGGTCGCGATGAACGCGAACGCCAGGGTCACCCCGCCCATCTGGGCGAGCACCCCGCTCACCGCCATCGTGATGCGGCGCAGCGGGCTGTTCGGCGGACCTACCAGCACCAGGTAGGCCAGCAGCCCCCCGAGGACCGCGCCGATGACCGCAGTGATCCCGGAGAGCAGCACGCTCTTCCACAACGCGGTGAGTGCCGCCTCGCTGCCGAGCGCCCTGACGTTCGCGGTGGTGAGGCCCGCGTCGCTCTGGAAGGCGCCGACCACCACCGTGACCGTCGGGACCACCAGGAAGATGAACAGGTAGGTCAGGAACGGCAGCAGGGCGAGGGACGGGCCGACGGAGATGATCCGCCGGCCCGCCCCGGCTGACGAGGCCTTCGCCATTGTCAGCTGATGACCTTCGACCAGTTGTCAGCGAGGTAGGCCGCGGCCTTCTCGGTCTGCTCGTTGGTCGGCACCACCGGGGTGCCCGCCACCTGCGGCAGGGCGTCCCACAGCGCCTTGTCGATCGTGCCGGCCTGGGCCATGGCCTCGCCACGGATCGGTCGGGCGCCACCCTTGAGCCAGAGGTTCTGGCCCTCGTCGCTGAACAGGAACTCCTGCCACAGCCGCGCGGCGGCCGGGTGCGGGGCGTCGGCGTTGATCGCCTGGAAGTAGTAGCCGGCCACGACGGCCTCCTCCGGGATGATCATCTTCCAGGTGTCGACGTTCTTGGCCTCGGCAGCACCCAGGTAGTCCCAGTCGATGACGACCGGGGTCTGCCCGGACTCGATCGTCGCGGACGTCGGGTCGACCGGAAGGAAGTTGCCCTTCTTGTTGAGCTGGTCGAAGAAGTCCACCCCGGGGGCGATGTCGTCTGCGGAGCCGCCGTTGGCGATCGAGGCCATCATCACGCCGCTGAACGCGGCACCGGCCTGGGTCGGGTCACCGTTGAGGGCGACCTTGCCCTTGAAGTCGGACCCCAGGAGGTCGTTGACCGAGGTCACGTCCGGCACCTTGGAGGAGTCGTACCCGATGGCCATGTAGCCGCCGTAGTCGTTGACCCACAGGCCGCTGGCCTCCTTGAACTGGTCGGGGATGTCCGCCCAGGTCTGCACCTGGTACGGCGCGTACATGTCGGTGTTGGCCAGCGCGACGGCCTGGCCGAGGTCGAACACGTCCGGGGCCCGGTCGGTGCCCTTGAGCTGGTCGGCGGCGTTGATCTCGTCCTGGCTGGCCGCGTCCGGCTGGTCGGAGTTCACCTTGATGTCGTACTTCTTGGCGAAGGTGTCGATGATCTCGCCGTAGTTCGCCCAGTCCGGAGGCAGGGCGATCACGTTGAGCTCGCCCTCCTTCTGGGCGGCCTCGACCAGCTTGTCCATGCCGCCGAAGTCGTCGGCCGACGTGGCCTCGCTCGCCTTGACCCCGGTGTCGGTGGTGGTGTCGCTCTTGTCGTCCGAGGGCGGGGAACAGGCTGCAAGAACAAGCACGGACGCCGCGGCAACCATGCCCAGCGACGTCAGACGCAGATGTTTCATGACGCACCTTTCAGAGGGGGACAGGGTCCCGAACCTGGCAACGGGCTCCGTCGCCTGTTCGCAAGGTAGCGCAGGTTCGCCGCGAGTCGGAGTGGCGAAGGCAACATGTGAAGGACACGGTTCGGTGAACTCTGCCCCCCGGGCGGCCCCGGGCAGGACCACTGGGCGCAGCGGACGCGCCGCTGGCCGACCCTGTGGCCGCCCGTGCTGGACGCTTCGGGGCGGTCACGGCAAGGTGGACCCATGGGTGAGTACCACGAGGCGTACACGCGTTCCATCAGCGACCCGGAGGGCTTCTGGGGCGAGCAGGCCGATCTGGTCGACTGGATCCGGCGGCCCCGGACGGTCCTGGACGCGAGCAGCCCGCCCTTCTACCGGTGGTTCGCCGACGGGACCCTGAACACGTGCTACAACGCGCTGGACCGGCACGTCGCCGGGGGCGCGGCGGACCGCCTCGCGCTGGTCTACGACTCGGCGGTCACCGACACCAGGCGCACACTCACCTACGCCCAGCTGCTGGAGGAGGTGGCCGCGTTCGGGGGCGTGCTGCGGACCCTCGGGGTCGCCAAGGGCGACCGGGTGGTCATCTACATGCCGATGATCCCCGAGGCGGTCGTCGCGATGCTCGCCTGCGCCCGGATCGGGGCGGTGCACTCGGTGGTGTTCGGCGGTTTCGCGCCGCACGAGCTCGCGATCCGGATCGACGACGCCCGGCCGAAGGTCCTGGTCTCGGCCAGCTGCGGGATCGAGCCCAGCCGGGTCGTCGAGTACAAGCCGTTCCTGGACAAGGCGCTCGAGCTGGCCGAGCACCGACCGGCTGCCGTGGTGGTCAAGCAGCGCCCCCAGGTGGAGGCGTCGATGGTCGAGGGCCGGGACGTGGACTGGGACGTCGCGATGCGGGCCGGGCGCGCTGACCCGGCCGAGTGCGTCGAGGTGGCCGCCACCGACCCGCTCTACGTGCTCTACACCTCCGGCACCACGGGCAAGCCCAAGGGCATCGTCCGGGACAACGGTGGCCACGCGGTGGCGATGGCCTGGTCTCTCCCGCACATCTACGGCTGCGGGGCCGGCGACGTCTGGTGGGCAGCCTCGGACGTCGGCTGGGTGGTCGGCCACTCCTACATCGTCTACAGCCCGCTGATCAACGGCGCGACCACCGTCATCTACGAGGGGAAGCCGGTCGGCACCCCCGACGCCGGGGCGTTCTGGCGGGTGATCTCGGAGTACGGCGTGCGCGCGCTGTTCACGGCTCCCACCGCGATCCGGGCGATCAAGAAGGAGGACCCGGACGCGACCTTCCTGGCCGGCTACGACCTCGCCTGCCTCGACACGCTGTTCCTGGCGGGGGAGCGGCTGGACCCCGACACCTACCACTGGGCCAGCGACCACCTGGGCGTGCCGGTGGTGGACAACTGGTGGCAGACCGAGACCGGCTGGCCCATCGCGGCCAACCTCCGAGGACTGGAGCCGATGCCGATCAAGCCGGGCTCGCCGTCCGTGCCGGTGCCCGGGTACGACGTCCAGGTCCTCGACGAGCGCGGGGCCGAGGTCCCACCCGGGACGGAGGGCTCGATCTGCGTCCGGCTGCCGCTCCCGCCGGGCACGCTGCCCACCCTGTGGGGTGACGACGAGCGGTACGTCGCGTCGTACCTCTCCGCCTTCGACGGGTTCTACCTCTCCGGCGACGGGGGATACGTCGACGCCGACGGCTACCTCTACGTGATGGGCCGGACCGACGACGTGATCAACGTGGCCGGCCACCGCCTCTCCACCGGAAGCATGGAGGCCGCGATCGCCCAGCACCCGGCGGTGGCCGAGTGCGCGGTCATCGGCGTGGCCGACAGCCTGAAGGGCCAGCACCCCCGCGGCTTCATCGTGCTCAAGGCGGGGATCGACACCGACCCCGAGCAGATCCGGGCCGAGCTGGTCCGGCTGGTACGCGACGAGATCGGCGCGGTGGCCTCCTTCAAGGACGTGACCATCGTGAACGGGCTGCCCAAGACCCGCTCCGGCAAGATCCTGCGCAAGACCATGCGGGAGATCGCCGACGGCAAGGACGCCGCCGTGCCCTCCACCATCGAGGACGAGTCCGTGCTGGACAGCCTGCGCCCGGTGCTGCGGCCCGGGGACTGACCGGCTGGGAGGATGACGTCGTGCAGCGACGCGACGTGGTCATCCTCGGCTCGACCGGATCCATCGGCACCCAGGCCCTGGACCTGGTCCGCGCGAACCCCGACCGGTTCCGGGTGGTCGGGCTGACGGCGGGCGGGTCCCACCCCGAGCTGTTCGACCGGCAGGTCGCCGAGTTCGGCCCCGCCCACCACGGCCTCGGGGAGGAGGCGTCCGTGGCGGCCGCCGGGCTGGAGTGCGACGTGGTGCTCAACGGGATCACCGGCGCGGTCGGGCTGCGGCCGACGCTGGCGGCGCTCGAGGCCGGCAACACGCTGGCACTCGCCAACAAGGAGTCGCTCATCGTGGGCGGCCCGCTGGTCACCGCGAGGGCCCGGCCGGGGCAGATCGTCCCGGTGGACTCCGAGCACTCGGCGGTGGCGCAGTGCCTGCGTGGCGGCCGACCCGAGGAGGTGCGCCGGCTGGTGCTGACCGCGTCCGGGGGGCCGTTCCGCGGCTGGGCGGCGGACCGGCTGGCCACGGTCACCCCCGAGCAGGCCCTTGCCCACCCCACCTGGTCGATGGGCCGGGTCATCACGGTCAACTCGGCCACGCTGGTGAACAAGGGGCTGGAGGTGATCGAGGCGCACCTGCTCTTCGGGCTCGACCTCGACCGGATCGGCGTGGTCGTTCACCCCACGTCCGTGGTGCACTCCATGGTGGAGTTCACCGACGGGTCGACGATGGTGCAGGCGAGCCCGCCGACCATGCTGATCCCGATCGCGCTCGGCCTCACCTGGCCGGACCGGGTGCCTGACACTGCGGCCCCGGTGGACTGGTCGGTGCCGCAGACCTGGGAGTTCTTCCCGCTCGACGACGCGGCCTTCCCGGCCGTCTCCCTCGCCCGCACCGCCGGGAGGCGCGGCGGCACGGCCCCGGCCGTCTTCAACGCCGCCAACGAGGTCTGCGTGGAGGCGTTCCTCGCCGGCGGTCTCCCCTTCACCGACATCGTGCCGACGATCGCCACCGTCCTCACCGCCCACGACGTACCCTTGTCCGAGCACGACCTCACCGTGGCCGACGTGCTCGCGGCCGACGCCTGGGCCCGCGCCGCGGCCACCCGCCTGATCCGAGGGGAGAGCCCCACCGCATGACCGGCCTGCTTGCCGCCCTCGGCGTGGTCGCGTTCGTGCTGGCCATCCTGGTCTCGATCGGCCTGCACGAGGTGGGCCACATGGTCCCCGCGAAGCGGTTCGGCGGCAAGGTCACGCAGTACTTCATCGGGTTCGGGCGCACGGTGTGGAGCCGGCGGGCCGGCGAGACCGAGTACGGCCTGAAGGCGTTCCCCCTGGGGGGCTACGTCAAGATCGTCGGCATGCTGCCGCCCGGCGGCGAGGGCCTCGGCGAGGTCGAGTACGACGCCGACGGCACCCCGCACGTGAAGGTGCGCAAGACCAACACCGGCATGTTCGCCCAGCTCGTGTCCGACGCACGGGCCGCGGAGTGGGAGCACATCCACGCCGAGGACGTGGACCGGCTGTTCTACAAGATGCCGTGGTGGAAGAAGGCCACCGTGATGGCGGCCGGGCCGACGGTGAACGTGCTCATCGCGTTCGCCATCTTCACCGGCGTGTTCGCGACCTACGGCAACCCGAACGACCATGACGTCGCCCCCGTGGTCAGCGACGTGCTCGACTGCGTCGTGCCGTACGCCGAGGAGGGCCGCGCCTGCACCCCGGACGACCCGGTGACCCCCGCGAAGAAGGCCGGGCTCCAGGTGGGCGACCGCTTCCTCGAGGTCAACGGCGTCCCCGTCACCACCTGGCCCGCGCTCCAGGAGCAGATCCGGGCCAACCAGGACGGGACGGCCGAGATCGTCGTGCTGCGGGACGGCGAGAAGGTCACCGTGCGAACCTCCACCACGGTGACCGCGCTCCCCACGTCGCCCACCGACCAGAAGCTCACCCAGGTCGGCTTCCTGGGTGTGGTGCCCCGTGACGACGGTCCGCACACCGGGGGACCCCTCTACACCCTGGACCAGATGGGCACGATGACGGTCGAGACGGTCAAGGCGCTCGGGTCGCTGCCGGCCAAGGTGTGGGGCGTGGCCCTCGCCATCGCCGGCGTGCAGGAACGCCAGGTCGACAGCCCGGTGAGCATCGTCGGGGGCGGCCGGATCGCCGGCGAGGTGACAGCGGAGGACTCGCTGGCCGGCACCGAGAAGGCGGTGTTCCTGCTCCTCCTGGTGGCGGGCTTCAACCTGTTCATCGGCCTCTTCAACTTCATCCCCCTGCTGCCGCTGGACGGCGGGCACATCGCAGGCGCGCTCTACGAGGCCGTCCGGCGGGGCGTGGCCCGGTTGCGGAACCGGCCGGACCCCGGGTACGTCGACGTCGCCAAGCTGCTGCCCGTGGCCTACGTGGTGGGCGCGGCCATGCTCATCATGGGCGTGGTGCTCATCGTCGGCGACATCGTCGTCCCCGTTCGGCTCACCTAGAAGGGGCCGCACCCCGGGATCGGGCATCATGTCCCGGTGGCATCCGCCACCACCCCGAGCACGCATCCCGAGTGAGGTTCCCGTGAGCACGATCCCGCACTGGATCGGCGGCACCGCGACCACCGGCTCCGCCGACCGCACCGCCCCCGTCTTCAACCCCGCCACCGGTGAGTCCCCGACGGAGGTGGTGCTCGGGTCGGTCGCCGACGTCGAGGCTGCCATCGCCGCCGCCTGGGACGCGTTCCCCGACTGGTCCCAGACGTCGGTCAGCGCCCGGACCAAGGTGATGTTCGCCTTCCGCGAGCTGGTCAACGCCCACGCCGCCCGGATCGCGGAGGCCATCACCGACGAGCACGGCAAGGTCCTCTCCGACGCGCTGGGCGAGGTCCAGCGCGGCCTGGAGGTCGTCGAGTTCGCCTGCGGCATCCCCCACCTGCTCAAGGGCGCCTACTCCGACCAGGTCTCCACCGGCGTGGACAGCTTCTCCTTCCGGGAGCCGCTGGGGGTGGTGGCGGGGATCACCCCGTTCAACTTCCCCGCGATGGTGCCGATGTGGATGTTCCCGGTCGCGATCGCGTGCGGGAACACCTTCGTGCTCAAGCCCAGCGAGCGCGACCCGTCGGCGTCGCTGATCCTGGCCGAGCTCTGGCAGCAGGCCGGCCTGCCCGACGGGGTGTTCAACGTGGTCCACGGTGACAAGGTCGCCGTCGACGCCCTCCTGGACTCCCCGCGGGTCTCCGCGGTGTCGTTCGTGGGCTCCACGCCGATCGCGCGCTACATCCACGAGCGCGGGACGGCGGCCGGCAAGCGGGTCCAGGCGCTGGGT
Organism: Nocardioides sp.; assembly: GCF_035429765.1. Taxonomy (GTDB): domain Bacteria; phylum Actinomycetota; class Actinomycetes; order Propionibacteriales; family Nocardioidaceae; genus Nocardioides. The sequence continues at coordinate 10,012 of NZ_DAOMFK010000007.1, read as the reverse complement.
GGGGCGAAGAACCACGCGGTCGTGCTGCCCGACGCCGACCTCGACTTCGCCGCCGACCACCTCGCCGCGGCCGCGTTCGGGTCGGCAGGGGAGCGGTGCATGGCGATCTCGGCGGCGGTCGCCGTCGGTGCCGGGGCCGAGCGCGTGGTCGAGGCCGTCAGCGAGCGGGCCAGGGCGGTCAAGGTCGGGCCCGGGCGTGAGGCCGGGGCCGAGATGGGGCCGGTGGTCACCCGGGCCGCCCAGGAGCGCATCGTCGGGCTGATCGACTCCGGGGAGCAGCAGGGGGCGTCCGTCGCGGTCGACGGCCGGGGGTACGTCGTCCCCGGTCACGAGAACGGGTTCTTCGTGGGCCCCACGGTCATCGACCGGGTCGAGACGGGCATGGAGGTCTACCAGCAGGAGATCTTCGGGCCGGTGCTCTCGGTGGTCCGCGCCGACTCCGTCGACGAGGCGATCGCGCTGATCAACGCCAACCCCTACGGCAACGGCACCGCGCTCTTCACCTCCTCCGGGGAGGCCGCCCGCCGCTTCCAGCGCGGCGTCCACGTGGGCATGATCGGCATCAACGTGCCGGTGCCGGTCCCCATGGCGTTCTACTCCTTCGGCGGCTGGAAGGACTCGCTGTTCGGGGACACGCACGTGCACGGCCCCGAGGGCGTCGGCTTCTACACCCGGGCCAAGGTCGTCACCAGCCGCTGGCCGGCCCCGGCCCATGCCAGCGAGGCCAGCTTCCACTTCCCGACGGCCCGGTGAGCGGAGCCCCGCCAGTAGTCTGAGGACCATGACGTCCGTCGGCCTGGGCATGCCCGCACTGCCACCCCCCGTTCTGGCCACGCGCCGCCCCACACGCCAGATCCGGGTCGGCAAGGTGGGGGTCGGCAGCGAGTCACCGATCTCGGTGCAGTCGATGACGACCACGCTGACGGCCGACGTGAACGCCACCCTCCAGCAGATCGCCGAGCTCACCGCCGCGGGCTGTGACATCGTGCGGGTCGCCTGTCCCAGCCAGGACGACGCCGACGCGCTGCCCGAGATCGCGCGGCACTCCCAGATCCCGGTGATCGCCGACATCCACTTCCAGCCGAAGTACGTCTTCGCCGCCATCGAGGCCGGCTGCGCCGGCGTCCGGGTGAACCCCGGCAACATCCGGGCCTTCGACGACCAGGTCAAGCAGATCGCCGCCGCCGCGAAGGACCACGGCACCTCGATCCGCATCGGGGTGAACGCCGGCAGCCTCGACAAGCGGTTGCTGGCCAAGCACGGAAAGGCGACCCCCGAGGCGCTGGTCGAGTCGGCGGTGTGGGAGGCAAGCCTGTTCGAGGAGCACGACTTCCACGACTTCAAGATCTCGGTCAAGCACAACGACCCCGTGGTGATGGTGCGGGCCTACGAGCTGCTGGCCCGGGCCGGTGACTGGCCGCTGCACCTCGGCGTGACCGAGGCGGGCCCCGCCTTCCAGGGGACCATCAAGTCGTCGGTGGCGTTCGGCGCCTTGCTGTCCCGCGGCATCGGCGACACGATCCGGGTCTCGCTGTCGGCCCCGCCGGTCGAGGAGGTCAAGGTCGGCCTGCAGATCCTCGAGTCCCTCAACCTGCGCCCCCGGCGGCTGGAGATCGTCTCGTGCCCCTCGTGCGGGCGCGCCCAGGTCGACGTCTACAAGCTCGCCGACCAGGTCACCGCGGGCCTGGAGGGGATGGAGGTGCCGCTGCGGGTCGCGGTCATGGGGTGCGTGGTCAACGGGCCCGGAGAGGCCCGTGAGGCCGACCTCGGTGTCGCCTCGGGCAACGGCAAGGGCCAGATCTTCGTCAAGGGCGAGGTCATCAAGACCGTCCCCGAGGCCCAGATCGTCGAGACCCTCATCGAGGAGGCCCTGCGACTCGCCGAGGAGATGGAGCCGGTCGAGGGGGCCGAGGCCCAGGTCACGGTGACCTGACCCGTGGATCCCGGCTACCCCGCGCTGCACATCCGGCCGGCGAGCGGGTGGGTCAACGACCCCAACGGCCTGTGCCGGGTCGACGGGACCTGGCACGTCTTCTTCCAGCACAACCCCGCCGCCGGGGTGCACGGAGACATCTGCTGGGGCCACGTGAGCTCCACCGACCTGCTGCGGTGGCAGGAGCACCCGGTCGCGCTGCGGCCCCGGCCGGGCGGCCCCGACGCGGCCGGCTGCTGGAGCGGGTGCGTCGTCGAGGACGCCGGCACACCGGTCGCGGTCTACACCGCGATGCCCGGCGACCCGGCCGAGGCCACCGTGGCCACGGCCCGCAGCGACCGGACCCTGGTCCGCTGGGGGCGGCGGGCCGCGCCTCTCGGGGCCGCAGCGGCGGGTCCGGGCCAGGTGCGGGACCCGTTCGTGTTCCGCTACGCCGGGCGCCGGTACGCCGTGCAGGGGGCGGGGGACCGTGGCGGGCGCCCGTCCCTGCTGGTGCACGAGTGCACGGACCTGGCCCGCTGGGTGGCCCGCGGCACCCTGCTGGACGACGCCGACCCGTGGGTGGCCACGCTGGCCGCCGCCGAGATCTGGGAGTGCCCCAACCTGGTCCAGGTGGACGGCCGCTGGGTGCTGGTCGTGTCCCTGTGGCGCAGCAGCCCGACCCGCGACGTCCTCGCCGGGTCGCGGTGGTTCCTGGGCGACCTGGAGGAGCACCCGGGCGGGTTGCGGTTCCAGCCCGTCGCCGGTGGTGTGCTCGACTCCGGGCCGGCCTGGTACGCCCCGCAGCTGCTCCCCGACCGGGAGCGCACGCTGGTGTGGGGCTGGGCCATGGAGACCGCCCGCACCGAGGAGGAGTGCCGCCGGTCGGGGTGGGCCGGCGCGTTGACCTTCCCCCGCGAGCTGCGGGTGCGCGAGGATCGCGTGGTGATGGTGCCGGCGGCCGAGCTCACGGGGCTTCGGGCCGGGGCGGTGGCCGACCCGGGCGGCGGACCGCTCGGGCTGCCGGCCTTCGAGGTTGTCGCCACCGGTGCGGTGCGGCTGGAGCTGGACGGTCGCACGGTGGTGGAGGTGCACGGGTCGCCCCAGGACCCCGCCCGGGTCCTCGTGGACGGGGGAGTGGTGGAGGCGTTCGCCGCCGGTGACGCGCACACCACGCGGGCCCGGCCCGGGGCGGACCACGGCTGGACGGTCGGCGCTGCCCCCGGGACGACCACCGTGCACCGCCTCGCGCTGCCCGCCGCCGGGGCGGGACCGTGCTGACCTCGCGGCACGGGGTCCGGGTTCTGGGAGGCGACGACCTCGACCAGTTCCTGGCGCTCGCCGAGCAGGACCCGGTCGTCAACGTGTTCGCCGACTACCGCGCCCGGATGACCCGGCTGGACCCCCGCTGGCTGGGCGGGGAGGTGTGGGGGCGCTACACCGACGGTCTGCTGACCGCCGCGTGCCACGTGGGAGCCAACCTGGTGCCGGTGCAGTGCGGTCCCGAGGACGCGGCGGCGTTCGGCGCGCGGGCGCTGCGCCACGGCTGCGGGGTGGCGACGATCGTCGGTCCCCACGACGCGGTCTCAGCGCTGTGGCAGAGCGTCCGGGCCCGCTGGGGACGGCCACGGGAGATCCGCTGGAACCAGCCGCACCTGGCCATCGACCGGGCTCCGGCGGTGGCGCCGGACCCCTTCGTGCGACCGACCACCCGCGCCGACCTCGACGAGCTCTACCCGGCCTGTGTCGCGATGTACACCGAGGAGGTCGGGATCTCACCGGAGGCGGGCGGTGGCCGCGACCTGTACCGCGCCCGCACCCTGCAGCTGATCGCCCGCGGCTGGTCGTTCGCACGCTTCGACGAGGGACGGCTGGTGTTCAAGGCCGAGGTCGCGTGCGCCACCCCCTACGCCGCCCAGGTGCAGGGGGTCTGGGTGCCTCCGGACCGGCGGGGCGAGGGGCTGGCGACCGCTGGCATGGCGGCGGTGGTGGCGGCGGTGCAGCGCTCCATCGCCCCGGTCGTCTCGCTCTACGTCAACGACTGGAACACCCCTGCGCGAGCGGCGTACGACAGGGTCGGCTTCGTCGAGACGGCCCGGTTCTCGACCATCATGTTCTGACCACCTCCGCCCCCCGACGGGTTCGCTGCCGCAGCATGCGCGCAAGTAGCCTTGCGCGCATGACCCACCCCACGCAACCGCTCGCTGCGCTCACGCTTCCGCGGGGACCCCGATGATCCTTCGCATGTCCACGCTCTTCGTCCGCACCCTGCGCGAGGACCCCGCCGACGCCGAGGTGCCCAGCCACCGGCTGCTGGTCCGCGCCGGCTACATCCGCCGGGTGTCGCCGGGGCTGTACACCTGGTTGCCGCTGGGCTACCGCGTGCTGCGCCGGATCGAGCAGGTCATCCGGGACGAGATGGACGCCATCGGCGCCCAGGAGGTGCACTTCCCGGCGCTGCTGCCGCGTGAGCCCTACGACGCGTCGGGGCGCTGGACCGAGTACGGCGAAGGGATCTTCCGGCTCAAGGACCGCAAGGGCAACGACTACCTGCTCGGCCCCACGCACGAGGAGATGTTCACCCTCGTGGTCAAGGACCTCTACTCCTCCCACAACGACCTCCCCCTCTGGCTGTACCAGATCCAGACCAAGTACCGCGACGAGGCCAGGCCGCGCGCCGGGCTGCTGCGCGGCAGGGAGTTCGTGATGAAGGACTCCTACTCCTTCGACGTCGACGACGCCGGCCTGGACGCGTCGTACCAGGCCCACCGGGACGCCTACGTCCGGATCTTCGACCGGCTCGGGTTCGAGTACGTCATCGTCAAGGCCACCTCCGGCGCGATGGGGGGCTCGAGGTCCGAGGAGTTCCTGGCCCGGGCGGAGGTGGGCGAGGACACCTACGTGCGCTGCACGGCGTGCGACTACGCCGCCAACGTCGAGGCTGTCGAGGTGCGTGCGCCGCTCCCCACGCCGTACGACGGACTGCCGGCCGCCCACGCCGAGGCCACACCGGACACCCCCACGATCCAGACGCTGGTCGACCACCTCAACGAGGAGTACCCCCGCGCCGACCGGGCCTGGACCGCCGGTGACACGCTCAAGAACGTCCTGGTGGTCCTCAAGCACCCCGATGGCACCCGGGAGCCGCTGGCGATCGGGGTGCCCGGGGACCGGGAGGTGGACCAGAAGCGGCTCGAGGGCCAGCTCGAGCCGATCGAGGTCGAGCCGATGGACGAGGCGGAGTTCGCCCGCCACCCCGCGCTGGTCAAGGGCTACATCGGCCCGGGCGCGCTGGGGGAGCAGAACGCCTCGGGGATCCGCTACCTGGTGGACCCCCGGGTGGTCGAGGGGACGCGCTGGGTGACCGGTGCCGACGTCGACGGGTCCCACGCCCTGGACCTGGTCGCCGGGCGCGACTTCACGCCCGACGGCACCATCGAGGCGGCCGAGGTCCGCGACGGCGACCCGTGCCCCCACTGTGCGGACGGCACCCTGCAGTCGGCCCGGGGGATCGAGATGGGCCACATCTTCCAGCTCGGCCGCAAGTACGCCGAGGCGCTCGGGCTGCAGGTGCTCGACGAGCACGGCAAGCTCGTCACGGTGACCATGGGGTCCTACGGGATCGGCCCGTCCCGGGCCGTGGCGGCGATCGCGGAGAACACCCTCGACGAGCTCGGGCTGTGCTGGCCCCGCGAGGTGGCACCCGCCGACGTGCACCTGGTCGCGACCGGCAAGGACCCGGCGGTCTTCGAGACGGCCGCCCGGCTCGCCGCCGACCTGGACGGCCGCGGCGTCCAGGTGCTCTACGACGACCGGCCCAAGGTCTCGCCCGGGGTCAAGTTCAAGGACGCCGAGCTGATCGGCGTGCCGACGATCGTGGTGGTGGGCCGGGGCCTGGCCGACGGCGTGGTCGAGGTCAAGGACCGTGCCACCGGGGAGCGGGAGAACGTGCTGCTGGACGCGGCGGTCGACCACCTGGTGGCCGTCGTCAGGTGACCTCCGGGGTCGCCTGCCCCCGACTGTCCAGCCCTGCGGCCGCGTGGTCTGGACCATTCCGGCGGCGAGCACCGCGCGCCGGCCACCCGCATCGGTCACCGTGCCATCGGGCGGGGCGCGGCAACCGGTGGGGGTGTTGCGGTCGGGGGGAGGGACCGCGGAGTGTCCCGGCGGACGCTCCGGTCGGCCGGCCATGGCCTGCGCCGGGGCCTGGCCCCGATCGGCTCGACCAGTGCGGATCCCGTGGTGGTCGCGCTGTTTCCGCGTCTTTTCGGCGTGTCGCGGCGTGTCGGGGCTAGCGAATCCGTCACCTGACCCTCTAGGGTGTGATCCAGATCTCGCGTGCAGACCCTCACTTCGGGGGCGTCCGGAGCCCTGTGGGACCGCCCCCGATGGAGGCTGCAGACCCTCCCTGTCGGTCCCGGCCCAGGGGCGGCGCCGCGGCCGTCGGACCGAAGGTCACGAAACGGCATAGTTGCAGGAACACGCAACGCAAGTTTGTGCACCCGCCAAAGATGGCGAGGAACCCCTTCCGTGTTGCACCATTTTGCATGACGGTTCACGTCGGGCTCGGGCCGACAAGAACCGGCAAAACGGTTCAAATCGGGCTCGGGCCGATGCGGACCACCGCGGTTCACGCCGGGCTCGGGCCGGCGAGGACCGAGGACCCGGACACGGGTTCTACGCAACGGTCCGCGGACTTGTATTCCGGGGGAGATCTCGGGACTTCCTCGGAAGGCAAGCTCGCGGACCGCTGTAGCTCCGGGCCATCCCCCACGGCCCGAGAGACCGGGCCACCCCCCATGGCCCGCCCGGCCCCGGTGGCCGGGGAGCTCAGCGGCTGCCGAGCTCCCCGGCACCGGGAAAGGCCTCTGGTGCCGCGCCGAAGCCGACCTCCCGCACCGCCGCGTCGGTCAGCCCCTGGACCGCCCACTCCCGCTGACCCCCCGTGGTCGCGGCCACCAGGCTCGCGTAGGCCTCCGCGGTGGCTGCCTCCACCTCCTGGGCCGACCGGCGCACCTGGGCCGTGGTCACCGGCATCGGGGTGACGTCGTACGCCGGCGCCGCCGCCACGGGCTCGCCCCCCTGGTCCCGGACGGCGCGGACGAGCGCGTCGCGCCGAGCCCGGTGGACGCCGTAGGCCGCTGAGACCTGGGCCTGGAGTGGAGTGTTCCCGAGCGCCGAGGCCCGGCCCCCGAGCACGCCGTAGGTGTACACGGCCGCGTGCTCCGCGGCGAGCGTGGCCTGCTGCGCCTCGGTCACCGCAGCGCTCCGCCCGGGTCCGCCAGCTGCTGGGCCACGCCGGCCGACAGCACGGCCAGCAGGCGGGCCAGAGCGCCGTCCTGGGCCGCCACCGACCATCCCGCCAGGTCGAGCTGGAGCCCTTGTTCCCGGGCCCGGACCTGGCGCAGCGCCTGGCCCGACCGGCGGGGCACCGGGACGGGGGACGACGGTGGTGCACTGGCGCCGGTGTCGGTGAGCACCTGCCCGTGGGCCCGGTGCAGGGCCACGAGGGGGTCCAGCCGGGACCTCAGCGCCGGGTGGGCGCTCCGGACGGCGGTGACCAGCGCCAGCGCCTGGTCGGTCGCCGCGAGTGCCGCGTCGGCCAGCTCCAGGTCCGGGGACGGCGCCGGGGAGGCGGTGCCGTCGCTGGAGGACCCGGGCAGGTCGAGGTCGCAGCCGGTCAGCAGGGCGCCCGTGAGCGCACCGAGCACGGCAGCCCGCCGGGTGGCCCTGGGGACGGCGCTCGCTGGCATGGCCTCGACCCTATCCCCGTGCCGACCTAGCCGTTCTGCGCAGGAGGGGACGCCGGACAGGCGGCTATCGTGGTGCTCGACAACAGCACAGGAGGTCGCCACCCGTGAGCTCATCAGACACCCGGGGCAGTGCCGCTGCCGCGCGGGACCGTGTCCAGGCGGAGGTGGCCGGCCCGCTCGCGGAGCTCGGTCTGGACGTGGAGGCGGTCGAGCTGACCCCGGCCGGGCGGCGCCGGGTGCTGCGGGTCGCCGTCGACAAGGACGGCGGGGTGACCCTCGACGACGTGGCGGAGGCCACCCGCGTCGTCTCCGCGGTGCTCGACGCCTCCGACGTTCTCGGAGAGCAGCCCTACACCCTCGAGGTCACCTCCCGCGGTGTGGACCGACCGCTCACGGAGCCGCGGCACTGGCGGCGCAACGCGGGCCGGCTGGTGCGGGTGACCCTTGCCGGGGGGACGACGCTCACCGGCCGGATCGGCCAGGCCACGGACTCCGCGGTGCGGCTCGCGGTGGACGGGACGGAGCATGAGGTGGGCTACGCCGACGTCGTCAAGGCCCAGGTTCAGATCGAGTTCAACCCCCGTCGCACGACAGAGGAGCCGTGATGGACATCGACCTGAGCATCCTGAGGATGCTGGAACGTGAGAAGGAGATCTCCTTCGACGTGCTCGTCGACGCGATCGAGCAGGCGCTCCTCACGGCGTACCACAAGACACCGGGGGCCCGGGAGCAGGCGCGGGTCACGCTGGACCGCAAGACCGGCCACGTCAGCGTGCTGGCCGCCGAGCTCGACGAGGAGGGCAACCAGCTCGGGGAGTACGACGACACGCCCGAGGGGTTCGGCCGGATCGCCGCGACCACCGCCAAGCAGATCATGCTCCAAAGGCTCCGCGACGCGGAGGACGAGATCCGCTACGGCGAGTTCTCGGGCAAGGAGGGCGACATCGTCTCCGGGATCATCCAGCAGGGGCGCAACCCCGACGACGTGATGGTGGACCTGGGGAAGCTGGAGGCGCTGCTCCCGTCCGGGGAGCGGGTGGCGGGGGAGACCTACGACCACGGCACCCGGATCAAGTGCCTGGTGATCTCGGTCCGCAAGGGGATGCGCGGACCCCAGATCACCCTCTCCCGGTCCCACCCGGGGCTGGTGCGGAAGCTGTTCGCGCTGGAGGTGCCCGAGATCGCCGACGGCACCGTGGAGATCGCGGCGATCGCGCGCGAGGCCGGGCACCGCACCAAGATCGCCGTACGCTCCACCGTGCCCGGCGTCAACGCCAAGGGGGCCTGCATCGGCCCGATGGGACAGCGGGTGCGCAACGTGATGGCCGAGCTGCACGGCGAGAAGATCGACATCGTCGACTGGTCCGACGACCCGGCCGAGCTGGTGGCGCACGCCCTGTCCCCGGCGCAGGTCACCCAGGTGGAGGTGGTCTCCCTCGAGGGCCGCTCGGCACGGGTGGTCGTCCCCGACTTCCAGCTGTCGCTGGCCATCGGCAAGGAGGGCCAGAACGCCAGGCTCGCGGCACGGCTCACCGGGTGGCGCATCGACATCCGCTCCGACGAGGCCGAGGAACCGGGCTGAGCCCTCTGGCTCCGCCCGACCGGTCCGTGCGCCCAGGCGCCGCATTCGGCAATCCGCCGCGGCACCCGGTAAGGTAGGGCGAAGTGGCTCGCCCTCCGACTTCCCCTGCCTCCGGTCCGGTACGGACTTGCGTGGGGTGTCGGGAGCGTGCCGCCAAGGGCGAGTTGCTGCGGGTGGTGGCAGGCTCGGACACGCACGGTCGACCGGCCGTGGTGCCCGATCCCGGCGCCACCGCACCAGGTCGTGGGGCGCACCTGCACCCCTCGGTCGCGTGTTACGAGCTCGCGGTGCGACGGCGAGCCTTCGCCCGGGCCCTCAGGGTCGGGACGGGGCTGGCCACCGAGCCGGTGAGCGACTACCTCTCCTCGCCCCCACCCTCACCAGACGTGTGAACCGACCAGGAACTGGAGCAGCAGCTCATGAGCACTCGATGAGTACTGACCGATGAGTTTGCACCACCACTAGCGGTCCGCTGATCCCGCTCCCGCCCGGGGGCTCGGGACTCGGGCCAGAAGGAGCATTGTGGCTAAGACCCGAGTCCACGAACTCGCCAAGGAGTACGGCGTCGAGAGCAAGTTCGTTCTCGAGAAGCTCAAGGAGATGGGTGAGTTCGTCAAGTCCCCGTCCTCGACGGTCGAGCTCCCCGTCGAGATGCGGTTCAAGAAGGAGTACGGCGAGAAGCTGAAGGCGGACGCCGCTGCCAAGGCCGCAGCCGCTGCCGCCAAGGCCCCCGCGCCGGCTGCGGCAGCCGCACCCGCGGCGGCA